>JAWXBS010000001.1:0-20083 GCA_034440275.1 Alphaproteobacteria bacterium
ACTTCGCCGTGCCACGCGAATATCAGCACCGCGTGCTGTTTTGGGGAATTATCGGCGCCATAGTCTTCCGCGCGATCTTCATCTCTGCTGGCGCGGCCGTCGTGAACGAGTGGACTTGGGTCCTCTACATCTTCGCCGGCTTTCTGATTTTCACCGGCTGGAAAATGCTCACGGGAGACGGTCAGGAGATGAGGCTTTAGGAAAACGCCTTCCTTGCCTTCATTCGTCGCCGTCTCCGAGTGACCGACACAATCGACAACCACAACTTCTTCGTCCGCCGGCCGCATCCCCTAACCGGCAAGTTGGTTCTTTTTGCCACGCCACTGTTTCTTGCGCTCATCATGGTGGAAGTAGCGGACATTATTTTCGCAGTGGACTCAGTGCCCGCGATCTTCGCGGTCACGCGTGATCCCTTCATCGTCTACACCTCGAACATCTTCGCCATCCTCGGCCTTCGCTCGATGTACTTCATGCTGGCCGCGGCAGTCGAACGCTTCAAGTATCTGAAGTACGGCCTCTCGCTCGTGCTCGTGCTGATCGGCGTGAAAATCATATGGAATTTCGGCCTCTCTAAGGAACTAGGCTGGGTTCCATACCTTGAGCCGCATTGGGCGCTGATCCTAACTCTCGGACTACTTGGCGGATCAATCGTCTATTCGCTCTGGCGAACACGCGAAACAAGTCAAAGAGAAATTGAACAAACGTGAGTGAGATGCGCGGCGGCTTGCATTAAGCGCAAGCCGCCGCGGCAATCGCTGCCATTTGCGTATCTCATGGTTCGCGCGATTGATCGCCCATGTTGCGTCGCCAAATAATATCAACAGGTCCGGGCCCCTCTGGCGGCATGTGCCGCGATGTCGGACCGCATCGCTTCCTCGACAGTTTTGCGTCGGGAGCGGATGAGGAGCGAAGATCATGATCCACGCTGTAGGCGCAATGCACGCAGCGCTGCGCGCGAAATCGCAGCGCCAGAAGACTCAGAACGGGAGCCCCACGAAAGAAGGCGCGACGAGGCCCCAAAGCCCTCCTGCGGAAAAGACAGAGCGGAGGAAAGACTGATAGACCCGCACGTAGAAACTCTGAGGTCTCGCCACGCCGACCTCGAAAGCGAGTTCTCGACCGAGGCGGCGCGCCCGGCGCCCGACGTCTTGCGTATCCGCAAGCTCAAGCGTCGCAAACTGCGAGTCGTGACTTGATTGCGATTCGCGAGCGACTGCGAGCGCCAACAGCCTGATTAGCACCTGCGCCCCTCGCTCTCCGCGCGGGGCGCGCCTCCTCTTCCTTTTTTCTGGAGACCCACAATGCCTCTTCTTATGTGCCCCAATTGCAGCGCGAGCATGCAGGCGCTCAATCGCAACAGCGTTGAGTTCGACATGTGCCCGACCTGTCGCGGCGTCTGGCTCGATCGCGGCGAACTGGAGAAGATCATCGAAAGCGCGCGCGCCGAAGGCGGCTCAGCACCGGCGCCGCAACCTCCGCAGCAGCCAGTCTACCAGCAGCAGCCGCAGCAACCTTACCAGCGGCCGACGGGCGGCTACGGCGAGCGCGGCGAGTCTGGCGAGCGTGGAGAACATGGCGAAGGCGGTTACGGCCACGGCCGCCGCAAACGCGGTAGCCTATTCGACATCTTCGATTGATCAGAAGCGCTCGCCGCGCATCACCTGCACATCACTCACCGCGACGATGCCAGGATAGATCTTGAAATAGTCTTCAAGCCAGTGAAGAGCCGACTCGCAAGCTTGCTCGTCGCCAATGGCGATGAGCAGGTTGAGGCCCTTCTCGTCGATGCCCGTCTGTCGCCACTGTCCGTGCACGCCGGCACCTTCGTAGCCTTCGAAGACGCTCCACCCCTTAAAGCCGCTTGTCGCCAACATCGCCTCAAGGCTTTCAAGCGCGTGCGCCTCGATGAATATCTCTAACTTTCTGCGATCTGACAGCATCGTTCTACCCCAAGATGAGACGCGCGAGCGCGTGATAGAGTGGAATTCCGATCAGGAGATTGAACGGAAACGTGACGCCAAGGGAAAGCGAAAGATAAACGCCGGCATCGGCCTGTGGCAGCGCCATCCGCATCGCTGCAGGCGCCGCGATATAGGACGCCGATGCGGCGAGCACCGCCATCAAGCTCGCGTCGCCGAGCGACAGCCCTAGCGCGCGCGAGGCAAGGATGGCCAAGACAGCGCTCAACACAGGCCAAATGATCGCGAAGCCGACGAGGCCAAGGTTCAGCTGGGGCGCGGCAGCCATGCGCCGAGATGCAACCAGACCCATGTCCAACAAGAACAAGCATAACGCTCCTTGAAAGAACGGACCGACGAAGGTCTCAAGCCGCGTCAAACCGCGCTCGCCGGTCAGCAGACCAATCACGAAGCTCCCGATCAACAGCACGGCGGCGCCGTTCAGCAGCACTTCGCGCCACAAGTGAGGCTTGACCCGAATAGCGTCGCTCTGCGCGCGTCCGCCAGCGATGATAAGGGCAGCGACAATTGCTGGGGTTTCCATGAGCGCCAGCACCGCGGTCATATAGCCGCCAAACTCGACACCAATGATCCGCAGGTATTCGCTGCCCGCCGCGAACGTCACTACTGACACGCTGCCATAGTGAGCCGCTGTCGCTGCAGCTGTCGCGCGATCGAGCTTCGACGCCAGCTTCAACACGCCATACGCCGCAAACGGCGCCGCAAAACTCAATATGAGTCCCAAACCGCCGGCGCTGAGCATTTGCATGCTCAAACCGGCCACCCGGGCCTCGACCCCGCCCTTAAAGCCAATGCACAGCATCAAGTAGAGCGCCAAAGTCTTGGCGACCTGATCGGGGATGGTGAGGTCGGATTTGAGCCAACCCGCAATCGCGCCCAAAGCGAAGAACAGAACAGCCGGCGCGAGCAAGTTGGCGGCGGCAGCGGCGCCTAGGTTGTCGAAAATCTCCACGGTCCTGCCCCCAAAAGTCGGCGGGTGGTGCCTCAATTTGCAGTCGCATTGCGCTGAGTTTCCTCAATCGCAGCAATCGGCCGGCGCAATGGGACCGATTGCGGGTTGGACTAGCGCGCACCGGTGACCCTAGTTCGCGATTGGCGTGATTGGCCGCTCGCCCTTAACGAAGCGAACCTCCATTCCGAAGCGCCAGCATTGCTAAGCATTCTTTTTCTTGCGGGCTTGGTGCTGCAACTCACCGGCGCGTTGCTGCTTCTCACGCCGCGCGATCTTCAGGCCTTTGGGCTCGTGGGCGCTGGCCTGTTTGTCAGCTTCGGCGCGCTCACAATGATGGTCGTAACCTAACCAGGATCACTGCAGCGGACCGGCAGTTTTGGGCCAGAGACGTGAGTTCGTAATCTTCGCACGGAATGTCCGTTGTCGCGTCCATTCGAGCCGCTCGCCCCTCGTCTGTTCATGCCCCACCATGACGGCCTGGAGGGCGTGAGATCGAGCCGGAAGCCCCCTGCCCCCGCGCCGATACCCCCGCGCGCAGGCTAAGAATGGCTAAGCCTGCGCCTTGGACCGCCGTGCGATCCGGCGCACCTCGTTGCGCCGCGCCCGGGCTTCCTCGCGCCGACGCCAACGCGCTTCTTCCCTGAACCCCATCGGATCTGGATCATCCAACGCGGCGGGCGCTGGGCCCGGAGCGCCGTGCCACAGACCATGACGCGTGAGCAAGCGCACGATGGCGCGGTCGCGCCCGCTTTCCCGTCGGCTCTGGTAGGTCAGCGTGTAGGCATGCCGGCTCGCAAACATGCGCGCGCCCGGCGGCAGGTAGAGCGCGCGCACGCGCCGGCCGGTGACCGGACACACGAACCACCAGCGCACACCGCCAAACCGCGGCGTCGAGGCGACGAGCCGGACGGTCTGGCGCACCGGCGCGCCATCGCAGACGTAGCGCAGCATCAGACGTGCATCCGGCGCCGACCACGCATAGCCGATCGATCCGATCTCCTCGCCGTGCGAGGACCAGCGCCACGAACCGCTCGTGCTGGCTCGAAGCCGGATGCGAGGCCATGCAACGGCGCCCCGATGCCGGCGTCCCCTCTTCGGCAACGGATCCGGTGCTCGCGGCGACCATCGAGGACTGGAGGGCTTGTGGCGATGCGCTTGTACGGACGCAGATGGACGCGCTCGCGCAATGGCGGCGCGCGTCCTGAGTCTCAGGCTCCGAAGGTGCGGCTGGCGAACCAGAAGAGCCCTAGACCGAACAGGCTGGCCGCAAAAACATCAGTCGCGATAGCTGCGGCCGCGGGCGCCAGGCGCCGCGCCAGCGCTGCCGTCGCCAGAGCTCCGACAACCACGGTGGCCTGCGCCAACTCAACGCCGACGTTGAATCCCGCCAGGGCGGACAACAGGTGCGGGCGCGGTAACTCAAGTTCGGAGAGGGCTCTCGCAAAGCCGCAGCCGTGGATCAGGCCGAAGCCTGCCGCGAGCCACGGCGCCGCCGACGCTCCGCGCGCAAAGCCCCTAGGGTAAGCGAATGCGAAGACAGCAAGCCCCACGAGCGCCATCGGCAGTACCGCTATGCGCCATGCCGCCGCGCTTGCGACCAATGCCAGCAACGCGAGCGCAATCCACATTGACCATCGTGTGAGCCGCGCCTCGCCGCCGACCGCGGCTTCCAGGGCGACAAAGGCGACGGTAAATCCAATCAACGCCTCCACGGTGGGGCCATGTGGATGGACGACGCCGAGCGCGGAGAGGCCCAACGTCAGCGTGTGTCCGACAGTGAAACCGGTGGCCGCAATGGCGATTGCGCGCCAGCCTTTCGCGAGCAGCGTCAGGGCGAGAATGAATGCGAGGTGGTCGAGACCGCCCCACACATGCTCACTGCCGATCGGGATGAAGCGCAGAAACGCCGCCCAGGAAGACTCCGCCCGCGCCTCAGCCTGCAGATGCAATTCGGTCGTGCGGCGCGCGTCGGTCAGCACGGCTTCCGCGGCCCCGCCTTTCCCGTCACTGATGCTGGCGAAGTGCAGGTGGCTCGGCGCCACATCGACGAACAGTCGACTGTTCAACGAGACCACGCCTGCCGCCAGCGCACCTGGTTTGCAGCGAAACGCAGCCTCCGCCGCCACCCGTCCGACCGGCGCCGGCTCGGTGCGCGCTTGACCCTCCGGGGCGCAGGTTTCCGCGCCCGCCGCCAAATCGAACGCGCCTTCGACGTGGCGGCGGAACTGCTCCACCATGGGCGCTTCGCCACCCAGTGCATAGAGTCGCGTCACGTCGAGGGCGTCAGCCTCGACGCGTCCACGGACGACATCGCCTTCAATGCGCCAGTGCGAGGAAGACTGCGATCGCGTGTGCGCGAAGGCAGGCGCGGCGACCACGAGCGCCAAGGCGAAGACGAAGATGCGCAGCATCAAGGCGTGCGGGTGATCCGGGCGCGACGCTTGAGCCGGTCGAGATAGTCGCGCACCGCGCGCTCATCGGCGCGGCGGTCCCATTCGGCGCGCACCTCTTCGGCGACATCCTCGTACGGCGGCGCGGGCGCGGCGTACCACCCGTCAACCCGCAACAGGCGCACACCTTCGGCGCTGTCTTGTTCGATGATGTCGCCGGGCTTCGCCCTTAAAGCTGACGCAGTGAGACCGGCGCCCAGGTAGGTGCGCAACTCGTTGGGGCCGAGCGGCGTCGCCGGCAGCGCCAACGCCTGGGCATCGCCAAGCATGGATGCGGACGCGCCTCTCGCGAGATCCGCCTTGATCTTCTGCACACGTGTCGCCGCGTCCGGAGCGGCGCGCACGAACACAAGACTTGCCTGCACGCGTGCGGCGGGCGCGAAAAAACCGGCGTTCTCTCGATGGAAGGCACGCAGGGTCGTGCCGCTCGGCGTTTCGCCGGCGCGTTCAGATATGGCGAGTTGCAACATGGACTGCACGATGGCCTTGCGCGCGCCGAGATCGGTTTCTGCAAGGCCGAGTTCGACACCGCGCTGCACGAGGAGTTCCTCCTCGATGAGACGCTCGAGCGCCGCGCGCTCGTCCTGCTTGGTCACGGCGTTGCGCTTGTCGTTGCGCAGCGCTTCCACCGCGCGCGCCGCAGCTTCCTTTGGGATAGGTCGCCCGTCGACAAGCGCCGCTGCGCCCGCGCCAAACGTTGCGACATCCGGGGCGCCGATGGCGCTGACCGCCGCTGCCGCGAGCCCGATGATGCCTGCGACCAGATAGAGCGTGTCTCGTTCAAACGTCATGCCGGGGCGATCACCGACGCGCCGCCGAAATGTAGATCGGCGAAGCCCAGGCGCGTTCCTCGACATTGGCGAGGCAGTTGTCACTCCGGGGCGTGCGATAGTCGCCCCAGCAGGGGTCCACCGCCGTCGTCTTGCCGGCCGCGTCGCGGGTCGCACGCAAGCCCGCGCCGTTCACACGCGGTGTCGGCTCCTGGATCGCACGCACATAGTAGAGTGCGTCCCGGGCGCCGCGCGCAAAGGTGGGATCGGTGAACTCCGCCGTGCAGCCTGCGCCGGTGTCGTTGCACGGCAGCGTTTTCCAGACGTCTTCGATGAGCCCGTCGACCACTTCGCCCGCCGTAAGCTGCGGACGGATACGGACGACCTCAATGCGCACGATCTTGTGGCGCGCGTCGCCGGGATTGTAGCACTCGCCGCCGCAGAGCGCGCGCAGGCGGTTTTCGGGCAAGCCCTGCTCCGTGAAGGACGGGCATCCCTCCTTCTGTACGTAGTCTCCCACCGCGCGCACGCGGAAGCGCGGCGGCGCGGCGATCGATGCTTCACCGCCCATCGGCACGATGCCATTTGCCCCGTTCAGCAGTTCGAACCAGAGCAGAATGCGGGGGCCGCTGGTGGCGTACACTTCGCGGCGTTCGAGCGCGGCGAAGACTTCCTCGCGCGTGCGGCCTTCGGAATGCACGGCAGCGAGCGCGCCGGTAGTGAAAAAACTCGCCTGCCGCTCGACTTCGGTGAGCTGGAAGCCCGCCAGCGTCTGCAACTCTTGCTGCGTGATGCCGGTGGACATCGCCGTAGCGGGCTGCGGCTTGCCGACGAAGCGCGTGCGCCACTCGTCGTCGTTGGCGCCGGACGCTTCCGTGTGCCGCCCGCGATCAATGGGTTTGAAGCCCGTACCCGGCCGCGCACGGTGGTTGTCCGACGAACCGATGAACCCCCAGCGGAAACCGCGCGGATTCGCCGGGTCGTCGAAATTGCGGATCGCGAGGCCGTACTGCACGGACGTGCGCGGGCGATGGTTGAACGGCGGCACCCAGCAATCAGGG
Source organism: Alphaproteobacteria bacterium (assembly GCA_034440275.1). Taxonomy (GTDB): domain Bacteria; phylum Pseudomonadota; class Alphaproteobacteria; order Caulobacterales; family Aquidulcibacteraceae; genus VFBF01. Next base: position 7,213 of record JAWXBS010000001.1, read on the forward strand.
CATTGGCCGCTGTCGAGCCAGTCCTCCACCTTCTCGCCGCTGACGAGCAGGTGATAGGCGACGCCGAGGTTCGCGGCCTCATGGCGCACCTGCACGGCGCGCTGCTCGCAGGTCGACGCTGTCTCCCCGGCCGCGACACAGCGCGTGCGGATGATTTCGCCGGCGCGCCAGCATGCGGGTTCGTAGGCGTCGGTCGGCGCAGGGCACTCGCCTGTGGCGCCATCCTTGGTCTCGATCTCGCGCCACGAACGATATTCTTCCGAGTTGCCGTGGCCAGACATGACTTCGATCAGCGTCTGTCGCTCGGGCCGCATCGCGGCTTCGAGCTGCTTGTCGAAGGTCGTGCCGGGCGGCGTGTAGAAGCCCCAGCTCGTGCCATGCGGAATGAGGAGATAGCGCAGCTTCTGCTCATCAAGCTTGCGCACAAGGTCGCCCGGCGTTGTCGCGGACTCGAAGCAGTCCCGCGTCAGTTCATTCGAGGGCTTCGATGCATCGCAATCGACGGGTTCACGCGTTTCCTTAATGTAGCGCTGGAAGTCGAAATAGTCCTGACGGTTCTTCCAGTCGAGGAACGGGATCCAGCGGTTAAGCGCCGCGGGGCTGCCGCGCAGCGCCTGCGTCGCCACGCCGGACGCCGCGATCGCGCGCCCCGCAATGCCTTCATCTTCGAGCCCCGGAAAAATGACGTTCTTGTGCCCGTAGTGATCGGCCGGCGTGCGCCCGACCTGCGTCCACTCGAAACCGACGAAGGACACCATATCGGGGTTGGTCGCATCGCCCGAGCGGGCGTTGCATTGGCGGATCGATTGTTTGGTTTCTTCCCAGCGCACTGGCGTGATCGCTTCGGCATGATCGGTGGCGGCGAAGAAATCGAGCTGTGCGCAGTAGCGGGCAAAATCGCAGGCGTCGGCGAGCGGGTGAACGCCCTCGCCGCCAAAGATGGGCAGCGACCAGAGAAAGGCGTCGGTAGAGAAAGTGGTGTGGACGTGCAGGTCGCCGAAGAGGATGCGTTTGGTATCCCCGCCCGCCGCCGAGGCGACAGCGGCGTCGCGCGCGACGATCACCGGGCCGGGGATCGCTTCGCCCTGGATGTCACCGGCGCCACGCACATGGCCGAACCAGTTCCAGAAAACCGCGCCGCCGACATAGAGCCCGCCGAAACCCACAAGCGCCAACGCGGCCAGAACGAGCCACCGCTTCATACCATCCTCCCGCCGGAACTGACGCCCGGTGCGAATCGAAGGTAGCGGCGGACCGCGCCCCGCCGCAAGGGTCAGACGACGGGTATCGGCACTCCACGCGCCATTTCTGCGTCTCCTTTGATCACGGCGTCGCCGTCTGCTAGCTCACGCCCATCATGACCAGCTCCGCCCTCCTCCGCGTCCTCACGGACCGCGGCTACGTTCACCAGTGCACGGATCTCGCCGGCCTCGACGCGGCGGCGAACAAGGGCGTGGTGACGGGCTATATCGGCTTCGACATGACCGCGCCGAGCCTGCACGTCGGCTCGCTGGTGCAGATCATGCTGCTGCGGCGGCTGCAGCAGAGCGGCGGTAAGCCCATCGTCCTGCTCGGCGGCGGCACCACAAAGGTGGGCGACCCCACGGGCCGCGACGAGTCACGCAAGATGCTGAGCGACGCCGACATCGCCCAAAACATGGCGTCGATCCGCGGCGTGTTCGAGAAATTCCTGACCTTTGGCGACGGGCCGACCGACGCGATCATCGTCAACAATGACGATTGGCTTTCGAAGTTCGGCTACGTCCAGTTCCTGCGCGACTACGGCACGCACTTCACGATCAACCGCATGCTGTCGTTCGACTCGGTGAAGCTGCGCCTCGATCGCGAACAGCCGATGACGTTTCTCGAGTTCAACTACATGCTGATGCAGGCGGTGGACTATCTGGAGCTCAACCGCCGCGCGCGCTGCACGCTGCAGATGGGCGGCTCCGACCAGTGGGGCAACATCGTCAACGGCGTGGAGCTCTGCCGCCGCGTGGACGGCGCCGAAGTGTTCGGTCTGACGACGCCCCTGCTCGCCACCGCGTCGGGCGCGAAGATGGGCAAGACCGCCGCAGGCGCCGTCTGGTTGAATGCCGACATGCTCAGCGCCTACGAGTACTGGCAGTACTGGCGCAACGCGGAGGATGCAGACGTGGGGCGCTTCCTGCGCCTCTTCACGGATGTGCCACTCGAAGAGATCGCGCGACTTGAAGGCCTGACCGGCGCCGCGATCAACGATGCGAAAATCGCGCTGGCGAATGCGGCGACCACGATGCTGCACGGCGCGGTGGCGGCGAAGGCTGCAGAAGAGACCGCGCGTGCAACCTTTGCCGGCGGCGGATCAGGCGCTGCCTTGCCGACGGTGGAGACACCGCGCGAAGAGATCACGGGGATGCGGGTGGCGGATGCGCTGCGGCGTGCGGGGCTTGTCGAGTCAAATGGCGAGGCCAAGCGCCATATCAAGGCCGGCGCGGTCGCGGTAAACAACGCCCTCGTCAGCGATGAACTAGCGGCGCTTTCGGAGGCCGATATCGACGGCGACAACCAGGTGAAGTTGTCGGTCGGAAAAAAACGCCACGCGCTGCTGCGCGCCGTTTAACCGCTCTTGGACGCCTGCGCGTCAGGCGGCGGCTGTACTGGCGTGCCCCAGGGTTCGAAGATGCGGCGCAGGATGCCCGGCGCTATGGCGGAGAGCGGATTTACGGTAACTCGCGGCAGGTTCGACGGACCATTCATGGAATAGGTCATCGCGAAGAGGCCTTCGCCGCGACGCGACGTGAAGAGCTGGCCGAGCACCGGCAGTCCGCCGAGCACCGAGTTCAGACCGTAGATCGGCACCACGACGCCATCCAGATCGACGATGCCGTCCGCGAGTTGGATCGAACCCTTCGCTGTGATCCCGAGCGACGGTCCCGCAGCGCGGCTCTCCGCGACATAGACCTTGCCGTCCACGATCGTGATCGGCGCCTCGAGGCCGTTGAAGCTGATCCCCTCGCCGTTCAGCGTTTCGCCGAGGCCGCGCAGCGAGCCGATGGACGAGAGCAACCTTCCCATGGCGGGTGCGCGAACGACCTGGAAGTCCTCGCCCTTGATGGTCATGTCCGCGCGCCCGTTTGCGGCGCGCCACATGCCTTTTCCCTGCACCTTGCCGCCACGCACGTTGTCAGCGCCGGTGATGGCCCGGTACGCAAACCCCATGTCATCGGCGCGAAACGCGATCGGGCCGCTGGCGGCGCCGTCCGGCCCGCCCATGCTGAGCTGCATGATCGCATTGTTCGGCCCTGCGCCACGCACGTCGAGCCGCGTCATCGCCGCGCCGACAAGCGTGGTCTCCACACGGCCGTTAGTGAGTTCCGAACCGGCCTTCAACAGAACGCGATCAGCCTGCACCGCGAAGTCGATGCGCTCTGGTGCGACGACCACGCCATTTGCTGCAGGCGCGTGCGGCCGCGGCGGCGGATCGGGACCAAGGAACGGCGTTGCATCGAACATCGGGCCGTTGGCCTGCACCAGCAGCACGCCCTCGCGGGAGCGTCGCGCGGTGACGCGCATGTCCGTTCGGCCGTCGATCCAGACTCGATTGAGGTTGAGCGTCGCCAGACGGTTGTCCTTCGAGACGGTAAGCCCGCCCGTCGCCGTCACACCGGGGCCCCGAGCGTCGAGATTGGAGAGCACCAACCCGCCGTCCGGCGCTTCACGGACATCAAAGGTCGCGCTCGCCGCCCGTCCAGGGCGCTTCGACCACATGTATTTCGGCAGGATGATCTCGGCGTCCTTGAGATCCACACGCACGCTGGCGGTGGCTATGTCGAGACCACGCCCCGTGCCGGTCAGCTGCGCGCCGACAGCGCCCGTAGCGTATTCCGCGACGCCGAAGCCGAACCGGATGAGGTCGGCCGCATCGAAACGCCCGTCGACGACGAAGCGAGACGGCGGCGCGCCGGTTCTGCGCAGCGACTCGGTCCACGTCAGGTTGGCCTGGCTGCGGTTGATCGACATCGGCCCCGCGAATGTGAGAGCCTTCTCGTCGCCCGTCGTGTGCATGCGCCAGTTGGCGATGGTGAAGCGGCCGTCCTTCGACACCGCGCCGACGTTTTCGAGCCGTGCATCCACGGTGAATTTCACCTGGTCGCCTGGCACGTCGCTCAACATGGGCCGACGGATGGCGAAATCCGCTGCGCCGCGACCGACGATGGTCGCGGGATCGGCAGGCAGCTTCTCGTCGAGCCCGATCGGCGCCTGGCGCAGCAAATCGACCATCGCACGCGCCTCGCCTTCCGCGCGACCCGCAAAGGTGGCTTCAGCGCCCTTCGGGTTAAGACGCGGCATTTCCACGCGTCCCTGCGAAAGCGCCAGCGGTCCGACGCGACCGGACGCCATGGTCAGATCGAAGCGGTTGCCCTTGAGCACGGCGCTGCCGCGGCCCTCGCTGATCGGCGTCATGCCTTCGACGTAACGGACGTTGGCGTGCTCGAAGTCGAATGTGAGCGAAAGACTCTCGTTGCGCAGGAATTTCGCCGACAGCTCCGCCGGCGAGATGTCTGCTTCGAACACAGCGTTGGAAACGCGCCCGCCGAGCACGCCCTTGTCGACCCAGCCCCGCGCGCTCTTGACGAACTGCACCGGCCAGAAACGCAGCACCGAACGTGCGTCGATGGCGCCGGTCACGCCGCCCTTCGCGGTCAGTCCTGGCCGCAGCACGCCTTGCGCGTCCGCCACCCAGTAGAGGCGGCCCGCAAGCGCCACGCGGGCGTTGTCCACGACGGCGTCGATTTCGTCGAAAGTGATCGAAGCGTCCTTCGGCGCTATGGCGCCGCGCAGCGTCACGTTGCGCATGGCGATCGGCGCAGAAAACACACCCGGCGCATCGAGTTCGATGGACGGCAGCGCCATGTCGAAGCGCGCGGGTTCAGCGGCTTGCGTGCCGAGGAACGCGGACGCCTGACGAATGGCGATGCGACCTTTGATCTTTGTGCGGTCGCCATCGACGGCGATGTTGTCGATGGTGAGCACATCGCTGGCGAGATCGTAGGCGCCGTGCATCCGCGCGCCGCTGATCGTCATGCGGCCGTCGCCCATGGCGAAGGAGCCCCGCCCCACGCTCACGTCGCCCTCGATGAGCGTGACGCCGACCTTGCGGTCGAGGCCGACCGCAATCGCTGCGGTGACAGGCGCTTGCAGACCGGCCATGGGGCCGAGGGCGCTGACCGGAATGAGTGCGCTCGGCTGGATGTCGCGGGCGGTGAGTTCGACGCGGGCCGAGGAAAAACCGGTGTTGGTCGTCACCATGAGCGTCGCGGGCGCGGCGCCTTTCGGACTGCGGAAGTCTGCGCGGGCCGCGAGGCGAAGCTCGGAGCCTGTGCGTGCGAGATCTATGGCGGCGTCATCGGCGCGCCAGACGCTGTCACGCTGTTCGTCGACGATGATGAGGCGTGCATGGTCGATGCTGACCGACTGGAGCGCCCCGCCCATGCCGACAGGGCGAAATACCGAAGCGAGACCGTCGAGGATGCGATTGACCCGTTGCGAGAGGGATTCACCCTCCGGCGGCGGCGGCACGACGAAGTCCGGCGCGGTGCCTGGCGGGCCGAAGGCGATGCCGGCCGATCCGTCCGCCGCCAGTGTGACGGTTACGTCGGCCCCGTCGAAGGCGGCGCGTTCAACTGCGAGGCGGGCGAAAATCAAGCTGCGCAGGCTGAGACCGATGTCTACCGACCTGCTTTGGGTCAGCACCGTCCGCTTTTCGGAAAGGGCCTTCACGCCCCGCGCCTTCAACTCGAGCCCCTTCTCGGCGCCCGACCACGCCAGCTCCACCCGGTCGATCGACACAGGCCGCCCGCCGCGCGCGTCAGCCAGCTGGCGCTCGATGTGCTGCTTCATGCCCGGCAGGACCACAGGCCCCTGGGACAGCCGCCAGGCTAGAAAGCCCAGGCCGAACCCGATGGTGACCATGATGCCGACGAGGATCTCGAAGGCGATGAGCGTGGAGCGACGGATCATGCGGCGCACGCCTGCCTTGCGCGCCCGACCGGGCCGGCGCACAGGGCGTGACGAGAGATGAAAGGCCGCGACATGGGCGTTGAGCTGAACCCGGGTGACAAGGCGCCGACCTTCTTGCTGCCCACCACCGGTGGCGGGCAAGTCAATCTGGCCAAGCTGAAGGGTAAAACGGTCGTTCTGTTCTTCTATCCGAAGGATGACACCACTGCATGTACGCAGGAAGCTCTAAACTTCACTGAAAAAGCGGACGAATTCGAGGCCCTCGGTGCAGTGGTGGTAGGCGTATCAAGGGATACCGTCCGTAGTCATGACCGCTTCGTGGCGAAACATGGCCTGCGCGTGCGGCTCGGCGCCGACACTGATGGCGTGGTTACCGAGCGCTACGGCGTCTGGGTAGAGAAGAGCATGTATGGCCGGAAATACATGGGAATCGAGCGTTCAACCTTCCTGATCGACGGTACGGGCAAGCTCGTTAAGACATGGAGAAAGGTTAAGGTCGCCGGCCATGTCGAGGAAGTCTTGGCGGCGGCGAAACAATTCTAGCGCTTTACCTATCGCGCCCAAGGTTCAGGCAGCTGGCCTACTTCTCGCATTCAAAGGGACTTGTGTGAAAAATTCCCCGAGCGGGGCGCCCAAGGCGGTTGCCAAAGGAGGCCCGTTCAGGCGATATCTGAATGACTAGGGCGGGTTTGAGCGGACAGTGGTCGCAGCAGCGACCATTCAGCGGCAAGAAGCGAGCGGTTGAGAACATGAGCCAGTTCCCACACCGGGCGAAGGCGCTCTTCGACAGAGTGTTTCCGGAACGACAAATCTACCATCGTAGCGGCGGCACCGTCCGTTACGTCTCGCTGAAGCCGTCCCATCAGGCGCTCATGGCGCTTGCGGGCGTCGGCATCGCGGGCTGGTGTGCGTACGCCACGGTCAACGTCGCGCTCCGCGGACAGGTCATGTCCGCCCAGGAGACCGAAGTCGGCCGCATGGAAGCGAAGTACCAGCGCTGGCTCAAGGAAGCCCGCGCTCGGGAAAGCGCCGCCGAGGCCCAGCTCAAGGAACGCACCGTCGCGTTCGAGAAGGCCACCCAGGAATTCGAGCGTCGTCACGAGACGCTCAAGATGCTGCTGGACTACGCCGGCGGCTCCACCATTTCCGCCGCCGCCCGTCCGATCGAGCGTGATGGCGCGCGTCTGCTGATGCAGGCGTCCATCGAGGAAGCCGAACCGCGCCAGTCGCGTGACTGGGCCGAACCCTCCTATCGCGTGCAGTCCGTGGGCTTCCGCGCCCGCGTCGACCGCCTGAAGCAGGAACAGACCGCCTTCCTCACCGCCGCTGAGGAAGCGGCCGTCGATCGCTCCGAACAGATCCGCGGCGTGCTGCGGATGACCGGAGTCGGCTTCACCCGCCTCACCGGCGACGACTCCGCGGAAATGGGCGGCCCGCTCGTCCCGCTCGATCTCTCGGGCGTACTCGGTGAAGGCGAAGTGGATCCGCAGTTCCAGCGTCGCGTCCAGCAGGTCGCGGCCCGCGTGGAAGAAGCCCGTCGTCTCGACGGCATCGCCAACGCAACCCCGCTCGCTCCGCCCGTCGGCGTCCAGTATCGCGAGACGTCCGGCTACGGCGCCCGCATCGATCCCTTCACCGGCCGCGCCGCGTTCCACGGCGGCCTCGACATGGCGGCGTTCGAACGCGCCCCGGTCGTGGCGACATCGCCCGGCACCGTCACCTACGCCGGCGTGAAGTCGGGCTACGGCAATGTCGTCGAGGTCGATCACGGCCACGGCTTCAAGACCCGCTACGGCCACCTTCGCGACATCCAGGTCAAGCAGGGTGAGCGCATCGCCATCGGCCAGCGCCTCGGCTCCATGGGCTCCACGGGTCGCTCCACCGGCACCCACCTCCACTACGAGGTCTGGTTCCGCGGCAAGCACTACGACCCGATCAACTTCTTGAGGGCAGGACGACATGTTCACGAACAAGGGTAAGACGCCAGACACCGTTCCGGCGCTTCCCGAGCAGACCTCGCGCCGGACTCCCCCTTCCCGCCTCATGACGTCGATCATCGCCAACGGCGTGCGCATCATCGGCACGGTCGAGGCCGAAGGCGCTGAGCTGCAGGTCGACGGCGAGATCGACGGCAATGTCCGCGGCGGTTCGCTGACCGTCGGCGACACCGGCATGGTCAAGGGCGACGTCGTCGCCGAGAACGTGCTCGTCAACGGCCGCGTCGAAGGTTCGGTGCGCGCCCGCAAGGTGCAGCTCGCCCGCAACGCCCACGTGCTGGGCGACATCACGCACCAGTCGCTGTCGGTGGAAATGGGCGCGGTCTTCGAAGGCCAGTGCCGCTACCTCCAGGACCCGCTGAACCCCACCGCCGGCCCCGGCAAGACGGTGCAGCCGCAGATCGCAGCGCCCGCCGCCGCCACTTCGAACGACGCCAACGGCTACTACGACCAACCCGGCATGGTCTCGGGCGTCGTCGTCACCGGCGCGCAGAACTGAGCTTCAGAACTTCGGGATCGATCAGGGCCGGCGGAAACGCCGGTCTTTTTCGTTTGGCTAAATACCCCGAGGTCATTGCGCTGCGGGCGCGCCGGGCGGCAAAGTCTGCATCAGCACGCGCATAACATTTCCACCCATGACCTTGCCGATCTCGTCGTCTGTGAAGCCGCGATCTAGGAGCGCCTGCGTGATCACGGCGAGACCGGATGTATCGAACGCGGTCGTCGTCGCGCCGTCGAAGTCAGAGCCGAGCCCAACATGGTCGATGCCGACGAGATCGCGCACATGCGCGATACTTTCGGCGAATTTTGCCGGCGACGTGGAGCACAACGCCCCGTCCCAATAACCGATGCCGACCACGCCGCCGGTGCGCGCAACGCCCTCGATTTCGTCGTCCGTCAGATTCCGGTTCACCTTGCACACCGCCTGCACGCCGCCGTGCGACGACACCACGGGCTTGGTCGCCATGGCGAGAATTTCGGCGACCGCTGCGTGACTGGCGTGGGCGATGTCGACGACCATGCCCTTCGCTTCCATGTCCTGCACGATCTCACGTCCGAGCGGCGTCAGCCCGCCTTTCGCCTCGCCGTGCATGGAGCCGGCGAGCTCGTTGTCGAAGAAGTGCGTGAGGCCCGCCATCCGGTAGCCGGCGTCGAACAGGACACTGAGACTTTCGCGACGACTTTCCAGATTGTGCAGCCCTTCAACGGATAGAAGCGCGCCGAGCACATCGTCTCCCCGCCCGCGCGCCGCCAGGAGATTGCGGACGTCAGCGGCGGTCGTGACCTTGACGACGGCGCCCTGCGAACGCTGCACGGCGCTGTCGAGCTTTGCTGCATGCCAGAGCGATCGCTCCAGCAGCGAATTCCAGGTGCGTGGCGGCTGCAACTGCGCGATCGTGAGCAAGGTGATGTTGTCGCCGTCGGCGCTATTGGCGTCGTAGTTCTGTCCCTTCGGCGTTTTCGTCACTGACGAAAACACCTGAAGCGCCACATGCCCTTCGTTGAGGCGCGGCGCGTCCATGTGCCCTCGCCCGCTGTGGGCAAGCAGATCGCGCTTCCACATGAGCGTGTCGGAGTGGAGGTCGGCGATCGTGAGCCTGCGATGCAGAGCGAGCGCCCGCTCGGACGGCGCATCGAGCGCGATCGGCGCGACCTTGTTCATGCTGCGCTCGACCATGCCGGGCGCCAGACCGAAGAACGCCGCCGCCAGCACGACCACCAGCGCGGCCGCGCCGAGAAAAATCCTGCGCATCATTCCACGTCCTCAATAACGCCCTGCGGCGCGCCGGAAATTCTCGCCGCCAGCGCCGCGGCCATGAACGCGTCGAGGTCGCCGTCGAGGACGCCGGCGGTGTCGCTGGTTTCGACGCCGGTGCGGAGGTCTTTCACCATCTGGTACGGCTGCAGCACGTAGGAGCGGATCTGGCGGCCCCAGCCGATTTCGGTCTTTGAATCCTGCAGCGCTTGCGCGGCCGTTTCGCGCCTTTGCAGTTCGGCTTCATACAAACGCGCGCGCAGCATGTCCCACGCCTTCGCGCGGTTCTGGTGCTGCGAGCGTTCCGACTGGCACGCGCACGCAATGCCCGACGGCAAGTGCGTGATGCGCACGGCGCTATCGGTCTTGTTGACGTGCTGACCGCCGGAGCCCGACGCGCGATAGGTGTCGATGCGCACGTCCTTGTCGGCGATCTCGATCTCGATGGTGTTGTCGACGACGGGATAGACCCACGCGCTCGCGAAGCTCGTGTGGCGGCGCGCGTTGGAATCGTAGGGCGAGATGCGCACGAGGCGGTGCACGCCGGATTCGGTTTTCAGCCAGCCATAGGCGTTCTCGCCTTTCACCTGGATCGTCGCCGACTTGATGCCGGCGGTGTCGCCGTCCTGCTCTTCCAGCAGATCGACCTTCATGCCGTGCGCGTTCGCCCAGCGCGAATACATGCGCAGGAGCATCTGCGCCCAGTCCTGACTCTCGGTGCCGCCGGCGCCGGAATTGATTTCGACGTAGCAATCATTGGCGTCCGCTTCGCCGGAGAGCAGCGTTTCGAGTTCCGCGCGTGTGGCGCGCTCCTGCGTGACCTTCAACGCGGCGCGCGCTTCGTTGAGCAGCGATTCATCGCCCTCAGCGTCGGCCATGTCGGCGAGTTCGACGGTGTCGGCGCGCTCGCGCTCGAACGTCAGCACGTTCTCGATCGCGCTCGTCAGCCGGTTGCGCTCGCGCATCAGCTTCTGCGCCTTCTCGGGATCGTTCCAGAAGGTCGGCGTCTCGACGAGCGCGTTCAGTTCATCGGCGCGGGCGTTGGCGCGATCCCAGTCAAAGACGCCTCCGCAGCAAGGTGACGGTGGTCTCGATCTGTTCGGAAAGGGCGGCGATGTCGGGACGCATGGGGGACTCCTGATGTGTTGGGGGTGAGATATGCGCTTCGCGCGCGCGCCGCCAGTGGAGGCGTGCGCCGGCGCAGACCGCACGCGCGGCGCCTGCGCACAGCGGCGTCGCCGCCGGCGCAATCACGCGCAGGCTTGCGCCGTGCAGCGCCGTGGCGAGCCAGCGCACGAGCCGCGCGATCCAGACGTCGCGCCGGTCGATGAGATCGCGCAGCCGGTCAAGGCGCGCCCGCAGGCGCGGGAATCCGACGTCACGCCGGAACTGGCGCACGAAGGCGCGCCGGAAGCCCGGACCGGGCCGTCCGCGCGTGCGGCCGAAGCCGTCCGGCGCGCGCATCGGCGCGCCGCGCAGGGGCTTTCCGGGCGGCGTAGGGCCGTCCCTGCCCGTCATCATCGGCAACCGAAGAAAGGCGGCGAAGATCAGCGCCCGCTCGACGTCGCGCCGCGCGGCGATCACCTCGGCGCGGGCCGCAGCTCGCCAGCCATGGGCCGGAAGACCGCACGCCGCCGCCGTCTCGGCCAGCCACACCGCGCACGCGCACAGCCACGCCGTCACCGACGCGAAGAACGCGTCGAGACGGGCGGCGATGGCGGTGCGGTCGATGGGCGGTATACGGTCGGGCGACATGAGGCCTCCTTTCTGGAGGCGAGACATGGCAGGTGGGGGTTTATGTTCCTAGTTACAAATAGGACATAGGTCCTAATTATATACTTGACACCACAAGCCCAATCCCTAGATTAGGGCCATGAAATTCGACGCCCCCCAGTTCCGCGATGAGAAAGCCGCCCGCCAGTATATCGAGGCGCTGCGCTGGCCCGCGGGCCGCGTCTGCGGCAAGTGCGGCTCCTTCAAGTCCTATGAGACGAAAAAGGAAGGCCGCTACCGCTGCGCCGAGAAGGAGTGCCGCAAGGACTTCACGGTCACGACCGGCACGGTCATGGAGTCGAGCCACATCCGCCTGACGATCTGGGTGACGGCCTTCTACATGATGGCGTCCAGCAAGAAGGGCGTGTCGGCTCACCAGCTGCATCGCACGCTGGAAGTGACCTACAAGACGGCGTGGTTCCTCGCACACCGCATCCGCGCGGCGATGGCGAGCGGCGGGCTCCTTGGCCCCATCGGTGGCGAAGGCAAGGTCGTCGAAGCGGATGAAACCTACTTCGGTAAGGCCGAGGGGCCGCGCCCCACCACCACCACGGTAGGTCGCCCCTTCACCAGGGGCGGGCGTTCTGGCCCGTCTGGCAAGCGCCCGATCGTGGCGCTGGTCGAGCGCGGCGGATCGGTGCGCGCCTTCCATGTCGCGGTCGCCACGAAGGTCAACGTCCAGCAGATCGTGCGCGAGAACGTCGATCCGGCGTCGCGCCTGCACACGGACGAGAGCCGCCTTTGCACGGGCATGGGCGCCGAGATGGCGGCCCACGAGACCGTCAAGCACGCGGCTGGCGAGTATGTCCGTGGCGACGTCCACAACAACACGGCGGAAGCCTTCTTCGGCCTGTTCAAGCGCGGGATGCGCGGCACCTACCAGCACTGCGCCGAGAAGCATCTGCACCGCTACGTCACGGAATTTGAGTTCCGCTTCAACACCCGCACGAAAGTTGGCGTCTCGGATGAGCAGCGCGCCCGTCTCGCCCTGAAGGGCATCGAAGGCAAGCGCCTGACGTATCGGCGGACTGACGGCGCCGGTGTTCAAGCATAAGCTGGCGCGCTTCCTGAGACGCGCCGAGCTGGGCGCCTTCCGCCGCTTGAAGAATCCCCCCAAACAGTAAGACCCGCTGCGTTGGCGCGCAGCGGGTCTTTATCAACCGCCGTTGGCTGGCGGGCGCTCGTGAAAGCCTGATCTTTTTGGATCGCGCCGCGCCTCCGGTCAACGGCTCTTCGGAGCGGGACATGGAAGAACAATTAAAGGCATATGTTGCTCACGCCAATCAGCGCTTTGCTGAGATCGAAGCTCGACTCTATGTCGCTGAGTTTATCGCGGCCAACA
>JAWXBS010000002.1:0-9166 GCA_034440275.1 Alphaproteobacteria bacterium
CGAGCGCCGCCGCCATGCCCGCCCGCCCCGCGCCGACGCCTTCGGCACGGAGGTCGTCCTGGGCCGAAAGCTGATCGACGAGTTCCTCGCGCAGGTCGGGATCGTCATCGATAACAAGAATGGTCGTCTTGCGGTGCGACATTGGTTCTCCGAAAGTCCGGTTCAGAGTAGCCTCCCGGCGCTGCAAACGAAACAGGAAGGGCTGGATGATCCTGCGGGCGACATCGGACGGAAAGTTCCGCTACGGGGACGTGTACGTGCGCTGTGCGCTCGGCAAGGGAGGCGTCATCCACGCGACTGCCAAGCGAGAGGGCGACGGCGCCTCGCCCATCGGTGAATGGAGTATTCGCCGCGTCCTGTGGCGCGCCGATCGAGGACCGATACCTGAAACTGCGCTTCCCGTGGCGCCAATCGCACGAGATGACGGCTGGTGCGATGCGCCTGACGATCGCGCCTATAACAGGATCGTGAAGCACCCCTACCCCGCTTCTGCGGAGCGGCTCTGGCGGGACGATCATGCCTACGACATCGTCGTAGTGCTCGGATACAACGACGCGCCCGTGCGCCCCGGCGCCGGGAGCGCGATTTTCTGGCATCTCGCGCAACCCGACTGGCGACCGACCGAAGGATGCGTAGCCATCACCGAAGCTGACATGCGCGCTGCCCTGAAGTCCGTGCGCGCCGGCGACGCGCTGGAAATCGATCGCGCCTAAGCGCGCGCGCCAAACACCGCCGAACCGACGCGCACCATCGTCGCGCCGAAGCGGATCGCGGTTTCAAAATCACCGCTCATGCCCATGGACAGGTCAGAGAGTCCGTTGCGCATAGCGATCTTCGCCAGCAGCGCAAAGTGCATGGCGGGTTGTTCGTCGACGGGAGGAATGCACATGAGCCCACGCACTGGCAGGCCAAAGGCGCCCCGCGCCTCGGCAATGAAGGCGTCCGCTTCCGACGGAATGACGCCCGCCTTCTGCGCTTCCTCGCCGGTGTTCACCTGAACCAGAATGTCGGGGCACACCCCTCCTTTCTGCGCGGCATCCGCGAGAGCCGCGGCGAGCTTCGGCCGATCAAGGCTGTCAATCGCGTCGAAGAACGCCACCGCTTCGCGCGCCTTGTTCGATTGCAGCGGTCCGACGAGTCGCAGACGCACGTCCGGAAAACGCGGCCGCAGAGGCGACCACCGCGCCATCGCCTCCTGTACGCGATTTTCGCCGAAATGCCTTTGTCCCGCACGGAGAACGGCCTCGACGTTCGCGACGGGCTGCTGCTTTGATATGGCGACGAGATCGATGCCTGCGGCGTCGCGCCCGGCGGCGCGGGCAGCGGCTGCGATGCGGGTGCGGATGTCGTTGAGTTCAATGGTCACCAGGAAGCGAGTGAGCGCATGGACGGCGGTTCGGCAAGAGACCTGCGCCGCGCCGCCGGGCGATTTCGCGGCCCGCGGGGCTTGCCTCGTCTGTGGTTTTTCACCGATCCGGAGCGCACGCCGAAGCCTTGGAAGATCGCTGCCGCGCTTCCTGCCGGAGCCGCCGTCGTCTTCCGGCACTTTGGCGCCCCCAATCGCCGCGTTGTCGCGCGCAAGCTCCAGCGGATTTGCGCACAGCGAAGGCTGCTTCTCCTGATCGGCGCCGATCCCGCGCTCGCTGCGGCGGTCGGGGCGGCGGGCGTTCACCTGCCGGAACGCATGGCGACGGCGGCGCTCGCGCTCAAGAGCGTGCGGCCGGACTGGATTGTGAGTGTCGCGGCACACTCCCAAGCCGCATCGAGAACCATCGCCGATGCAGTGATTCTGTCGCCAATCTATCCGTCCCGGAGCCCATCATCCGGGGCGCCGCTTCGCATCGCGCTGGCGGCGCGCATCGCGCGTGCATCTTCGGTCCCCGTCATCGCGCTGGGCGGGGTGAAGCTGCCGCATATGCGCGAACTTGCTAACGCCGGCTTCTCCGGCGCTGCCGGGATCGACCTGTTTCTGGGTTAGGTCCCGCTCAGAAGCGGAAGGCGGACTCGAGCTTCACGCCGGCGGCGGGCTCTTCTTCCGCACGACGCGCGACGCCTGGCGTGACCTGTTGGGGAGCGACGCTGACGCGACCGCCAACCCGGACGCTCGGGGTGACGCGGAAAAATGCTCCGACGGCAGCTTCTTCGCGCGGAGATATGCTCTCGGCGGACGAGAGACGTTCCTGCTCACCAAGATTGAGAGTCATGCCCCAGCGTGCGGTCGGAGCGGCCGGCGCGCCGGCGACGCGAGGATTGGCTGCACTCCACGCCGGCGGCGGCTCGGAAACACCGGAGCTATAGGTGAACCGCTCGTACCAAGGCACTTCAGCGGCGACCGCCGTCCGGTCAGCACGCGTCTGCGCGCTGGCGACACCGCCCGTGGCGACGACTGCAGCACCCATGACAGCAATGGCGAGAGCGACCCGCACGGCAATTCCCCTGGACCCTTCGTAACAGTCTATAGCCGAGTCGTGCGCCGAAAGGAATGAATAACTGGTTACGACTCGACTGCGCATCCCATGAACACGTCCACGCCGGCTTCGTTCCGCCACGAGGAAAAGTTCATGGGCGCCAAGGGGAAGCGAGGCTTCCGCCGACCTCGGTCAAGGCTTGGTGGGCCAGTTCCGAAGCCTCTCCGCCGTGTTCCCGCGGCCACAGGTTTTCTACCCCGTAAACGCGGCCCCAAGGGAAGCCTGAGCGTCCGCTTGATATGGGGCCGCCACGCCCTCTACGCGAGTCCTCGTCACAGACGGCACAGGCGACACCATCAAACTCTTGCCTTCATCCGGTGGTCCACCTGCGCCTGCGCCCGGTGCGAGCCGGGCCGTAGCCCCTCGGATGGCGCATGCTATAGAGCGCGCCGAAGGGTTGCCGAAAGTTGACGAAACAACCTATGTGCAGCCGGCCCGCCACGCGGGTACGAGTTTCAGGGAGACACTCATGACGCGTCGTGGACGCACTGTTTGGCCGGTCGCGGTCGCTCTGGCGTCGGCGCTCGCTTTGGGTGCGTGCGCGTCGGATGGCGACGCCAACCGGTCAAAGGACGAAAACCTCGTCTCCAGCAACGGCGACGACGGCCCGAACCAGATCGGCGTGAACAGCTTTCTGTGGCGCGCGGCTCTCGACACGTTGGCTTTCATGCCGCTCGCGTCAAACGATCCTTTCGGCGGCGTCATCATCACCGATTGGCGCACCGACCCGAACGCGCCGACCGAGCGCTTCAAGATGACCGTTTACATCCTCGACACCCGCCTCCGCGCCGACGGGGTGAAGGTGAATGTGTTCAAGCAGGTCAACGGCGTGAACGGCTGGGTCGACGCGGCTGTGGATCCCGACACTTCGCTGCAGATCGAGAACGCCATCCTGACTCGCGCCCGCCAGCTGCGACTTTCGACGCTCGGCGACAACTAGACCCGTCACGCATCGCGACACCAAAAAAGCGCGGAGCCCGACGGGTTCCGCGCTGTTTCTTTTGCGACTACACAGCCGCCTTCCCTTTCCGTCCGAGCAGACCATGGCCCGCTACAACCACCGCGAAGTCGAACCCAAATGGCGCGCCGCCTGGGAGAAGGCGGGGCTTGATCGCGCGCTGTCGCCGGTGGAGGCCGGGGACAAGCCGAAATACTACGTGCTCGAGATGTTTCCCTATCCGTCAGGACGCATCCATGTCGGGCATTCGCGCAACTACACGATGGGCGACGTCGTCGCGCGCTATAAACGGGCGAAGGGTTTCAACGTCCTGCATCCGATGGGCTGGGATGCGTTCGGCCTGCCGGCGGAAAACGCCGCCATCGAGCGCAAGGTGCATCCCGGCAAGTGGACGCGCGAAAACATCGAGACGATGAAGCAGCAGCTCAAGCTGCTCGGCCTCGCCATCGACTGGGACCGCGAGATCGCGACGTGTGAGCCCGACTATTACAAGCACCAGCAGGCGATCTTCCTCGCCTTCCTCGAAAAGGGCTTCGTCTTCCGCAAGAAGGCGAAGGTGAACTGGGACCCGGTCGACAACACCGTGCTCGCCAATGAGCAGGTGGTCGACGGCAAGGGCTGGCGCTCAGGCGCGCCCGTCGAGCAGCGGGAGCTGGAACAGTGGGCGTTCCGCGTCACCGCCTATGCCGACGATCTGAATGACGCGCTGACGCAGCTCGACCGCTGGCCCGAGAAAGTACGTCTGATGCAGACGAACTGGATCGGCCGCAGTCAGGGCGCGCTCGTCTGGTGGCCGATCGCGGAGGCGCCGGACTTCCTGTCGAAGTCCGCGCCCGGCGACCCGAACCACGCCACCGATCCGATCGAGGTGTTCACCACGCGCCCCGACACGCTGTTCGGCGCAAGCTTCCTCGCGCTGGCGCCCGACCATCCGCTGACGCGTGCGATCGCCGCGCATCGCCCCGATGTGGCGGAGTTCATGGCGAAGTGCGCGAGCCTCGGCACCTCAGAAGCGGACATCGAGAAAGCTGAGAAAGAAGGCGTCGATCTCGGCGTGCGGGTGCGCCACCCGTTCGATCCGGACTGGATCCTGCCGGTCTATGCGGCGAACTTCGTGCTCTCGACCTACGGATCCGGCGCGATTTTCGGCTCACCTGCGGGAGATCAGCGCGACCTCGATTTCGCGCGCAAATACGGGCTGCCGGTGAAACCCGTCGTTCTGCCCGCGGGCGAGGACGCGGCGACCTATGCTGTGGACGATATCGCCTTTACGGACGACGGCGTCATCTACAACTCAAAGTTCCTCGACGGTCTCGCGACGAAGCCGGCGATCGCGCGTGCGATCGAGGAGCTCGAGAAGATCGATCTCGGCAAAGGCACGATCCAGTATCGCCTGCGTGACTGGGGCGTCTCACGGCAGCGCTATTGGGGTTGCCCGATCCCGGTCATCCACTGCGCGGCGTGCGGCATTGTTCCGGCGACGGATTTGCCCGTCACGCTGCCGGAGGACGCGACCTTCGACAAACCCGGCAATCCGCTGGCGCATCACCCGACGTGGAAGCACGTCCCCTGCCCGAAATGCGGTAAGGCGGCGGAGCGCGAGACCGACACGCTCGACACGTTCGTGGATTCGTCCTGGTACTTCGCGCGCTTCACCGATGCGAAGAACGAGAACGCGCCCTTCGATCCCAAGCTCGCGGAATATTGGCTGCCGGTGGATCAGTATGTGGGCGGCGTCGAGCACGCGGTGCTCCATCTTCTCTATGCGCGCTTCTTCACCCGCGCGATGCGCGACTGCGGCTATCTCGACCTGCCGAGCGGCGAGCCGTTCGCGGGGCTGTTCACGCAAGGGATGGTGACGCACGAGACTTACAGGTCCGCATCCGGAAAGTGGCTCGGGCCTGAAGAGATCGATCGCACCGCCAGCGGCGCCGTCGAGATCGCCACTAAGGCTCCGGTGGAAGTCGGCGCCATTGAGAAGATGTCCAAGTCCAAGAAGAACGTCGTCGATCTCGATGCGTTCGTGACGAACTTCGGCGCGGACGTCGCGCGCTGGTTCGTGCTGTCGGACTCGCCGCCGGAGCGTGACGTGGAGTGGACGGCTTCGGGCGTCGAGGGCGCGTGGCGCTTTGTCGGGCGCGTCTGGGCCGGGGTCGAAAACCACGGCCAGCCGGCGCCAAGGCCGGGCGACGCGCCGCCTGTTGGCGCCGACGCGGGCGCAGCGCTGGAGCTGCGTCAGGTCGCGCACCGCTCCGTCGCCGCGATGGGCGACGATATCGAGGGCTTCCGGTTCAACCGCGCCGTCGCCCGCGCCTACGAACTCGTCAACGCAATCCGCAAGCAGGACGCCGCGACCGACGAGGCGACCGTCTGGGCGCGCGGCGAAGCGTTGCGGCTGCTCGCCCAGATCGTCGCGCCCTTCATGCCCCACCTCGCGGAGGAGTGCTGGGCGATGCTCCGTCAGGACGGCCTGCTCGCCGCGACCGACTGGCCGCGCGCCGACCCCGCCCTCGTTGCCGAGAACACCGTCACCCTGCCCGTGCAGGTGAACGGCAAGCGGCGCGGCGAAATCTCCGTACCGAAAGGTTCGGCGGAGGCGGACGTCCGTGCGGCCGCGCTCGCGCACGAGACGGTGCGGACTTTCACCGACGGCAAGACCGTGTCCAAGGTGGTTGTGGTGACGGACCGGATCGTCAATATCGTGGTCACCGGCTGAGCCCGGACCGAGGGGAAACGTATGCGCTTTCTGGTGATCGCCCCAATGGTTGCTTTGGCGCTGACGGCGCTCTCGGCCTGCGGCTTCAAGCCGATGTACGCGCCGTCCGGGGGCGACGCCACGATCGGCGCGGTCTCGGTGAACGAGATCCCCGGCAAGTCCGGCCACGTCTTCCGCACCGAGCTGACCAAGCTTCTCGGCGCCGAGCGCGGCTCGCCGACGGCGCGGCGGCTCGAGGTGGTGCTGACCGAACAGATCGCCTCCCTCGGCCTGCGCGTCGACGAATCCGCTACGCGCGCGGACCTCACGCTCACCGCCGACTACGTCTTCTTCGACGCCTCCGGCCTCGAACTCTTCCGCGGCGCCGTCAAGCAGGTGGCGAGCTACGACATCCCGCAATCGGCGTTCGGCGAGGTCGCCGCGCAGAACGATGCGCGTGAACGCGCCGGCGCCATGCTGGCCGAACGCATGCGCACCGAACTTGCGCTGCGTCTGCGTCAGGCGCGCACCGCAGGCCCCGCCCCGGTCGTAGCGCCGCCCGCGCAATGAAGATCGCGCCCGCCGGCGCGCGACGCTTTCTCTCCGCGTCGGACAAAAGCGTCCGCGGGGCCCTCGTTTACGGCCCGAACCGCGCGCTCGTCGGCGAAGCGGCGCAGACGCTGCTGAAGCACGCCCTCGGCGACACCGACGATCCGTTCGCACTGACGCGTCTCGCGGAAGATGAAATCCGCAAGGACAAGGCGAAACTCTCCGACGCGCTCTCGGCGCAGTCGCTTCTCGGCGGACCGTCCGTCGTGTGGCTCCGCATCGATGGCGACGCGCAGCATGAGACCGTGATCGATGGTTTGCGTCTCATCGAGAGCGGCGAAGGCGCGGCGTGGCTTGTGGTCGAAGGCGGCGAACTCAACACCAAGGGCAAGATCGTTGCGGCATTCGAGAACGCCAAAAGCGCCGCAGCCATTGCGTTTTACGAAGAGTCAGAAGCCGAGCGCGCGGCCTTCCTGAAGGCGCTGATCGACGGCGAACGCATCCCCATGAGCGCCGACGCGCGCGAGGTGTTCATCGCGCACGCGCCTTCCGATCGCGCGCTGGCGCGCGGCGAGCTGGAGAAGGTCGCCCTGTTTGCTCACGGCCTCGGCCGCAATGTGGAGCCGGAGGATCTCGCCGCGCTCTCCGCCGTCGAAGCCGAGGGCGAGATGGACGACGCCACCAACGCCGCCGCGAGTGGCCGTGTCGCGATCGCGCTCGACATGCTCCACCGGCTTGAGGCGACGAACGGCGTTTCGCTGCTGAAGGCTCTGCAGCGGAAAATGCTGCGCCTGCTGGAAGCGCGCACGCTCGTGGACGGCGGCGTCGCGCCGAACGATGCGGGTGATCGACTGAAGCCGAAGGTGTTCTGGAAGGAACGCGATCTCTTCGCGAGCCAGGTCCGCATGTGGACGACGCCGCGTGTGCTCGCCGCGCTCGATGTGCTGTGGGCCGCGGAGTTGCGCGCGAAAACCGCCGGCGCCCCGCAGGACATCATCGCCGCCGGCGCGTTCAAGCGCGTCGCGGAAATCGCGAGTGCGGGCCGTTAACTGTCGCGCGAGAAGAATGCCGAAAGCGCGAGCACGCAGAGAAACAGCGCCATGATCCCGGCGACGCCATAGGTGTAGAAGATCTGATACATCCGTCCCTCCTTCATGGACGGACGGATGTTTTCATGCGGCCGCGCCGGCAGCGTTGATCGGCGTCAATTCGCGATCGATGTGTCTTCGTACACCCCGCCCCGCGCCGAAATCCGGGCAAAAACAAAAGCGCGGACCTCGCGGCCCGCGCCTTATGGTTTGCGAAAGATGAACGCCGTTCAGCCGCCGCTGAGCTTGCGGCAGAGATCGTCGAGCTGCTCCAGTGTGCGGTAGCTGATCTCGACCTTGCCGCCGCCTTCGCCCTTGTGCGTGATCGTCACCGCCAGACCGAGCGCATTGGCGATCTGCGTTTCGAGCGCACGGGTGTCGGCGTCCTTGTCGCCGCCGGCGCGGACGCGCGGGCCGTCGCGTTCTTCCTTGGCCTTGGCCGCGAGCTTCTCGACCTCCCGGACGTTCAGGCCGTTGGCGATGGCCATGCGCGCGAGATCGACCGGGTTCGGCGCCACAAGGATCGCGCGCGCGTGGCCCGCCGAAAGACGACCGTCGCGGACCATGCCCTGGATTTCGTCCGGCAGGCCGAGGAGGCGCAGCATGTTGGCGATGTGCGGGCGGCTTTTGCCGACGACTTCCGCGATCTCCTGCTGCGTGCGGCCGAAGCGATCGATCAGCGCCTGGTAGCCCTGCGCTTCTTCCAGTGGGTTGAGGTCCGCACGCTGGACGTTCTCGATGATGCCGATTTCCAGCACTTCGACTTCGTCGAGATCCTGCACCACCGCCGGCAGTTCATGCAGGCCTGCACGCTGTGCGGCGCGCCAGCGACGTTCACCCGCGACGATCTCGAAACGGTCGGCAGCGCCCGGAGCCGGACGCACGAGGATCGGCTGCAGCACCCCGCGCGAACGGATGGAGTCCGCGAGCTCGGCGAGGTCGGCTTCGTCAAAGCGCTTGCGGGGCTGGTTCGGGTTGCGCTGGATCAGGTCGATGGCGATGGCGCGGGCGATGATCGTCGGCGGCAACGCCGCGGCGGTCTCGGGCGGCACGCTCGGCGTGGGCGTCGGGAATTGCGTGACCGTCGTGGGCGGCGCGACGGGCTCCGGCGGCGTGTGCGTGGAGACGGGCGTGAACGCTGGCGGCTCGATCGGCGCGTAAGCGGCAGGTTGCGGCGCGGGCGGCTCCACGCGCGGCTGGGGTTCAGGCGCGCGCGGCTGCGAGTGGCCGAAGGAGGTCTCCCCCAGCAACGCCGACAATCCTCTGCCCAACCCTCTCGGCCGATCGTTCATTCCCTGCTCCTTTACGCCGCCGCCGCCACGCCCTCACGCGCAAGCAGTTCGCGCGCGAGCGCAAGATATGCCTGACTGCCGGGGGCTTTTATGTCGTAGATGATCGCGGGTTTTCC
>JAWXBS010000003.1:0-8558 GCA_034440275.1 Alphaproteobacteria bacterium
CGGCAGCCGCTTCGGCATCGGCGGCCTCATCGTCGTGGGCCTCCTCTTCTTCCTCGCGCCGGCGCCCGTGAAGCAGATGCTGCTCGGCCTGATCGGCGGCGGGGGACAGGTCACCTCGGAGCCCGGCAAGGCCGGCGCGCCGACCGACCAGGCCGGCGCCAACATTTCCGCCGTGCTCGGCTCCACCGAGGAATTCTGGAACAAGGCGTTCGCGAGCGGCGCCATGGCGCACTATGGCGCGCAAGGCCGCACCTATACGCCCACGAAACTCGTCCTCTTCAGCGGCCAGACCGGCACCCAATGCGGCACCGGCACCGCTGCGGTCGGCCCGTTCTACTGCCCCGCAGACCGGCAGGTTTACATCGACACCGACTTCTTCAAGGTCATGAACGACAAGCTCGGCGCATCGGGCGATTTCGCCGAAGCGTACGTCGTGGCGCACGAAGTCGGCCACCATGTGCAGACGATCACCGGCATTTCCGAAACCATCCAGCGCATGAAGGCGCAGGGCGGCGAGCGGGAGTCGAACGCGCTGCAGGTCCGCATGGAATTGCAGGCCGACTGCTTCGCGGGCGCTTGGGGCAAATATCTGAGCGAACAGCGAACAGCGCAGGGGCAGTCGCGCATCGAGGCGGGCGACTTCGACGAAGCCATGACCGCCGCGAACGCCATCGGCGACGACACGCTGCAGAAGCAGTCGCGCGGCTATGTGCAGCCTGACAGCTTCCAGCACGGCACTTCGGAGCAGCGCAAACGCTGGTTCGATCGCGGCTTCACCACGGGCGATCCCGTGCAGTGCGACACGCTGAACACGAACGCACTCTAGGTGCGGCGATCAGCGGTGTGACGGGCGTGACTTCGCGCCGGACTCTCGTCATGACGCGCACATGAGCATCTGTGGGATCGATGAAGCGGGTCGCGGGCCGCTGGCGGGGCCGGTGGTCGCAGCGGCGGTCATCATGCCCGTGCGCCGCCGCCCGAAAGGCCTCGCGGATTCCAAGCAGATCGACGAACCCGCCCGCGAAGCGCTCTTCGCGGAGATCATGGCGCACGGCATCATCGGCGTCGGCGTGGCGACATCCGCGGAGATCGACAGCCTCAACATCCGCCAGGCGACGCTGCTGGCCATGTGCCGTGCGGTCGCAGCACTTTCGGTGCCGCCGACGGCCGCACTGGTGGACGGCAACGATCCGCCCGAACTCGACTGCCCCGTGGAAGCGATCATCGACGGCGACGCCTACGTCCCGCTGATCGGCGCTGCGTCCATCATCGCCAAGGTCACGCGCGACCGCATGATGGTGGAGGCCTGTGCGCGCTATCCCGGCTACGGCTTCGCGCGGCACAAGGGCTACGGCGTGCCAGAGCACAAGGCGGCGCTGGAAACGCTAGGCCCCTGCGCGATCCATCGCATGACGTTCAAGCCGGTGGCGCTGGCTGTACGCCGCTGAGTCATCTCGCCGCGTTGTGGATATTTCGGCGCCGCACCGATATCCACCTGTGAATCCTTTGTTTACGCTGTCCGGCCTAACTGCCCTCTTTGCCCGGACACACACCTCACATGCGCCGCAAAACGCAGACGCCGACCCCGACCGACCGCATCATCGCGGGCGATTGCGTCGAGGCCATGAACGCCCTGCCGGCCGGCTGCGCGGACCTCGTCTTCGCCGATCCGCCCTACAACCTGCAGCTCGGCGGGGATCTCACGCGGCCGGATCAGTCGAAGGTCGACGGCGTCGACGACGCCTGGGACAAGTTTTCCGATTTCGAGACCTATGACCGCTTCACGCGCGCCTGGCTCACCGCCGCGCGTCATGCGCTGAAGCCCGATGGCAGCCTATGGGTGATCGGCAGCTATCACAACATCTTCCGCGTCGGCGCGATCCTGCAGGATCTCGGTTTCTGGGTGCTCAACGACATCGTCTGGCGCAAGACGAACCCGATGCCGAACTTCAAGGGCACGCGTTTCACCAACGCGCACGAAACGCTGATCTGGGCGGCGAAATCCCAGAAGTCGAAATACACCTTCCACTATGACGCGATGAAGATGCTCAACGACGACCTGCAGATGCGCAGCGACTGGACGCTGCCGCTGTGCACGGGTCACGAGCGCCTCAAGGGCGACGACGGCAAGAAAGTGCATCCGACGCAAAAGCCCGAAGCGCTGCTGCACCGTGTGCTGCTCGCCACGACCAATCCGGGCGATCTCGTCATCGATCCATTCTTCGGCACCGGCACGACGGGCGCCGCCGCAAAGCGTCTCGGGCGTCATTTCATCGGCATGGAACGCGACGAAACCTACATCAAGGCCGCGACCGAACGCCTGAAGATGATCGCCCCCGGCGCGCCGGAAGATCTCAACGTCACCCGCTCCAAGAAGGAAGAACCGCGCGTGCCCTTCGGCCAGGTGGTGGAAGCGGGCTTCATCCGCCCCGGCGACACGCTCGTGTCACCGGACGGCAAGCGCCGCGCGCGCGTGCGCCCAGACGGCTCGCTGCTGTTCGGCGACCTCACCGGCTCGATCCACCGCATGGGCGCCGCCGCCATGGGCGCCACCGCGTGCAACGGCTGGACCTACTGGCACATAGAGACCGACAGCGGACGCGCGCCGATCGATCTCTTCCGTCGGGAAATTCGGCTGACGCTTTAGAGCGTGAGGCGCCCGCCTGTGTCCTACGCCCTGCGCGCACGCCTCTTCGTTGGGGCGGTCCTTGTGATCGCCGGGACGACTTTGCTCGCGATGACGCTTGGCGTGATCGCTGTGCCCGCAGACAGCTGGGAGGCGCCGCTGTGGATCGCGGCGTTGTGCGGCAGCGCCTTCGTGCTCGGCGGCGGCGCCATCGCCACTGCGTCTGAAGCCGGCGAACCGGTACGCCCATTCCTCGTGCGCCTCGCACATCACGTGAGCGCCCTCGCCTTCATCGCCGTCATCGGCGTCGTGATGGCGTGGGTCGCCTTTGGACCGGGACCGCGTGACTTCGAAGGTCAGACGTCCTTCTTCGGCGTGTGGCGGAGCGACAATGACAGCGAGGCGGGCGGGCGGTTTGGCTTCGGCGCCATCGCGCTGCTCAGTGCGGTGATTTTTGTCGGCGCCGGCGTGCGCGCATGGCGCGACCTGTCGACGGATTGACGCCGCTACTCGTCGATAAACTCGATCCCCGCGATCCCCTCGTCCTGCCAGACGACGCGGGCGCGTTTGTGCAGTTTCATCATCGGCTCGATGATGATGATCTGCGCCGGCAGCGTTGCGCGGGTGTGGAATTCGATGCGCGCGCCGGTGGCGCTGACGTCCTTCATGGCCACGTTCTGACGGGCGCCGCCGCTGGTGATCATCGTGGCTGTGCGGAAGAGCGACTGGCGTTCGGCGCGATCCTGCTTGCGCACGGACTTCGCGACGGAGGCCGCAGGCGCGGCAGCAGAAGTGAACGAGGCGGCTGACTCTGTTGTGGCGGGCGTCGGACGCGGATCGGCGATCTGGCGCATGCGCTCAGCGAGCACGTCACGTCCTGATGCCGCCTTGCGACCGAACATAGCCCTCACATCCGCAAAACGCGGCCCACCCGGATGCAGACTATGGTGATGGCGCATTAAGGAAGCGTGAGCGAATTTTGCCCGACAAGCGTTGGAAAATTGATAAAAAGTTCCATTTTTGCGATTGCGGGCCTCACGTACCCGTGAAAATCGCGGGCCGCTTCTCGAGGAAGGACGCGACGCCCTCGCGGTGATCGTTCGACTTGAAGCAGGCCGCCATCGCGTCGACGTGGGCGGCCATGTGTTCCGACACGTCCCGCTCCATGCCGCGCCAGACAAGCTGCTTCATTCGCCTGAGCGAGAACGGCGAGGATTTCAGGTAGAGGTGCGCCTCCGCCATGGCCGTCTCCATCAGCGCTTCGGGCTTCACGAGCTGGTTGGCGTAGCCGATGGCGTGCTCCTCCGGCGCTTCGAGAAACGCCCCAGAGTAGAGCAGGCGCAACGCTCGCGACGGCCCGATCAGGCGCGGCAGGATCCACGAGCCCGCGCCGGTGTCCGGCACGAGACCGCGGTGCGCGAAGTTCCATGCGAACCGCGCGCGGTCGGTGACGATGCGCACGTCGCACTGACTGGAGAACTCCGCCCCCATGCCCACGGCGAACCCGTCGATGGCGCCGATGACCGGCTTGGGGCAGGACACGATGGGCCACCACTTGTGCTCTTCGTGCGCCCCCCCGCGCACGCCGCGCGTCTCGCCCGGAATGGTGGCGAGGTCGGCGAGGTCGGTGCCGGCGCAGAACGTGCCGCCCGCCCCGGTCACGATCACCACCCGCACGCGGTCGTCCTCGCCCAGCCGGCCGACGGTTTCCGTGAAAGCCGCCAGCATGGCGTAGGTCATGGCGTTGCGCTTTTCCGCGCGGTCGATGGTGAGGACGGCGACGCCGTCGGCGTCGATCTCTGCGCGGATATGGTGTGCGGTCATGGTTTGCCCCGGTTTTTCAGGTAGAAGGCTCTGGAACCAACCTCAAAGGTAAAACATGCGCTTCGAGATCACGCCCCTGCCGGACGGCCTTTCCGTGAAAGGGCGCGGCGCCTGGAAGGCGGTCAACAAGAAACTCGCCAAACACGCGAGTAATCCCGACGAAGCGCGGATCAAATGCACCGACGACATCGTCGAAATTCGCGGGCTGCCGGAAGAAGAGCTCGCGGCGATCCGGACGAGCCTGGCGGAGAAGGACTAGCCCAGCACTCACGGCGCAGGAGCAAATCCCTCGACGATGAAGATGCGCGAGGTCGCGTTGCGCGTGCGCAGGGGCAAGATCGCCTGGTAGGCGGAAGAGTCATAGAATATCTGCGCCGCCGCGTAGCTCTCGAACTCCAGCACCACGACGCGGCCCGAGGGCGCTGCGCCTTCCTTGGGTGTCGTCTGCCCGCCGCGCACGAGATAGCGCCCGCCGAAACGCGCCACCATGGGGCCGACCGCCGCCTTGTAGGCCTCATATGCGGCCGGGTCCGTCACGCTGATTTCGGCGATGATGTAGCCCTTCTCTGCGGGCGGCGGCGCGACGGCGCCCTGCGTCGCACAAGCTGCCAGAGCGCACGCAGCGAGCGCGCCGGACAGCGTCTTCACCAACGCGCGTCGCATCAACCGACGCGCACCTTCATTTCCTCGTAGCCCTTCACGAAGGCGCTCGGCACGCGGCGCGGCTCCTCGACGACTTCGATCTTGCCGAAGCGCTTGAGGATTTCCTCCCACACGATTTTCAGCTGCATTTCCGCAAGGCGGTTGCCCACGCAGCGATGGATGCCGAAGCCGAAGGAGAGGTGACGGCGCGCGTTGGCGCGGTCGATGATGAGTTCGTTCGGGTTCTCGATCACCTCTTCGTCGCGGTTGCCCGAGACGTACCACATGACGACCTTGTCGCCCTTCTTGATCGTCTTGCCGCGCAGTTCGCTGTCGGCGATGGCCGTCCGGCGCATATGCGCGAGCGGCGTCTGCCAGCGGATGATCTCTGACACCATGTTCGGGATCAGCGAGGGCTTCGCCAGCAGCTTGTCGTATTCCTTCGGGAACTTGTTGAGCGCGTAGAGCCCGCCGGTGATCGAATTGCGCGTGGTGTCGTTGCCGCCGACGATGAGCAGGATGATGTTGCCGAGGTATTCCATCGGCGGCATGTCGCGCGTGGCTTCGCCGTGCGCGAGCATGGAGATGAGATCGTTGCCGGGCTCGGCATTGACCCGCTCGTTCCAGAGGCGCGTGAAATACTCTAGGCATTCCAGCAATTCAGCGCGCCGCTGCTCTTCCGTTTCCACAACGCCGCCCGGCATCGGGATCGCCGTCGAAATATCGGACCAGCGCGTCAGCTTGCGGCGATCCTCCCACGGGAAATCAAACAGCGTCGCCAGCATCTGCGTGGTCAGTTCGATGGAGATCGCATCCACCCAGTCGAACACTTCGCCGCGCGGCACGGCGTCGAGCAGCTGGCCTGCCCGTTCGCGGATCGTGGATTCAAGCCGCGCGAGGTTTTCCGGCGCCACGATCGGCGAGGCGACCTTGCGCTGCGCGTCATGCTTGGGCGGATCCATCGCGATGAACATCGGCAGGATGAAATCCGAATCCATGTCGCGAATTGTGATGCCGCCGAGATGGGCGTCCGACGAGAACACCTGGTGGTTGGTGTCCACCGCCATGATGTCGTTGTACTTGGTGATCGACCAGTACGGCCCGAACTCGCTGTCGGGGCAGTAGTGGACGGGGTCTTCCTTCCGCAGGCGCTCGAAGTAGGGCCAGAATGAATCCGTGCGGAAGAGCTCGGGATCGGCGACGTTGAACTGGTCCAGCGGGATCGACCAGGGATCGACGCCCTTGCCATGCATGCCGTCACTCATCGCGCTCTCCCATGAAACCATCTGGCTGACGCTGGCGTCATCTTTTGGCTGAGCATCGCGCCGGAACGGCTTCCGCGCAAGCGGGATTCACCTCCGTCCGAACAGCTTTTCGATGTCGGCGAGCTTGAGTTCGACGTAGGTCGGGCGCCCGTGGTTGCACTGCCCGGAATGGGGCGTGGCCTCCATCTGGCGCAGGAGCGCGTTCATTTCCTCGCCGGTAAGCCGGCGTCCTGCGCGCACCGAGCCCCGGCACGCCATCGACGAACACACCTCTTCCAGCCGCTCCTTCAGCGCGTGCGCGGCGCCGAGTTCGGCGATGTCGTCGGCGAGATCGCGCAGCAATCCCTTCGCATCCACCTGCCCCAGCAAAGCCGGCGTTTCGCGCACCGCCAGCGCGCCGACGCCGAACGGCTCGATCACGAGGCCAAGTTCGGCGAGTTCGTCGGCGCGCGCCAGCAGCAGCTCGATTTCCGCAGGATCGAGATCGACGATGTCGGGAATGAGCAGCGCCTGCCGCTTCACGCCGCCGTTCGACAGCGCGCCCTTCATGCGCTCATAGACAAGCCGCTCGTGCGCGGCATGCTGGTCGACGATGACGAGGCCGTCGGCGGTCTGCGCGACGATGTAGGTCTCGTGGACCTGTGCCCGCGCCGCGCCCAATGGAAACGCGGTAGCCGGGAGCGCCGGCGTCCCGCCGGCATCGCCGCCAAACCCATCCACAACGTATGCCGGCGAGACGCCGGCGCTCCCGGCCATCTCCACCCGGCCGCTCGGCCACGAAAAGTCCGGCGCGACGGATTGCTCTGCAACACCCCACGCTCTGAGCGAACCCTGGCTCGGCGGCGCATACCCGCCATAGCCCGGCTTGAACGCGCCGAGCGCTGCGCCCGCCACCGTCGTCGAGGCGCGATGCCCTGCGCCTGCGAGCGCGTGCGTCAGCGCGCCGATGATGAGCCCGCGCATCTGCCCCGCATCGCGGAAACGCACTTCGGTCTTCGCCGGATGGACGTTCACGTCCACTTCCTCCGGCGGCAGATCGATGAACAGCGCCACGACCGGATGGCGATCGCGCGCCAGCAGATCCTGATAGGCCGCCCGCACCGCGCCGATGATGAGCTTGTCCTTCACCGGACGGCCGTTGACGAAAAGATGCTGATGCTCGCGCGTGCCGCGATGAAGCGTCGGCAGCCCCGCAAAGCCGGTGAGCCGCGCGTTGCCGCGTAGTTGGTCCAGCTCCAGCGAATTCGGCGCGAAGTCCGAACCGAGAAGCGCCGCGAGACGACGACGTCGTCCTTCGAACGTCGCATCCTCTTCCTGCGCGAGACGCAAGCTCGTGCGCCCGTCATGCTCCAGCGTAAACGCCACGTCCGCGCGCGCCATCGCGAGGCGCTTCACCACGTCGGTGATTGCCATCATTTCCGACCGCTCGGACTTCATGAACTTGAGACGCGCAGGCGTTGCATAGAAGAGATCGCGCACTTCCACCCGCGCACCGTGCGGACGCGCGAACGAGGCGGGCCGCAGCGGCGCCATGACCCCGCCTTCCACCGCAATCTCGAACGCATCGCGCGCGCCCTTTGCCCGCGAGGTGATCGCGAGCCGCGCCACCGCGCCGATGGACGGCAGCGCCTCGCCGCGAAACCCCATCGTCGAGATGTTCAGGAGATCGACCGCGCCGTCGGCTTCGGCGACGAGCTTCGACGTCGCGTGACGTTCGACGGCCACCGGCAGTTCGTCGGCGGGAATCCCCGAACCGTCGTCCTCGATGACTATCGCCGACAACCCGCCCCGCTCGATGGCGATCCGCACCCGCGTCGCGCCCGCATCGAGCGCGTTCTCTACCAGCTCCTTCACGGCGGCGGCGGGCCGCTCCACCACCTCGCCGGCGGCGATGCGGTTCACGGCTTCAGGGGGCAGACGGCGGATGGGCATTAAGTCGGCAGGGTAGCATGGACGGCGCGCCGCCGCCGAAACAGGAGCGCGGGCCTTTGGCCCGCACTCCAACTCGCGCAGAGCAAGAATGTTACGGAAATGTAGGGGGATCACGGAGTCCTCCGTCCCTCGCTTTGAGGACCGCCGGCGCCTCGCCGGCAAAGCGGCTTCCCTTGGCGCACATGGATGCCGGCGAGGGCGCCGGCGGTCCTGTGCAGAAAAATCATCAAAACAATCCGACCGGGTGCGAACCCCAAGGACACTCCTCC
>JAWXBS010000004.1:0-21360 GCA_034440275.1 Alphaproteobacteria bacterium
AGACGGCATCGAGGAAACAGCAGCGTCGCTCAATTCTCAAGCCGAAGTCGCCGCCGCTTGATCCGTCAGCGCGTCACCAAGATTCGGCTATAGCTCGCCCTCGTCGCGCACCATGCTCTGCAACCAGAAGAAAGACGCCACGCGCCGACCGCGCGTGATCGGCGAAACACGGTGCAGGCTCGAGGCCGGGTAGACCACGAGCGATCCCGCTTCCAGCTTCACCGTCTGCCCGCCGAAGTTCGTTTCGATGACGAGCTCGCCGCCCTCATATTCGTCGGGTTCGCTGAGAAAGAGCGTACAAGAAAGATCGGTGCGGACGCGCACCGGCGCGCCCTTCACGGCGCGGATGGCGTTGTCCACGTGCGCGTCGAAGCCGTCGCCCGCCTCGTAGCGATTGAAGAGCGGCGGAAAGATCTTCAGTGGCAAGGCGGCGGAGAGAAACAGCGCGTTGCCGGCGAGCGCGTCGAGCACCTTGTCCCCGAGTTCGCGCGTCAGCGGCGCGTCTTCGGGGAGCTGCGTGTTGCGCTTGGCGGCGGCGGACTGCACGCCCGCCGTCGCGCGACCATCGATCCAGTGGGCGGCGTCAAGCCGTGCGCGAAACGCCGCCACCGTTTGCCTGTCGAGCACGTCGGGAATGCAGACAAGCAAGGCGGGCCTCAGAAATCGATGTTGAGCGTCACCAGCGCGGACCGCCCGGGGGCGATGTAGGAGAACGGCGTCGCGCTGCGATAGAGCGCATCGTAGTACAGTTCGTCCGTCAGATTGAGCACGTTGAACGAGATTTCGACATTCTAGCTGATCTCAAAGCCGCCAAAGAGATCGTAGCGCGTGTAGCCGGAAACCTTCGTCGAGCCTGCGGTGATGGACCCGCCGTACTTTTCGCTGCCGTAGGTGGCGGTGCCGCCGAAGTGCAGGCGATCGGTGATCTGGTGGCGGGACGTGAGCGTGAAGCTCGTCTCCGACACGTTCGGGAATTTGCCGCCCACCTGCGCCGCCACGGGGCTCGCCGTGACTTCGGTGTCGAACGCCGACAGGCCGCCGAAGACACTCCAGCGCTCCGTGATGGCGCCGGCCAGCGTCAGCTCGATGCCGATCACTTCCTGGTCCTGCTCGCCGATGGCGGCGCCGTTCTGCACCGCCACCCCGGTGCGTTCGATCTGGAACAGCGCGGCGTTGGCGTTGAGGTGGCCGAACAGCGTGAACTTCGCGCCAGCTTCGAGGGAGGTGTTGCGCACGGGATCGAGCGTCACGACGCGCTGGTCGCAGCCGCCGTAGTCGAGCGCGAAGGCGTCGAGCTGTTCGCACGGTGGGTTTGAGGACGAACCATAGCTCACATACAACGTCGAATAGTCGAACGGCTTGTAGGACACGCCCGCGTGCCAGTTGACGTATTCGCTCTCTGACGAGCGCGTCGGCGTCAGTCCCGTCGTGTCGGCCGAATAACGGTCCGCGCGCACGCCGAACAAGGCTTCCCACTGCGGCGAGAACTTGAGCGTGTCGATGGCGTAGATGGCCGCCGTTTCAGTGGTGATGATCGGGCGCCCCGTCACCGCTGTGGCGCGGCCGAACGGGATCGTCGGATCCGGATTGTAGAGATCGAGACGCGGATTGGCCGCGGTTCCGGTGCACGGCAGCGTCGCGCATTCGGTGAAGGCGCGCGTACGGTTCAGCACTTCTTCCTTGGAGAGATCGTAGCCGACGACCAACGCGTGTTCGATGCCGCCGGTGGCGAATTGAAGCGTCAGACTTGTCTGGTGCGCCCAGTAGTCGGTCAGCGCGTCACGGCGCTTGGCGTTGGCGCCGACGGTGCCGAGCGTCGTGTTGGGCTGCTCGGGCGCTGACGCCGTGTAGGCGTTCTTGCTCTGGCCGTAGCGCAGGATCGAGTGAATTTTTGCGTTGTCGCTGAAGCTATAGTCGATCGAGGCCGTATAGACGTCTGCGAAGGCTTCGCCGAAGTCGCGCGCCAGGACACCATAGTAGTTTTCGCGGCGCACGTTGAACGGCTCGTTATTTACCGTGTCATACGGATGGCCCCAGTCAGGCAGGTAGTCGCTCGCCATGTGATAGGCGTCGAAACCGATGCGCAGGTCATCGGTCGGCGTGTAGGCGACCGCGAGCGCCCAGCCCCAGCGGTTGTTGAACACGTAGTCGCGTCCCGCGACGCCGGACTCGTGGTACATGCCGTTGAAGCGGATCGCGAGGTCGTCGGTGATCTCGCGGTTGACGTCGACGGTCATGCGGCGCGTGTCATCCGTGCCGACCGTGACCTCCGCGTCGCCCCAGCTGCCTTCACCGGGTTGCTTGGTGACGAGGCTGACGGACCCGCCCGTCGTGCCGCGACCGCCGAATGCGCCGCTCGGGCCGCGCAGCACTTCGATCTGCTGCACCGCGAACACTTCGCGCGAGCCGACGCCGGGATCACGCACGCCATCGACGTACACGTCGTTGCGGGCATCGAAGCCACGGATGAAGATGCGGCCGCCGAAAGCGTTGCCGCCCTCCCCGGTGCCGAGCGTCACGCCCGGCTGCGCGCGGAAGAGATCGCGGAAGCTGGTGGCGCCGAGATCGTCGATCACCGTGTCCGGGATGACCGTGATCGCCTTCGGCACATCCTGGAGCTCCTCGGTCAGCAGGCCGCTCGCCGAGCGGAGGATGCGGTAAGGCGCTTCGGGATCGGCGTAGGGATTCTGTTCAGGCCGGGTGGCGGTGACCACGACCGTTTCGGTCTCGCGCGGCGGGTCGCTTGCGTCTTCGGCGTTGGCCGGCACGGCAAACCCCAGACCGGTCGTGGCGACCGCGGCGATCGCGGCATACGCCCGCAGTTCGTCCCGCAAGGACAACGGACGGCTGATCTTGGCCACGTGAAAACTCCCCTCAGTCGCTCGTTCTCGAGCCGAAGGGATTGCTAATGCGAATACTTCTCAATCACAAGATCGCACGTTAAATGAAGGTGCGACCAATTTGCAAATTCGGGTCAATCCTCCTCGAACCGGGCCACGCCGCGATCGAGATCGACGTCCGCGACCACGTACCCCGCGTCCAGCCAACCTTCGGCGTGACGGCTCATGATCTTGCCGGGCTCGTTGGACCACCAGTCCTCGTCCGAGCGCGCGCCGTCCGGCAGATCGCCGCCGACGATCTCTTCGATCGTCTCGAAGGTCAGCGTTGCGGGATCGCCTTCGAGACCGGCGAGGTAGGCGCGCAGGCGCGCATAGACAGGTTTGGACATCATCGGCTCCGAATCGAAGCGGCGATCATAGAGCCTCAGGCCGCGCGTTCAGCGTCCTCGGCGATGGTTGCGTCTTCCGGCGGCAGCGGCTTCCGTCCGAGGATCATGTCGGACGCCTTTTCCGCGACCATGATGGTCGGCGCATTGGTGTTGCCGCCGACGAGCGTGGGCATCACCGACGCATCTACGACGCGCAGCCCTTCGATGCCGCGCACCTTGAGCGTCTCGTCCACGACGGCGCGATCGTCGGCGCCCATGCGGCAGGTACCGACGGGGTGATAGATCGTCTCGGCGGTCTGGCGGATCCAGGCGTCGATCTCGGCGTCGGTCTTCACGTCGAGCCCCGGACGGATTTCGGCGCCGCGCAAGAATTCGAGCGGCTTCTGGTTCGCGACATCGCGGGAAATCTTCACCGCCTCGCGCATGGTGCGCAGATCGAGATCGGTGGCGAGATAGTTGGGATCGATCGCGGGTTCGGCGAACGGATCCGTGCTTTTCAGCGTGATCGTGCCGAGGCTTTCGGGACGCAGCTGACAGGCGTGGATGGTGAAGCCGTCCTTCTCCACGCGCGTATTGCCGTGGTCGATCATGATCGCGGCGACCAGGTGCAGCTGCAGATCGGGACGATCGAGTTCCTTGCGCGACTTCAGGAAAGCGCCGCTTTCGAGGAAGTTCTGCCGCCCCGGCCCCTGCTTGCGCGTGATGTAGTTGAGGCCGGTCTTGATCTGGTTGAAGCCCTTCTGCGCGGAGTACGCGGTGATCGGTTTGGTGCATTCGTTGATGACGCAGACGTCGAGGTGGTCCTGCATGTTGCGGCCCACCTCGGTGAGCGGCGCGTGCACGGCGATGTTGTGCTTGGCGAGGAGCGCCGGATCTCCGACGCCGGAGAGCTGCAGGATCTGCGGGCTCTGCACCGCGCCGGCCGCGAGCAGCACTTCCTTGTCGGCGTAGATTTTCTGCACCGGCTTGCCGGGGCCGCCCGCATATTCGACGCCGATCGCGCGGCCCTTCTCGATGATGATGCGCGTGGCATACGCCTCGGGGATCACCGTGAGGTTGGGCCGCTCGAGCGCGGGGCGCAGATACGCAAACGACGCGCTCCAGCGTTCGCCGTCCTTGATGGTGAGTTGGTAGGGACCGAAGCCTTCCTGCTGATGGCCGTTGAAGTCGCGCGTGACCGGATGGCCGGCCGCTGCGCCGGCCTGGACGAAGGCCTTGTAGAGCGGGTTGTGCGAGGCTGGCCGCGAGACGTGCAGCGGGCCGGCGCCGCCATGCCACGGATCGGCGCCCGTCTCGTAGGATTCCGAACGCCGGAAATACGGCAGCACGTCGCGGTAGCCCCAGCCGGTAAGGCCCATCTGGCGCCACTGATCGTAATCGCGGGCGTGGCCGCGGATGTAGATCATGCCGTTGATGGAGCTGGAGCCGCCGAGACCCCGCCCGCGCGGCCAGAAGAGCTTGCGGTTGTTCAGATGGGCCTGCGGCTCTGTCCAGAAGCCCCAGTTGTGCTCGTTCTTGGTGGGGATGAGACGCCCCGCGCCCGCCGGCATCCGCACCAGCAGGCTCGTGTCCCGAGGCCCCGCTTCCAACAGGGCCACCGTCGCCGCGCCGTCCTCGCTCAGCCGCGCCGCGAGCGTGCAGCCGGCGCTGCCGCCGCCGATGATGACGTAATCCGCGCGTTGCGTGTCGGCCACGGGCGCCTCCCTTGAGTTTCGTTGCGGCGATGCTGCCGAAGCCCGGCGCGCGGCGCAATACGTGACGCAGGCGTCACTGTTCGTCATCGTAAACTTTTTCTTCACCACGGCGGGCGGATGGTCGGTCGTTCCGATCGGAGACGACCCTTGGCCGCCAATCTCGCCCGCGCGCACGCGATGATGCAACTTGCCCGCCGGGAGGCGCCGGACCGGCGCCGCTTCCGCCGCCTCGACCTGATCATTGGCGGCCGCCTGATGGAGCCGAGCGGCATCGAGCACGACTGCCGGACCCTCGACATCTCGCCCGGCGACGCCCGCATCGCCTCGCCCGCCCCCGCCTATGCCGGCGAAGAGATCATCATCTACCTGAAGGACATCGGCCGCGTGAAATCGCAGGTCGTACGCCTGCTCGAAGTCAACACCTTCGCCGTGAAGTTCGACGCCAGCGTGCACAAGCGCGAGCGCATCGCCGAGCAGCTCACCGTGCTCGCCAATCCCGGCGCAGGCGTCAGCGAAGACCGCCGCAACATCCGCCATGACGGCGCGGGCATGACCGAGATCGAACTGGAGGACGGCGCGAAACTGCTGTGTGAGATCATCGACTTCTCGCTCGTCGGGATCGCCGTGCGCACCGCTCGCCCGCGTCCGCTTATCGGAGCCTGGGTGAAGGTGGGCGCGCAGTATGCGCGCGTCTCGCGCTATATCGACGGCGGCTTCGCGATGGATTTCGCGGTGAAGCCGCGGACGGGCGCCTGACGAAGCTGCACTAGCTGGCGAGCGCACGCGTGTACGTGCCCATATCAAAGTAATCGCGCCACACGCTGATTCGACCGTCGCGCATCTCGAATACCCCGCAGCACGGCAGGTTAACCGCCTTGTCGCCGACCATTGTACGGTCCACGCGTTCGGCGATGACGACATCTCCGGCAGAGGTGATGTTGATCACCTCCCACGCGGTGGAGGTCCATCCCTTGAGAAAAGCGCCGATGAACGGGCGGAGTGCAGCCTTTCCCGCGACCGGCAACATCGGCATGTTGTGATAGACGCCATCCTCGCAGAAGTACTCGAGCAATGCCTCCACATCGAGCCGCGACCAGGCTGCACAGAAATCGAGGATCACCTGTTCATTTTGCGTCACCAAGAAATCCTCCCGTCGTGCCGGTCTGTACCGGCATGGTCATTCGCATGGAGTTGTACGACGTCGCGTGACAACGGAAAATGCGCAACAACGAAAAGCCCCGCTCCTTGCGGAGGCGGGGCTTTCCAGCGACGTCTGGGAGACGGTTCGCTTTCTATTCGTCGTAGGCGTGACGTTCGATCTTCGGGCCGCTGTTGACGCCCTTGGCGCTCTCGTCGCGGTCCACGAATTCGATCACCGCCACCGGCGCGTTGTCGCCATGGCGGAAGCCCGCCTTCATGATGCGGATGTAGCCGCCGCCACGCGCCTTGTAGCGGGGGCCGAGCGTGTCGAAGAGCTTCTTGGTCATGTCCTCGTCACGGATGCGCGAAGCAGCCAGCCGGCGCGCGTGCAGATCGCCGCGTTTGGCGAGCGTGACGAGCTTTTCCACGACCGGACGAAGTGCTTTCGCCTTCGGCAGTGTGGTCACGATCTGCTCGTGCTTGATCAGTGCCGCCGCCATGTTGGCGAACATCGCCGTGCGGTGAGCCGCAGTGCGGTTGAGCTTCTTGAGGGCGACGCCGTGGCGCATGACTGCAGGTCCTGTTGGAGGTCTTTAGACGTTGTCTTCGTATTTCTTGGCGAGGTCTTCGATGTTTTCCGGCGGCCAGTTCTCGACCGCCATCCCGAGATGCAGGCCCATGCCCGAAAGCACTTCCTTGATCTCGTTCAGCGACTTCCGGCCGAAGTTCGGCGTGCGGAGCATTTCCGCTTCCGACTTCTGGATGAGGTCGCCGATGTAGACGATGTTGTCGTTCTTCAGGCAGTTGGCCGAGCGTACCGACAGTTCGAGTTCGTCGACCTTCTTGAGAAGCGACGGGTTGAACGGCAGGTCCGGCTTGTCAGCCGACGCCATGGCCTTCTTCGGCTCTTCGAAGGTGATGAACACCTGGAGCTGGTCCTGCAGGATGCGCGCGGCGTACGCGATCGCATCTTCCGGACGCAGCGCGCCGTTGGTTTCGACTTCGATGATCAGCTTGTCGTAGTCGAGAACCTGGCCTTCGCGGGTGTTGTCGACGCGATACGCGACGCGCTTGACCGGCGAGTAGAGGCTGTCGACCGCGATGAGGCCGATCGGCGCGTCATCGGGACGGTTCTTCTCGGCGGCGACGTAGCCCTTGCCGGCGTTGACGGTCAGTTCCATGCGCAGCTGCGCGCCCTCGTCCAGCGTGCAGATCACGTGGTCGGGGTTGAGGATTTCGATGTCGCCGGTGACCTGGATGTCCTTGGCGGTGACTTCGCCCGGGCCCGTGCCCTTCAGCATCAGGCGCTTGGGGCCCTCGCCGCGCATCTTGATGGCGACCTGCTTCAGGTTGAGGACGATATCCACCACGTCCTCGCGGACGCCCTGGATTGGCGAGAATTCGTGCACGACCCCGTCGATCTGGACGGCCGTGATCGCTGCGCCCTGCAGCGAGGAGAGCAGCACGCGACGCAGCGCATTGCCGAGCGTCATGCCGAAGCCGCGCTCGAGCGGTTCGGCGATCAGCGTGGCGCGACGCTTGGGATCGTAGCTGTGCTCGACGACCGGCTTCTTCGGTCGGATCAGCTCTTGCCAGTTCTTTTCAATCGACATGTGTGCCCCGGGGAGGGAGAAATGGGAAAAGCGCGCCGTCTTCGGGCGCGCCCGCCGTCAATATAGGTGCTCAGACGCGACGGCGCTTGGGCGGACGGCAACCGTTGTGCGGGATCGGCGTCACGTCGCGGATCGAGGTCACGGTGAAGCCGACGGCCTGCAGCGCGCGGAGCGCTGATTCCCGACCCGACCCCGGACCCGACACGTTCACCTCGACGGTGCGCATGCCGTGCTCCATGGCCTTGCGGCCTGCGTCTTCCGCCGCAACCTGCGCCGCATACGGCGTCGACTTGCGCGAGCCCTTGAACCCCATCGTGCCGGCGGACGACCACGAGATCGTGTTGCCTTGCGCGTCGGCGATGGTGATCATGGTGTTGTTGAAGGACGCGTTCACGTGCGCAACGCCAGAGGCGATGTTCTTGCGCTCGCTTTTTTTGACGCGCTTTGCTTCCTTGGCCATCTGTCCGTGTTCCCGATCTTACTTCTTTGTCGCCTGCTTCTTGCCGGCGATCGGCTTAGAGGGTCCCTTGCGGGTGCGGGCGTTGGTGTGGGTGCGTTGGCCGCGAACCGGCAGGCCGCGACGGTGGCGCAGGCCACGGTAGCAGCCGAGATCCATCAGGCGCTTGATGTTGGTGGCGACTTCGCGACGGAGGTCGCCTTCGACCGTGTAGTCCTTGTCGATCGCTTCGCGGATCTGCAGGACTTCGGCGTCGGTGAGCTGGTTCACGCGGCGCTCGGCCGCGAGGCCGACCTTCGCGCAGATTTCCTTGGCGTAGGCCTGGCCGATGCCATGGATGTACTGCAGCGCGATTTCGACGCGCTTCTGGGTCGGGATGTTGACGCCGGCGATACGGGCCATCGGAGGTCCTCAGAATATAAACAATACGCCGTCCACCCCCGATTTCCGGGGCTGGGCGAGAGCGAACTCTGGCGAAGAGCGGGACTTATAGCGCCCGACTTCGCGTCGTCAACCGTCCGTTAGCCGGGCTGGGCGCCCCATTTGCGCGAAATTGTCGCGGAAGGCCTCAATGGGAGCGGAACACCAAGCGTCCGAAGGCGAAGGTTCACATCCGCTCGTTCTCAATCATCACCAACCGCCAATTTTGGCGGCAGCGTGCAAATCGATTGACCCAAGTATGGGTCAGCTCTACCCATACTTTCAGGCGCAAAGCCACCCAAGACACAACTTGAGGGTGCGCGCCGATCCTTGGGAGGGGTTAGACCATGAAACGACAGTGGAATCTTGGCGGCGCTCGCGCTGTCCGTTTGCACGGTCGCAGGACCTGAGTTCGCCGCCGCACAACCTGCGCGCGCGGCTACAACCCAGGCGATGTCCGCAGCTTGCAGCGCAAACCTGACAACCGAGGGCAGCTTCATGCGCGGGCGGCGCTGGAAAACGCAGGCCACAGCAGCGGGCGTCACAGTTCAAGCTGCGGTCGTGAATATCGCGCGCGCGCTCGCGACCGATGGTCACTGGAAAGACATTCGCGCCGACCGTGACATCGGCACGGTCACGGCGGTTCAAGACATTCCCGGCGGCAGCAAACAGATGCCGCTAAGCATGATCTTAAAGCCTGAAGGCAGCGCCGTATCAGTCGAAGCCATCCTGACGACGCCACCCATGATTGCGTCGTCTGCAGAGGGCGTGAAGAAAGCCATTTGCGAGATTGTGGAAGCTGCAGACGGCTGATTCTCAGGGCTAGGGAGGCGGTGCGATCAGGCACGCGCTCCGAGCAGAAACCGTCCGGCTGCAAAGACCGCCAGAAGCCCCACCTCGATGATCATCGGCTGCGCCATGGCCGGCTCGTAGCCGGACATCACGACGGTGAGCGCGCGACCGGCGAGGGCGAGGCCGATCAGCAGCAGCGGCGCCGTGAAAAGGCGTGCCTCGCCGCGCACGGCGCCGGCGAGGGCAAGAATGCCGAAGGTCCCGAAGAAGCCGGCGACATCCGCGCGGATCGTCGCCTCGCCAAGGCCGCCGACGCCTTCAAGACCAAGCGTGGCAGGCGGGCCGGCCGGGTTGGCCCAGGTTGCCAGCGCGATGAAGATGCCGAGAAGCCCCGCCAGGCCGGCGAGCACGCGCAGAACGAGTTTCATGAGACGTTTCCCCGATGGCGCATCGGTTGCGCCCGTGTTTTGCGGCACTCTACATGCCGCTTTCGGGGGATCAATGCAGGCGGAAGACGCTCAGCGTTTGCGCGTCGTGGCGTCGATGGCGCCCGCGACGGATGCGCTGACGGCGTCCATGTCGGCCATGCCGTCCACGCCGATCATCTTGCCCTGCCCCTGATAATACGGGACGAGCGGCGCCGTCTGGTCTGAGTAGGCCTTGAGGCGGCTCTTGAAGGAATCGGGGTTGTCGTCGGCGCGGCCCTGTTCCTCGAAGCGTTTGGTGATGCGCGCGATCAGGGCGGCTTCGTTGACCTCTAGGCGCAGCACCAGATCGATCACCTGCCCGCGCGCGGCGAGTATGGAATCGAGCGCTTCGGCCTGGGCGATTGTCCTCGGGAAGCCGTCGAAGATGAAGCCCGGCGCGCCCTTGTGGCGTTCCAGCGCGTCCTCGATCAGTTCAATAACGATGGCGTCGGAGACGAGGGAGCCCGAGTCCATGATCGCCGCGACCCGCTGGCCGAGTTCGGACCCGCTGGCCTTGGCCGCGCGGAGCATGTCGCCTGTCGAGAGCTGCACATAGCCGCGTCTGTCCACGAGACGCTTGGCCTGTGTGCCCTTTCCGGCCCCGGGCGGACCGAAGAGGATGAGGTTCACTTTTTTCCGCCCCGCAATTTGGTCTTCTTGATGAGACCCTCATACTGGTGCGCAAGCAAGTGGGATTGGATCTGGGTCACGGTATCCATGGTCACCGAGACCACGATCAGCATGGACGTGCCCCCGAGGTAGAACGGCACCTGCAGGTACGAGATCAGCACTTCCGGCAGCAGACAGACCAGCGTGATGTAGATCGCGCCGATGACCGTCAGGCGGGTGAGGACATAGTCCAGATATTGCGCCGTGGGCTTGCCGGGACGGATGCCGGGCAGGAACCCGCCGTACTTGCGGAGATTGTCGGCGGTCTCGTCCGGATTGAACACGATCGACGTGTAGAAAAAGCAGAAGAAGATGATGCCGAACGCGTAGAGCGCCATGTGCAACGGCGTGCCGTAGCCGAGCGCGGCCACGACGGACTGCACCCACTGCGGCGCGTTCGCGCTCTGGCCGACGAAGGTCGCCAGCGTCGACGGCAGCAGCAGGAGCGAGGACGCGAAGATCGGCGGAATGACGCCGGCGGTGTTGATCTTCAGCGGCAGGAACGAGCTTTCGCCCATGAACATGCGATTGCCGACCTGGCGCTTCGGATACTGGATCACGAGGCGACGCTGCGAGCGTTCGATGAACACGACGAACACGACCGCCGCCAGCAGCACGGCGACAATGGCGAAGATGGCGAAGATCGACAGCGAGCCGTTCTTGCCGAGTTCGAGCATCTGCCACATGGCCGTCGGCGCGCCGGCGACGATGCCCACGAAGATGATCAGCGAAATGCCGTTGCCGATGCCGCGCGCGGTGATCTGCTCACCGAGCCACATCAGGAACATCGTCCCGCCGGTCAGCGTGATGACCGTCGAGATCGTGAAAAAGATGCCGGGATCGGTGACGATGCCCTGCGAGCCCTGCAGGCCGATCGAGATGCCGTAGGACTGCATGATCGCCAGAACGAGCGTAAGGTAGCGGGTGTACTGGTTGAGCTGCTTGCGCCCTGCTTCGCCTTCCTTCTTCAGCCGCTCGAGCGAGGGCGAAGCGGTCGACAGAAGCTGGATGATGATGGACG
Organism: Alphaproteobacteria bacterium; assembly: GCA_034440275.1. Lineage (GTDB taxonomy): Bacteria > Pseudomonadota > Alphaproteobacteria > Caulobacterales > Aquidulcibacteraceae > VFBF01. Next base: position 11,503 of record JAWXBS010000004.1, read on the forward strand.
CCGAAATGTACGGCATCACGTTCAGCGCGAAGATGGCCATGCGTTCCACGGCGCCGCCGGAGAACACGTTGAACATCCCAAGGATGCCGCCCGATTGCGACTGGAACGCCGCCGCGTAGCCCGCGGGGTCGATGCCCGGGATCGGGATGAAGGTGCCGATCCGGCAGACGATCAGCGCGAGGACGGTGAACCAGATGCGCTTCTGGAGTTCCGTCGCTTTCGCGAAAGCCGAGAAGTTGATGTTTTGGGCAAGCTGCTCGGCGGCGGAGGCCATGGGTGCTCCAGACTCGAATGACGTCCCCTATAGGGGCCGATACGCGAGCTAGGCGAGTGGCCGGGGACAAAGTGAGGCGAAAAGACTCACCTCTCTGCAGCGCCGGTCCTCACGAAGCCCGCCCCTCTCCCGTCGCCTTGCTAAAGGCTATGGAGAAAGGTCGTCAGGCCGTCGCTGCGTCGGCGACGACCGGCTTCGTCACGGTGACCGAACCGCCCGCCTTCTCGACGGCCGCGATGGCGGAGGGGGTGGCGCCCGTGACGACGACCTTCACTTTGGTCTTGATGTCGCCTTGTGCAAGGAGGCGCACGCCGTCACGCACACGACGGACGAGGCCGGCGGCGACCAGCGCCGCTTCATCCACGTCTTTCTTCGCGTCGATCTTGCCGGCGTCGATCGCCTTCTGCAGGCGACCGAGGTTCACTTCCGCGTAGCGCGCACGGTTGAGGCTGTTGAAGCCGCGCTTCGGCGCGCGCATGTGGACAGGCATCTGTCCGCCTTCGAAGCCGTTGATCGAGACGCCGCCGCGCGACTTCTGACCCTTCACGCCGCGGCCGCAGGTCTTGCCCTTGCCGGAGCCGACGCCGCGGCCCACGCGCATGCGGCCCTTGGTGGCGCCGGGATTGTCGGAGATTTCGTTCAGGCGGGACATTTCAGTTGCTCCGGGAAGTCGCGGCTCAGCCGCGCTCCTCGACGATTTGCGTAAGGTGGGCCACGGCGCGCAGCATGCCGCGCGTGCAGGCCGTGTCTTCCACTTCGACCACGTGGCCGATGCGGCGCAGGCCGAGGCCCTTCACGGTGTCGATCTGCGCCTTGCCGCGCCCGATGACGCTCGCGGTCTGGCGGACCTTGATCTTCTTCTTGGCAGCCATGATCAGCCCTCTGCGCCTTCGACCTGACCGGCGCTGTCCTTGCGACGGCTGAGAATGTCGGCGACCTTCAGGCCACGACGACCGGCGATGTGACGCGGGCTCGTCTGTTTCTTGAAGGCGTCGAACGTGGCGCGCACCATGTTGTAGGGGTTGGACGACCCCTTGCTCTTGGCGACGACGTCCTGGACGCCGAGCACTTCGAGCACAGCGCGCATCGGACCGCCGGCGATGATGCCGGTGCCGGGAGGCGCCGAACGCAGCATGATCTTGCCCGCCCCCCAGCGGCCGTCGCCGTCATGGTGCAGCGTACGGCCTTCGCGCAGCGGGACGCGCACGAGGGACTTCTTGGCTTCTTCTGTCGCCTTGCGGATCGCTTCCGGCACTTCGCGCGCCTTGCCGTGACCGAAGCCGACGCGGCCCTTCTTGTCCCCGACGACCACGAGGGCCGCGAACGCGAAGTTCTTGCCGCCCTTCACCACCTTGGCGACGCGGTTGATCGCGATCAGCTTGTCGGTGAATTCGCTGTCGGCGCCGTCATTGCCGCCGCGGTTGTCACGACGACCGCGATCACGATCGCCGCCACCGCCGCCTTCACGATTGCCGCGACCGCGACCGCGCCGCTGCGGCGGCTGCTCCTCGGTCGGTGCGGTAGGAACGTCTGTCATCGACATGGCCTGATCCTCAGAACTCGAGACCGCCCTCACGGGCGGCGTCGGCCAGAGCTTTCACCCGGCCATGAAAGAGATACGAGCCGCGATCGAACACGACCTGCTTGACGCCCTTTTCGGCGGCGCGCGTGGCGATGAGCTTGCCAACGGCGACGGCGGCGTCCTTGTCGGAGCCCTTCTTGAACGCCTCTTCGAGCGTCGACGCCGCAGCGAGCGTCACGCCCGCCACGTCATCGATGATCTGCACCGAGATGTTCTTCGACGAACGGAAGACCGACAGGCGCGGCTTGCCGCCGGACACCTTCTTCAGCTTCGTCCGCATCCGCTTGGCGCGGCGGAGATTTTTTTCGAGAGCGCTTTTCATGGCGTTACTTCTTCTTGCCTTCCTTGCGGCGGATCCGTTCGCCGGCGTAGCGCACACCCTTGGCCTTGTAGGGCTCGGGCGGACGGAAGCCGCGGATTTCGGCCGCAACCTGACCGACGGCCTGACGATCAATGCCGCTGATCTTGATTTCGGTGGGCTTGCTGGATTCGATCTTCACACCGGCGGGCGGCGTGAAGATGACGTCGTGGCTGAAGCCCAGCTGGATCTGCAGCTTGGTGCCCTGCATGGCGGCGCGATAGCCGACGCCGTGCAGTTCGAGCGTCTTCTCGAAACCTTCGCTCACGCCCTTGGCGTTGTTGGCGATGATCGCGCGCGACATGCCCCACATGGCGCGGGCCCGGGCGGTCTCGAAGCGCGGCTTCACGACGACAGCGCCGCCATCGAGCGCGACGGAGATGTCGTCCGGCACGCGGAAGCTGAGCTCGCCCTTCGGCCCCTTCACCGCGACGTCCTGACCGGCGACCTTGAAGGTCACGCCGTTGGGCGCCTCGACGGGTAGTTTTCCGATACGAGACATATCAGTACACCCTGCAGAGGACTTCGCCGCCGACGTTTTCCGTCCGCGCTGCGTTGTCCGACATCACGCCCTTCGGCGTGGAGAGGATCGAGATGCCGAGGCCGTTGCGGACCAAGCCCAGATCCTTGATCGACGAATAGACGCGGCGACCCGGCGTCGAGACGCGCTTGATCTCCTGGATCACCGGCGCGCCTTCGTAATACTTCAGCTCGATCTCGAGTTGCGTGTGGCCGTCCTGTTCCACTTCGCCCCAGCTACGGATGTAGCCTTCGGTCTGCAGAACGTTGAGGACGTTGGCGCGCAGCGACGACTTCGGGCTCGTCACCTTGGACTTGCCGCGTTGTTGCGCGTTGCGGATGCGGGTGATCATGTCGCCGAGGGGATCGTTCAAATTCATGTTCTGACCTCCCTTACCAGCTCGACTTGACCATGCCGGGGATCTGGCCCCGCGACGCCAGCTCGCGCAGTGCGATCCGGCTCATCCGCAATTTGCGGTAGTACGCGCGCGGACGACCAGTGAGTTCGCAACGGTTGCGGACCCGGGTCGGCGACGAATTGCGCGGCAGCGCCGCCAGCTTGATGCGCGCTTCGAAACGCTCCTCAAGCGGACGTTGCTCGTCGGTCGCAATCGCCTTGAGGCGCGTACGCTTGGAGGTGAATTTCTTCGCCATCCGCTTGCGCTTCTCGTTGCGCTGCACTGAACTCGTCTTCGCCATACTACTCTCCCGATGCGTTCCGGGGTGGACCCCAAGCGGCCTTTCGGCCGGGATCAGTTCCGGAACGGGAAATCAAACTCTTTCAGAAGGGCCTTCGCCTCGGCGTCGTTTTTCGCCGTGGTGCAGACCACGATGTCCATGCCCCAGACCTGGTCGATCTGGTCGTAATTGATCTCGGGGAACACGATGTGCTCCTTGAGGCCCATTGCGTAGTTGCCGCGACCGTCGAAGGAGCGGGCGTTGAGACCGCGGAAGTCCTTCACGCGCGGGAGCGCGATCGTCACCAGGCGGTCGAGGAATTCGTACATCCGCTCGCCACGCAGCGTGACCTTGCAGCCGATCGCCATGTTGTCGCGGATCTTGAACTGCGCGATCGACTTCTTCGACTTCGTCGCGATCGGCTTCTGGCCGGAAATCGCGGAGAGCGCGTCCATCGCCGACTTCAGCTTCTTGGAATCCTGGACGGCTTCGCCCACGCCCATGTTGATCACGATCTTGTCAAGCTTCGGGATCTGCATGTCGTTGGAGTACTTGAAAGCTTCACGCATGGTGGAGCGCACCGCATCGCGGTAGTGCTTCTTCATGCGCGGTTCGTAAGCGGCCTCAGACATCGATCTGCACTCCAGAGCCCTTCGCGACACGGACCTTGCGGCCGTCGGGCAGCGTCTTGAATCCCACGCGCGTCGCCTTGCCGGTCGAGGGATCGCGGATCGCGACCTTCGAGACGTGGATCGACGCTTCGAAGCGCTTGATGCCGCCATTGGGATCGGCGATCGACGGCTTCACGTGCTTGGCGATGACGTTGACGTTCTCCACGACGACGCGGTCGGCGTCCGGGATCACCTTCAGCACCTTGCCGACGTTGCCCTTGTCCTTGCCGGACAGGATGACGACGGTGTCGTTCTTCTTGATCTTCGCAGCCATCACAGCACCTCCGGCGCGAGCGAGATGATCTTCATCTGGTTCTTGGCGCGCAGCTCGCGCGGCACCGGCCCGAAGATGCGCGTGCCGATCGGCTCGCCCTGCTGGTTGATCAGCACGGCGGCGTTCGTGTCGAAGCGGATGGTGGAGCCATCCTTGCGCTTGATGTCCTTGCGGACGCGCACGACGATCGCCTTGCGGACATCGCCCTTCTTCACCCGGCCGCGCGGGATCGCTTCCTTGATGGAAACGACGATGATGTCGCCGATCGAGGCGTAGCGGCGCTTGGAGCCGCCGAGCACCTTGATGCACATCACGCGCTTTGCGCCGCTGTTGTCCGCGACGTCGAGATTGCTCTGCATCTGGATCATTTTTCGATCCTCACCAATCCTTCAACGTCAGGCCTGAACGGCGCCGACAACTTCCCACCGCTTGAGCTTGCTCTTGGGGGGACATTCCTGAATCGACACGACCTGTCCGACCTTGAAGGTGTTGGACTCGTCGTGTGCATGAAAGTTCTTCGAGCGACGCACGGTCTTCTTCATGACCGGGTGAAGGAACGTGCGCTCCACGTTCACCACCACCGTCTTGTCGCCCTTGTCGCTGACGATCACGCCCTGCAATACGCGCCGAGGCATACTAGTCTCTCCTCAAACCGACTGCGTCGGGCGCTTTTCGCGCAGGACTGTCTTGATGCGCGCAATCATGTCGCGCACTTCACCGATCCGCGCGGTCGACTGCAGCTGGCCGGTGGCCTGCTGGAAGCGCAGGTTGAATTGCTCTTTTTTCAGCTGCGCCAGCTGGTCGACGAGCTTCTCGGGATCCATCCCGCGGAAGTCGACGATCTGCTTGCGGATTTCACGGAGCTTCATCTCACTGACCCTCCATCCGGGCGACGATGCGTGTCTTGATCGGGAGCTTGGCGGCGCCCAGACGCAGGCTTTCCAGCGCGATGTCGTCGGCCACGCCGTCGATCTCGAACATGATGCGACCCGGGTGCACGCGTGCGGCCCAGAATTCCGGCGCGCCCTTGCCGGAACCCATGCGGACTTCCGCCGGCTTCTTCGACACCGGCACGTCCGGGAAGATGCGGATCCACACCTTGCCCTGACGCTTCATGTGGCGCGTGATGGCGCGGCGGGCCGCTTCGATCTGACGGGCGGTGATCCGCTCCGGCTCGATGGCCTTGAGGCCGAACGAGCCGAAGTTGAGCGTGAAGCCCGCCTTCGCCGCTCCGTGGATGCGGCCTTTGAAGGCGCGACGGAACCTGGTTTTCTTCGGTTGCATCATGACGGTTAGCTCCCTGCGCCTTCCGTCTCGGTTGCAGTTTCGTCGCGACGACGGCCACGGGGGCCGCGCGGACGATCGTCACGATCGGAACGCGGGCCGCGCGGCTGGTCGCGGTCGCGACGCTCACGGTTTTCACCCGCGTCCACGGCGCGACGGTCCTGCGCCATGGGATCGTGTTCCATGATCTCGCCTTTGAAGATCCAGACCTTCACGCCGATCTGGCCATAGGCGGTCTTGGCTTCGCAGAAGCCGTAGTCGATGTCGGCGCGCAGCGTGTGCAGCGGCACGCGACCTTCGCGATACCATTCCATCCGCGCGATTTCCGCGCCGCCGAGACGGCCCGACACGTTGATGCGGATGCCCTGGCCGCCGAGGCGCATGGCCGATTGCATCGCGCGCTTCATCGCCCGGCGGAACGCCACGCGGCGCTCGAGCTGCTGGGCGATGCCTTCGGCGACGAGCATGGCGTCGGTCTCGGGCTTGCGCACTTCGACGAGGTTCAGGAACACTTCGTGTCCCTCGACCATCTTCGACAGATCCTTGCGGAGCTTCTCGATGTCGGCGCCCTTCTTGCCGATCACAACGCCCGGCTTGGCGGTGTAGATCGTCACGCGGCACTTCTTCAGCGGACGCTCGATGATGATGCGGGAAATGCCCGCGCCGGCGAGCTTCTCGCGCAGCATCTTGCGGATCTTGATATCCTGGTGAAGCAGGCGGCCGTACTCGCCGGTATTCGCATACCAGCGGCTGTCCCACGTGCGGTTCACACCGAGCCGGAGCCCGATCGGATTGACCTTCTGACCCATCAGGCGGCCTCTTCTGTCGTGTTCATGCTGATGTCGCGCACGACGATGGTCAGCTGGGAAAAGGGCTTTTCGATACGGACCGAACGACCGCGGGCGCGCGTGCTGGTGCGCTTCATCACGAGGTTCTTGCCGACGTGCGCTTCCGCGACCACGAGGCTGTCGATGTCGAGATTGTGGTTGTTCTCGGCGTTGGCGATCGCCGATTGCAGGCACTTCAGCACATCGTCGGAGATGCGCTTGCGCGAGAAGGTCAGTTCGTTGACCGCCTTTTCAGCGCGCAGGCCGCGGATCGACTGCGCGACAAGGTTGAGCTTGCGCGGCGAGATGCGGACCATCTTGAGTACGGCCTTGGCTTCATTGTCCGCCTCGCGGCGCACATTCTTGCCGTCCGGTCCGCGCTGCTTTTTTCGCACGACCATCATGGCCTACTTCCTCTTCGTTTTCTTGTCGGAGCCATGGCCGTGATAGGTCCGCGTCGGCGCGAACTCGCCGAACTTGTGACCGACCATGTCCTCGGTGACCGCGACCGGGATGAACGACTTGCCGTTGTGCACGTCGAACTTCACGCCGATGAATTGCGGCATGATCGTCGAACGACGCGACCAGGTCTTCACACCCTGACGGTTGTTCTGACCGGCCTTCTCCGCTTTCGCGAGAAGGTAGCCATCGACGAACGGGCCTTTCCAGACTGAGCGAGGCATCGCCCTCTCCTACTTCTTCGCGTGGCGACGGCGGATGATCAGCCGGTCGCTCGCCTGGGTCTTGCGGGTCTTGGGACCGCGGGTCTTCTTGCCCCACGGCGTCGTCGGGTGACGGCCGCCGGAGGTTTTGCCTTCGCCACCGCCGTGGGGGTGGTCGACGGGGTTCATGGCGACGCCGCGAACGGTGGGCTTGCGGCCCAGCCAGATCGAGCGACCCGCCTTGCCCCAGACTTCGTTCATGTTGTCGGGGTTCGACACCGCGCCGATGGTGGCCATGCAGCCGTCCGGCACCATGCGCACTTCGCCCGACGTCAGGCGGATCTGCGCGTAGCCCGAGTCACGGCCGACGAGCTGCGCGTAGGAGCCCGCCGAGCGGACCATCTGCGCGCCCTTCAGCGGCTTGATTTCGATGCAGTGGATGATCGTGCCGACCGGGATCGAACGGAGCGGCATCGCGTTGCCGGGCTTCACGTCCGCCTTTTCAGCCGAGATCACGGTATCGCCGACCTTCACGCGTTGCGGCGCGATGATGTAGGCAAGCTCGCCGTCGGCGTACTTCAGGAGCGCGATCCACGCGGTGCGGTTCGGATCGTATTCAAGACGCTCGATGATCGCCGGCACGTCGAACTTGCGACGTTTGAAATCGATGATGCGGTAGGTCCGCTTGTGGCCGCCGCCGTGGCGGAACGCCGTCACGCGGCCCGCATTGTTGCGGCCGCCCGACTTCGTCAGGCCCTGCGTCAGCTTCTTGACCGGCTTGCCCTTGTACAGGTCGGACCGGTCCACGATCACGAGCTGGCGGCGACCCGGCGAGGTCGGACGGAAAGTTTTGAGCGCCATCTCTTAGAGCCCCGTCGTCACATCGATGGACTGGCCAGCGGCCAGCGTCACGATGGCTTTCTTGATGTCAGAGCGCTTGCCCTCGACGCCCTTGAACCGCTTCTTCTTGCCCTTCACGACGATCGTGTTCACGGACACGACCTTCACCTTGAAGAGCGCCTCGATCGCGGCCTTGACCTCGACCTTCGTGGCCGAGACCGGCACCTTGAAGACGATCTTGTTCTGGTCGCTGAGGACCGTCGCCTTTTCGGTGATGATCGGGGCGATGATCGTGTCGTAGTGCTTCACGTCAGCAGACACTTTGGGGGAAACTTTGGGGGCGGCCATTACGCGGCCTCCTTCTCGGTCTTGGCGGCGAAGCGCGCATTGATCGCTTCGAGCGCGTCCTTCGTGAGAACGAGGTGCTTGCGGCGCAGCATGTCATAGACATTGAGGCCCGCGCTCGGCAGCACGTCGAGGTTCGGAATGTTGCGCGCGGCGAGGGCGAAGTTGTCGTCCACTTCGGCGCCGGCGATCACGAGCGCGTTCTCGATGCCGAGCTTCGCGAGTTTCTTCTTCAGGTCGGAGGTCTTCGGCGCGTCCAGTTTGGCGGCGTCGATGACGATGATCTGTTGCGCGCCGGCTTTCGACGAGAGCGCGTGGCGCAGGGCCATCGTGCGCACCTTCTTCGTCAGGTCGTGCGAATAATCGCGCGGCATGATGTTGTGGGCATGGCCGCCGCCGCGGAAGATCGGCGCGTTCGCGGCGCCGTGACGGGCCTGGCCCGTGCCCTTCTGCTTGTAGAGCTTGGAGTGCGTGCGCGCGACTTCACCGCGCGACAGCGTCTTCGACGTGCCGGCGCGGCGCTTGGCGAGCTGGTAGTTCACCATGCGCGCAATGATGTCGTTGCGAATCTCGGGGATGCCGAAAATGGCGTCGTCGAGATCGACCGAACCGGCCTTGCCGGCTTCGAGGGTGAGAACGTCGAGTTTCATCTCTGGTCCTTAGGCCCCGGCTTCTTGAGTTTGAGCTTGCTTGAAGGCCGCCGGCTTCGGCGCATCCTTGTGCAGGGCGATCTTGGCGGCGTCGCGCACTTCAACCCAGCCGCCATCCGATCCGGGCACCGAGCCCTTCACGAAGATGAGGCCGCGTTCCGCGTCCACGCGCACGACCGTGAGGCTCTGCGTGGTGACGCGTTCCTGGCCGAGGTGGCCGGCCATTTTTTTACCTTTGAAGACCTTGCCGGGATCCTGACGCTGGCCGGTCGAACCGTGCGAGCGGTGGGACACCGAGACGCCGTGCGTGGCGCGCAGGCCGCCGAAGTTCCAGCGCTTCATCGCGCCGGCGAAGCCCTTGCCGATCGAGATGCCGGCGACGTCGATGAACTGGCCGGGGACGTAGTGGTCGGCGGTGATCTCGGAGCCGACCGGAACGAGGTTGTCGGCGTCGACGCGGAATTCCACGACCTTCGACTTCGGCTCGACATTGACCTTGGCGAACTGGCCGCGCTCGGCCTTCGTCATGCGCTTCACCTTCGGCGAGCCCGCGCCGAGAACGACCGACACGTAGCCGTCCTTCTCCTGCGTGCGGTTGCCGACGACGGTGAGCTTTTCGAGCTGCAGCACGGTGACCGGCACGTGTGCGCCGTCTTCTGCGAAGACGCGCATCATGCCCATTTTCTTGGCGATGACTCCGGTGCGCATCTTAAGCTCCCAGGACCTGGATCTGGACGTCGACGCCGGCCGACAGGTCGAGCTTCATGAGCGCGTCGACGGTCTGCGGGGTGGGATCGACGATGTCGAGCACGCGCTTGTGCGTGCGGATTTCGAACTGCTCGCGCGACTTCTTGTCGATGTGGGGCGAGCGGTTGACGGTGAACTTTTCAATGC
>JAWXBS010000005.1:0-24203 GCA_034440275.1 Alphaproteobacteria bacterium
CGCCGGCCCATCGAAATGGCCTAGGCCGATCCGGGCTGCCTGCCGGTCGTTGCGCCACCGCAGGCGCGCCTGCGGGAACTGGGCAGGCGCGACCGGATCGGCGAAGTCTGGCCCGAGCGCAGCGAATTTCGGGTCAGGGCGATAGGCGGTTCCTGAAGCCATGACGTTGACGTATTCCTTGGACACGGGTTCACCCGAACCGGCCGGCAGCGCCGGAGCATGAAGAGGACGACAGATGGCGCGCGTGAAGAGCTACCGGAATGGAGCAGTAAGTGCAGCCCTCATGCTCACGGTCGCTCTCGCAGCGTGCGGTGAAAGGGACGGCAAGGATGCGCCCAAGGCCGAGGCGACCTCCGCCTCCGTTGTTGAAGCGGCTTCCGATCCGTGCGGCTCGGTCGGCGGGGCGTTCGGCGAAGCGCTTTGCGGCGATCCCGATCTCTCGCCGCTGGTCGGGCAGGTAAAGAGCCGCCTCGTGGAGGCTGCCGGCGATATCCCCATCGATGCCGCCCGCCAGTTGGCTGAGGGCCAGACGCAATGGCTGCAGGCGACGCGCATCGCGTGCGGAATTGGCGAAGGCAAGATCCCGCTGACGCCCGACCAGGAGGGCTGCCTCAGCGGCGCGCTGAAGCGGCGCGCCGAGCAGGCGTCGACGGCCGTGACGCAGCAGGGCGGTTACACATTCCAGGCAGTCGAAGTGAATCGCGCGCAGCCGATCACCGCCGAAATCGCCGCCGAAATGGGGGGCGGCGAATACGCGCCGGTGGCGATCACGCAGGAAATCCGTTTCCCGCGCCTGCAGGGCGACACGCCGCAGATCCGGCGCTTCAACGAATTGATGACCCAGCGCCCCGTGTACGGTCTGACGGACCAGACCAGCGAATTCGTCGACTACCGTATCGCGTTCGCGGGGCCCGAACTCATCAGCGTGCGTTTTACGACGATGGAAAACGCCGCCACCGCAATCCGCCCGAGCAATGGCGAAAAGGTCATCACGGTGGTGATGTCCACCGGCGAGCCGTTGAAGGAAGAGGACGTGTTCTCCGCGCCGCCCGCGCGCTGGAAGGCATGGCTGGCGCAACGTGTGTCGCGCGATCTGCGCCGTCAGTTCAACGCCATGGACCCCGGCATCGAACTGCGCGCGCCGGAAGTGCTCGATACGGCGACCAAAACCAAGAACTGGCTCATCACCGAGGAAGGCCTTGTCGTGCTGTTTCCGCCGGAAAGCATCGGCCCGCACGCGCTTGGCAACTTCGAGGTGAAGATCCCGTGGTCGGAGATGAAGGCGCTGCTCAACCCGAACGCGCCTGCGCCGATCAAGGCATAGGCTTTCAGGCGCGACCGCTTTCGCCGGTCAGCATGCTCGGATCGATGCCGATGCTGCGGATGGCGCGGGTCCATTTCTTGTCGTGCGCATCATCGAAGATGATGCCTCGCTCGAAATCCGCGACGAGCCATACATTGCCGTGCAGTTCGTTCTCAAGCTGGCCTGCGCCCCAGCCCGCATAGCCGAGAGCGAGCACATAGGCCTGCGGCGGCGCACGATTTTCGCCGAGCGCTTCCAGAACGTCGCGCGTGGCGGTGAGCGAGAGTTCCTCCGTTACGTACTGCGTCGCATCGCCGGCGTCGAAGTCGGCGCTGTGCAGAACGTAGCCGCGGTCGGGTTTCACCGGGCCGCCTTCCAGCACGGGCCGGCCCGCGATCGGTTCCGGCGCCTCGACGCCGAGATGTTCGAGCACGTCGCCGAGCGTCAGGTCTTCCTTGATCTTGTTGACCACGAGCCCCATCGCCGCCTCGGGCGTGTGCATGCACATGACGATCACGCACTTCTCGAAGCGCGGGTCGCCGATGCCGGGCATGGCGATCAGAAGTTTGCCGGTCAGGGATCCGTCCATGGCCGCAACCTGACGGGGCCGCGTTTGCTCCGCAAGAGGGGTTACACGGCCGGGGGCGCCGGACTATGTACCCCTCAACGGTTCACCCACATGGGTTCAGGAGACGCGATATGATCAAGGTCGGAGACAAGCTGCCGGAAGCCTCCTTCGTGGCGGGCACCAAGGACGGCCCCAAACCGATGACCGGCGAGGACGTCTTCGCAGGCAAGACCGTCGCGCTCTTTGCGGTGCCCGGCGCCTTCACGCCGACGTGCTCGGTCAAGCATCTGCCGGGGTTCCGCGACAAGGCTGACGCGTTCCGCGCCAAGGGCGTCGATCTCATCGCCTGCACCTCGGTGAACGATGCGTTCGTCATGGGCGCCTGGGGCAAGGACCAGAATGTCGGCGACGACATGCTGATGCTGGCGGACGGCAATGGCGCGTTCGCCAAGGCGCTCGGCCTCGACATGGACGCCTCGGGCTTCGGCATGGGCGCGCGCTCCAAGCGCTACTCCATGCTGGTCAAGGACGGCGTGGTAACCGAACTCAACGTCGAGCAGGGCGGCGAGTTCAAGGTTTCGAGCGCGGACTACCTGCTCGGCCAGCTCTGAGAATCCCACGGCGTAAACTCGCCGTTAAGGCGTGAGCTAACGCTTCTTTTCCTCTTCTGGCTCAAAGAGTTGGGAGAGAGTGGAGGCTCGCGCCATGGATATCGTGTTCGGCATTTTCGCGGCGCTGGCCGTGATGATCGGTTTTTCGGCGATCAAGTTCGTGCCGCAAGGCCGGCAGTGGACCGTCGAGCGCTTCGGCCGGTACACAAAAACGCTCAAGCCGGGCGTGGCTTTCCTCATTCCGTTCGTGGACGGAGTCGGGCGCAAGATCTCCATGATGGAGACGGTGCTCGATGTGCCGCGCCAGGAGGTCATCACCAAGGACAACGCCATCGTCCTGTGTGACGCGGTGATCTTCATCCAGGTGATCGATCCGGCCAAGGCCGCCTACGAGGTGGAAAACCTCAACCACGCCATCCTCAATCTTTCGATGACGAACCTGCGCACGGTCGTGGGGTCGATGGATCTCGACGAGGTGCTTTCGCAGCGTGATCTCATCAACGCAAAGCTTCTTACCGTGCTCGATCACGCCACCAATCCGTGGGGCGTGAAGGCCACGCGCATCGAGATCAAGGACCTTTCGCCCCCGGCCGACCTCACACAGGCCATGGCGCGCCAGATGAAAGCCGAGCGCGAGCGTCGCGCGCAAATTCTTGAAGCTGAAGGCGACAAGGCCGCCGCGGTGCTCCGCGCCGAAGGCGCCAAGCAGGCGGCGATCCTGGAAGCCGAAGGCCGCCGCGAAGCCGCCTACCGCGACGCCGAAGCGCGCGAACGCTCGGCCGAAGCCGAAGCGAGCGCGACGACCGCCGTGTCGGAGGCCATCGCCAAGGGCGACGTCAACGCGATCAACTACTTCCTCGGCCAGAAATACATCGAGGCCTTCGCCTTGCTCGCTTCCAGTCCGCAGCAGCGCACCGTGATCGTGCCGGCGGATCTGGCCGGGCTTGCGGGTCTCGTGGAAGGCCTGAAGACGCTGACGAAGGAATCCGTCCTCACCGGATCGCGCGGAACATCGACGCCGCAGACCTGATCACAGCGTCCGCCGGAATCGCGCGAGCGCCGCTATGGTCAGCACGGCGAGAATGACGCCCAGCGCGCCAAGCTCGCGCGCCGTCGCGTCGAAGCCGGCGCCCTTCAGCACAACGGCGCGGGCGATGCGCAGGAAATGCGTCAGCGGCAGCGCCTCGCCAACGCCTTGCGCCCAAGCCGGCATGGCGCGAAACGGAAACATGAAGCCCGACAGCAGCATGGACGGCAGGAAGACGAAAAAAGTCATCTGCATGGCCTGCATCTGCGTCCGCGCCACGGTTGAAATCAGATAGCCGAGCATCAGGTTTGCGGCGATGAACAGCGTGATCGCGGCGAGCAGGGTCAGCGCGGAGCCGGTGAACGGCAGCCGAAACAGCAGATGGCCGGCGATCAGGACAAGCACGGTCTGCACCGCGCCGACCAGAATATAGGGCGTCGTTTTCCCCAGCATGATCTCCACGGGGCGCACGGGCGTCGACAGCAGCGTCTCCATTGTGCCGCGCTCGATCTCGCGGGTGAGCGCGATGGACGTGATCATCACCATGGTCATGGTGAGAATCACGCCGAGCAGTCCGGGCACGATGTTGAACGCGGTGACGCCGGCGGGATTGTAGCGGCGGTGCGCGATAATCTCGTAGGACGGCAGGGTCGCTGCGAGGGGACTGAGAGCTCCGGTGAATTCCGGCGCGAAGGCGGTCTGCGCTATGCTCTGGAGGGCGGCGACCGGTCCCGCGGCCGCGACAGGATCGCTCGCGTCGGCGGCGATGAGGATTTGCGGACGCTCGCCGCGCACCAGACGCTCCTCGAAGCGCTCGGGAATGACGATGAGAAACACCACTTCGCCGTTGCGCAGGAGACGGTCTCCCTCCGCACCGCTGCGCGCGACGGCGACGATTTCGAAATAGCTCGACGCTTTCAGGCTCGCCAGAAGGCTGCGGGTCATGGGCCCGTCGTCGCGCACCTCAACGGCCGTCGGCAGATGGCGGGGGTCGTTGTTGATGGCGTAGCCGAACAGCAGAAGCTGCATCACCGGCATCATCACCATCACCGCGAAGGTGAGGCGATCGCGGCGCATCTGCACCAGCTCCTTGAGGAACACCGCGACGACACGGGACCAAGCGAAGGAGGATGGAGGCGCCGTGGTCATTTGTAGTTGTCCGCGCTCAGGGTCATGAGGTGGATGAAGGCCTCCTCAAGTCCCGCCTCCATCGGTTCAGCACTGCCGCCCGCCCCGCGCAGTCTGGCGACTGATGCAGCAAGGGCGGCCTCGTCGCGGCCGGCCACATGCAGTTCCGTGCCAAACCGTGCGACGAGTTCGACGCCGGGCGCGCCGCGCAGGACCTCTTCCGCTGCATCCAGATCGTTCGATCGTACGCGCCAGGCATGCAGGCCCAGGAACCCGGGTATGTCCCCGGTCGGCGCGTCCACGAGCTTCTTGCCGTAAGCGATGTAGGCGATGGAATCGCACTGCACGGCCTCGTCCATGTAGTGGGTAGAGATCAGCGTGGTGACGCCCTCGCGGGCGTAACGGCGGATTTCGTCCCAGAAATCACGCCGCGCCTTCGGATCGACGCCGGCGGTGGGTTCGTCGAGCAGAAGCAGGTCCGGCGCATGGATCATGCACGCCGCAAGTGCAAGCCGTTGCTTCCAGCCGCCTGAAAGGCTTCCGGCGAGTTGCGCCGCGCGCTCGGAAAGTCCGAGCTTGTCGAGTGCGCCGTCGACGCCTGCATTCACGTCCTCAAGCCGATAGAGGCGGGCGATGAACTCGAGATTTTCGCGGAGCGACAGGTCCTCGTAGAGGGAGAACTTCTGCGTCATGTAGCCGGTGCGTTCCTTGATGCGGTCGCTTTCGGTCAAGACATCGAAGCCGAGCGCCGTGCCACGGCCCGCATCGGGCTTCAGCAGACCGCACACCATGCGGATGGTCGTCGTCTTTCCGGAACCGTTGGGGCCGAGAAATCCGTAAATGGCGCCGCGCGGCACGGTGAGCGCCAGATCGTCGACGACGGTGCGATCCCCGAAGCGCTTGGTCAGGCCTTCCACGGAAATCGCCGGGGCGTCATTCGCGGCCGTCATGGGAGGAGACGCACGTCGACAGGCAGGCCGGGCCGTATGACGTCCGGCGTGTCCGGAATGGCCTCGACGAGGAAGACGAGCTTGTCGCGTTCGTCGAGGCTGTAGATCACCGGCGGCGTGAACTGCGGCTCCGTGGCGACGAAGCTGACGCGGCCCTGAAGGTTTGCGACGCAGCCGTCACATGCGATGGCGACGCGCGCGCCGGGCCTGAGGCGCGACAGGACACGCTCCGGCGCGAAGAAGCGCACTTTCATGTTCTGCGGCGGCAACAGCGCCAGCACGGGTTCGCCCGCGCCGACAATTTCGCCGGGCCGGTGGAAGATGCGTTCGACGCGGCCAGCTGCGGGTGCGCGGATGGCGGCGTCGCTCACGCGCGTGCGGGCAAGGCGGGTATCGGCAGAGGCTGCACTTGTGCGCCGCACGCCGGCGTCGCGTTCAGAGCGCGCCTGCGCCACGGCGGCGTCGGCGGCGCGGGCGCTGGCGTTGTCTATGTCCAGACGCGCGCGCGCCACGAAGCCGCGCTCGAACAGCGCCCGTGACCGAGCGAGCGTGGCGCGGGCGAGTTCGGCGTTGGCCTGGGCGCTCCGCACGGCGTCATCGAGTGCGCGCACGCTGCGCGCCTGCGCCGCCTCGGTCGAACCCGCGCCTTCGGCGGACGCTGTTACGCGCGCAGTGTCGAGGTTGGCCAGCACTGCGCCTTCGGCAACCATGTCGCCCTCGCGCACGAGAAGCGTCGCCACGCGTCCGCCATCCATCGGGCCGAGATAGACGTATTGCGCCTCGCCATAGCCGGCGAGCGTTTCGGCCGCGGGCTTGCTGCACGCGGTCGCCATCGCAACGAGGACGAAGGCGCCGAAGAACACCGGCTTCATTGCGGATCCCCGCGTTTGAGAACGCCCATCACCAGATCGAGCACGGCGTCGGCGTCTGTAATACCGGGCTCTCCAGCGAAGACGTGTCGCCACAGCGCTTCGAACATGAAGGGGCCGATGATGAGCCGTACGGCGATGTCGGGGTCGATGTCGCGGAAGACGCCGCGCGCGGTTCCGGCGCGCACGATGGAGGTGAGCGCGGCGCGGGCGCGGTCTATCACCTCGGTCTTGTAGAACGTTGCGATATCGGGAAAGCGGTTGGAGATGGAGATGACGAGGCGCGGCACCGCGAACACGCGCGGATCGGTGAGCCTCGACAGCGCGAATGCAGCGATCATCCGCAACGCCGCTTCGGGATCGGCCGCGCCGCTTGCGGCCAGCGCTTCGGCGCGCTGCGCCACGGGCGCCACTTCGCGCACGATCAGCGCCTTGAGCAGCGCTTCCTTGCTCTCGAAGTAGAGATAGACGCCGGCCTTGGAGAGGTCGGCCTTGGCCGCCACGTCCTCCATGCGGGCCGCTTCAAAGCCCTTTTCCAGAAATGAATCGAGCGCCGCGTTCAGGATTTCGTCCGGCCGGGCCTTGGCGCGACGCCGCCAGCGGGCTTCGGGGTCAGGTCTTTCAGCCATGATCGGTATATTACTGACGGATCAGTAATATACAAGTCCGATTTTGCCTGCGCCGGGGATTTCGCCGGCCCCGGAGATCGCTATCTTTCAAGCATGGACAGTTCGATCGCCTCTTTCTTAGCGGAAGTGACGCCGTGGCACTGGTTCGGCATCGGACTGGTTTTGCTGATCGCGGAGCTTTCGACCGGCACCACCTACCTGCTCTGGCCGGCGGTGGCCGCGTGGATCACCGCCGTGCTGCTGCTGGTGTTTCCGCTGCCGCTCGCGTTCCAGATGCTGGCCTTCGGCGCCGTCACGATCGGCCTCACGCTTTCTGGCCGCCGCTATCTCAAGGGCAAGTGGCTGAAGACCGGCGACCGTGAACTCAACGATCGCGGCAAGATGCTCGTCGGCGCCTCGGGTGTAGCGGCGGGGCCATTCGAGAACGGCCTCGGCCGCGTGAAGCTTGGCGACAGCGAGTGGCGCGCAGAGAGCGATGACGCCATCGGCGCCGGGGACGCGGTATCGATTCTCGGCGTCGAAGGCGCCACCCTGAAAGTGATCCGTCGCGTCTAGCGCAGCGCGCGGGCGAGCGATGTGGCGATATCGCCGCGACGCGCCACCGCTACGCCGTTCAGCCCGAGCCAAACCGACATCGCGCGCAGTTCCGAGGTGAGCGCGTCGATGGTTTCCGCGCGCGGGGCGCCGGGCTCCAGATGCGCCGCCTGTACCCGCAGCACGCCTGCGTGGCGATCGCTCTTCAGATCGACGCGCGCGGCGATCGCGTCATCGTGCAGGAAAGGAAGCACGTAGTAGCCGTGCTGGCGATCGGCGGCGGGCGTGTAGATTTCGAGCTTCACGCGCGTGCCGAACAACCGTTCCGTGCGCGCGCGAAACCAGATGAGCGAGTCGAACGGCGAGAGCAGCGCGCCGGCTGCGCCGCGACGCGGACGCTTCGCCGCGGGATCGAGAAAAGCGGGTTTGTCCCACCCCTCGACGCTCACCTTTCGCAGCGCGCCTTCCTCGACAAGTTCTGCAAGGCGCGTGCGCGTCTCCGCCACCGGCATCCGGAAATAGTCGCGCAGGTCATGCTCCGTTGCGACGCCCATAGCGCGCGCGGCGATGCGCAGGAGGTCGCGGTGCGCGTCTTCTGTCGACGGCGTCGGCGCATCGACGATGGCTTCCGGCAAGACCCGCTCGGTGAGGTCATACACGCGCTCGAAGTTGCGCCGCGTGCGCGTGGTGATGTGGCCGGCATAGAAGAGCCATTCCAGCGCCTGCTTGCCTTTGCTCCAGTTCCACCAGCCTGCTTCGCGTTTCTCGTCGGCGAAGTCGCCGCCGGTCACGGGGCCGCGCGCGGCGATTTTCTTGAGGATGCCCTCCGCATATTTGCGGAAGTCGCGGTCGAGATCGCGTCCGCCCCAGACGGTGCGGTGTTCCGCCTGCGCCATGCGCCAGCGCAGCAGCGGCTGCAGTGCCACCGGCATCAGGCACGCGGCATGTCCCCAGTATTCGAAGAGGTCCGGCTTCTTGCCCCAGGCGGCGTCTTCCAGCGTGGCATGCCGATAGGCGCCGAAGCGCGCGAAGGGCGGGAGATAGTGGGAGCGCGCGACCACATTCACCGAATCGATCTGGATGGCGCCGAGACGTTCGGCGAGCGCACACACATGGCGGCGCGTGACGGCGGCGGGACGCTCTGCGGAGAAGCCCTGCGCCGCGATGGCGATGCGCCGCGCGTCAGCGGAGGAGAGCTCGGTCGAACGCGGCATGGTCACGCGTCGCGAGCGGCGTCGAGCACGCTGCGCAGGCGTGCAAGACCGGGGAGCAGATCGCGGAACGTCTCGGCGCCGACCGTCTTCGTCAGTTCCTTCAACAGCGGCGTCAACCCTGTGAGCGCGGCGTCGCGGGCCTTGAGGCCCTTCCGCGTAATGGTCACGTGCTTGGCGCGGCCGTCCTTGGGATCGTCGACGATCTTCACATAGCCTTCGGCTTCCAGCCGTTGCAGCGTGTTGGTCATCGCGCCTTTCGTCACCTGGAAGGCGCGCGCCAGACGCGCCGGCGCCCACACGCCAGGCAGCCGCGCGAGATGATTGAGGACGGAAAATCCGGCGCCGGACAACGCGTCCCCGGTCGCGCGCTCAAGTTCGACCCGGGCGAGCTGCGCGATGATGCCGATCTCGTTCAGGACCTTGAAGGCGAGCGGATCGGTTTCGGAATAGCGCAGCGGCGTCGCGGTCGTCTTAGTCATGCTTTCAGGTGTTCCGACAATCCCCGGCGCGGCGCGGGCTTCACGGTCTTGCCATAGCCGATCCGCGACAGCATTTGCACCGGGGCCGCCGCCGTCCCGCCCAGCATGGCCTGCTGCTCGGCATAAAGGTCTGCGATCTCGGGGTACTCCTGCAGCGCCATGCTCCACGGGTGCATGGCGAGGCCCCGCGCGGTTGCCTCAAGATTGGCGCGCGCATAAGCGCGTCCAACGGCGATCTGGGTGGCGCGGCTGTTGTCGGCGCTGCGAATCCACACGAAGGCCGGGGACGTCTCCGCGAGCGGTTTCCAGATGGCCGCGCCCTGCTTGTTAGCCTCGGACTTCGGATCGAGCATGGCCTCGCGACTGAGCATGCCGACGGCCTTCAGCACTTCGATCATCGGGCCGTCCATTGCGATGCCGTCGCGGTGCATGGCGATTTCGCGCGCGCCGATGCGCATGACATCGACGCTTTCCTTCAGCGCCGCGGGCGTCGCCATTTCTCGCGTCCAGCCGCGCCACACCAGATCGCGTAGCTTCGCCACGGCGGGGGCGTCCACTACCTTGTCTGCGGTCAGACTACCGCCGCGCGCCATGGCGACCACGGCGTCGATATCGGCGCCGGCAGGGAGGCGCGCAACGTCGAAGGGCTCGCGGTTCGTGCGGCGTTCGGTGATCTGCCGGTAGAGTGCGTCTTTCGTGGCGCCCGCGTCCTTCACCAAGCGGATGTGCGCGATCGGTCGGCCGTCGAGCACGGGTTGCGGTTCGCCTTCGGGCCAGAGCGTGATCTCGGCGCGATGGCCGTTCTCGCGCGCCGCGAGATCGAGCAGTTCGAGGAAAGCGCCGCAGCCGATGGTGATCTGGCGGTTCGGCGGGTCGGTGACAGGCAGCATGCGCGTGAGATCTGGCGTGAGCATGATTTCGTCGGCGCCGGGCAGGTCGATGAGCCAGGGCTGCTTGTTGTGCGGGTTCGGCGCGAGAATGGCGTGCGCAAGCGCATGACGACGGGGGTCGGCCTCCCCGGCGCCGGGCGTGCGCCATGCGGCGACCGGATCGGGCAGGCCGGACGGCGCGCAGGCGCTCAGGCTCGTGAGCGCCGGGGCGCCGGCGAGAACGGTCAGCACATGGCGGCGAGAGAGCATGGCGGCATCCGGTTCGGCGTTGAGCTAAGTAGTTTAATACTAAACGACATGGGTGACGTCAAGCTGGAACCGTTCCGCCCTGAGTTCAGCGCTGGGCGCTGGTCATCGAAACAAAGACGTCCTCGAGATCCGGCTCTTCGGTCTTGAGGTCCTTGATGGCGACACCGGCCGCTTTCACACGCTCCAGCAGGCTCTCCACTGAATGTGCGCCGCTGGAGAAGGTGAGCGCGAGCGCGCCGTCCGCGCGGATTGCGGTGTCGATGCCGTCGAAGCCTGCCGGCACCGCAGTCAGCTCAGTCTGTGGCGAGATGACGAGCGTGCGCTTGTCGAGGCGGCGCAGGATCTGCGGCGTCGGCTCGCACGCGATCACCGCGCCATGGTTGATGATCGCGATGGTGTCGCAGAGTTCCTGCGCTTCCTCGAGATAATGCGTGGTGAGCACGATGGTTGTACCCTGCGCGTGCAGCTCCTTCACATAGGCCCATAGCTGTCGGCGCAATTCCACGTCGACGCCCGCTGTCGGCTCATCGAGAACGACGACCGGCGGGCGATGCACGAGCGCTTTCGCCACGAGAAGCCGCCGCTTCATGCCGCCCGACAGCGTGCGCGCATAGGCGTCCTTCTTGTCCCAGAGTCCGACAGCCTTGAGGATTTCCTCGGTGTGACGCTCCGCCTTCGGCACGCCGTAGAACCCCGCCTGCATCTCCAGCGACTCCCAGGGGGAGAAGAAGGGATCCATGTTGAGTTCCTGCGGCACGATGCCGATGGCGCCGCGCGCGTTGCGCGGATCGGCGTCGATGTCGTAGCCCCAAATGGAGGCGCGTCCGCCCGTTTTCACCACGAGGCCGCCGAGAATGTTGATGAACGTCGATTTGCCCGCGCCGTTCGGCCCCAGCAGGCCGAAGAAGGAGCCGCGCGGAATGGCGAGGTCTATGCCTTTCAGCGCCTGCTTCGGCGGGGTCTTGCGGTCGCCGCGATAAGTCTTTTCCAGCCCGTGCGCGACGATGGCGAAGTCGGGGGCGTGCGGGCTCGGATCGCGCATGGGATGACCTTGAGGCAGGGGGCGGCCAGCGCGCGCGTTGACGCGCCGAGGCGGCGCGCTCTAGGTACGGGGCGTCGCGGACGAATTCAATCACAGAGCTTTGAAGTCATGGCCAGCCACCACGAAGATGCGCAGATGACGCCGGGCCAGCCCAACGCGCTCCCCGCGCCCGAGGTGATCACCGTGACGTCGCGCCGCCTGAAGTGTGACGGCGGCGGTGGCGCGCTCGGCCATCCGGTCGTCTTCTACGACATGGGCGAGGCGGATTTCGTCGAATGCCTCTATTGCGACCGCCGTTTTGTGCTCGCGGTGGGCGCCGGTGACCACGATCACTGACGAAGGCGACGCCGGGGAGGGCCGGCGCACGCTCGCGCAGCGCATCGGCTTCTGGGTCGGGCCTGCGCTGTTTGCCGTCATAGCATTCCTGCCGCCATCGGAAGGCCTGACGGTCGAAGCGCTGCGCATGGCGGGGCTGGCCGTGTGGGTGGCGGTCTGGTGGGCGACGGAAGCCATCCCGATCGCGGCCACATCCTTGCTGCCGCTCGTGATCATTCCGCTCGCGGGTGCGGGCACGGAAAAGCAGGCCGCTGCGCCTTACGCCAATCCCATCGTGCTGCTGCTGCTGGGCGGATCGTTTACCGCGCTCGCCATCGAGCGCTGGAACCTGCACCGGCGCATCGCGCTCAACGTGCTCGCCCGCGTCGGCGACCGTCCCCGCGCCATGGTGTTCGGCTTCATGCTGACCACGGCCTTCATCTCGATGTGGATTTCCAACACATCGACCGCGTTGATGATGATGCCCATCGCGCTCTCCACCGCCGCTGCTGCGGTGACGAGTGCTGAAACACGTGACAAATTTGCCGCCGCGATGGTGCTCGGAGTCGCCTACGCATCTTCCATCGGCGGGGTGGCCACGCCGATCGGCACGCCCACCAATCTCATCGCCATGGGCTGGATGAAGGAGTCGCTCGGGCGCACTGTGTCCTTTGCGGACTGGATGGCTCTGGGCGTCCCGACCATGCTGCTCGTGTTGCCGGCGGCGTGGTGGCTCGTCACCGCGCGCATGGGCCTGAAGGGCGGCGCCGACAAAGGCGCATCGGGCGAGATCAGGCGCGAGCTCGGGCTGCTGGGGCGCATGACGACGCCGGAAGCGCGTGTTCTTTGGGTCTTTGCCGCAGTGATCTCGCTGTGGGTGTCAGGAGAGTTCATTCGCGGCGAACTCGGTCTCACCGGCGTCACGGACATGAGCATCGTCATCGCGGGCGCCATAGCCATGATGTTCATTCCTGCCGGACGTGTTGCGCCTGAGCGCGCACTGCTGACGTGGGACGAAGCCAAACGCGCGCCCTGGGGCGTCATGCTGCTCTACGGCGGCGGCATTTCGCTCGCCGAGGCGATGGAGCGCACGAAACTCGCCGGCTGGATGGGCGATCAGCTCGGCGTGCTTTCCAGCATGCCGCCCGTCGTCATCGTGCTGGCTGTCACCGTACTCGTGATCGCGCTGACGGAATTCATGTCGAACGTGGCGACCATCACCATGCTGCTCCCGGTGCTCGGCGTGCTGGCGGTGGCGACGGGCGTTGATCCGCTGACGATGATCGTGCCTGCGGCGATCGCGGCGTCGTGCGGTTTCATGATGCCTGCGGGCACCGGGCCGAACGCGGTCGCCTACGGCACCGGCAAGACGAGCGTGGCGCAGATGATGGGACGCGGATTCGGCGTCAACGTCGCGGCGTTGCTCATTCTCACTGCCGTCGGCTTCTGGATCGCGCCGCGCATCTTCGGCTGATCAGCCGAGGGCGCGCTTCAGCGCCTTCGCGTCGATTGTCGCCGGCGGCGTGATGTCCAGAACGTAGGCGAAGCGCCCGCGGTTGTCGTGAATGGAAATCCACTCGTTCTTTACACTGGGCGCTCCGGGTGCGATGAACCGGTCCTGCCGCTCGCCCGCGTAGCGCAACTCGCCGCGACCGTGGCGCTTGCGGCGATGGCCGAGCGTGGCAAGCGTCGTGAAGTCGGCGCCGCCCTCCGACACATCGATCGCCACCACATAGCGGCGGAGGTAGATTTCCATGCCGATGACTGCGCCGATCATGAGCAACATGCCGCCGATATAGACTGCGGTATCCGCATCCGTTGGCGGCGGTGCGTTGAGCGGAATGGTCGCGAGCGCCACCAGCCCGATCCAGATGGCTGCCTGCGCCACGCGTGCGCGCCAGGCGCGAGGATTGCGATACAGGTTTGTGCTCATGTTTCCGGATTTC
This sequence comes from Alphaproteobacteria bacterium, assembly GCA_034440275.1. Taxonomy (GTDB): domain Bacteria; phylum Pseudomonadota; class Alphaproteobacteria; order Caulobacterales; family Aquidulcibacteraceae; genus VFBF01. The sequence goes on from JAWXBS010000005.1 coordinate 13,755, forward strand.
CGTCGGGGCCAATCTTCTTCAGCCGTCGCAGCTGTGCGGGATCGGGATTGAAATCGGCGTCGCTTCCCACGGCGGTGGGATCATGGAGGGTCGGGTCGCGCCAATAGTAGTTCGAAGTGTTCTGCGTCTCGAAGCGCTCGCCCGTTTCAGGGTCATAGAGTTCGACGGTATTCCCCATCGCGTGGCGCTGTTCGCGCTGGCGGTTTTCGTCGGCGTCCCAGCGGTCGTTGTAGGACTGTTGCTGCTGTTCGGCGGCAGCCCAGCGCTGGTCGAAAGCCTGTTGCTGGTGGGCGCGTGCGTCGCGGATGGCGGCGAGGCTTGCGGCGGCGGTCTGCTCGCTCATGCGGTTCTGCTGCGCGTGCCAGCTTGGGTCGAGGGCGATCGTGCCGATCATCCGCGCGAAGGCCGCGCCGACATTCTCAGGATCGCCGGGCGCGGCGATGAAGCCGCCGAAATCGATCACCTGCCACATCGACGCCATCGATGACGGAAACACGCTCGTCGTGACCGTCAGAAAGCCCGTGCGACCGTCCGCGAAGGCGAGATCGAATTCCTCGGCGCTGTAGCGGACATTCATGCCGCCTTGCGCAGCTACGGCGTTGTAGCGCTGTTCGACATCCGGACGCGGGCGGCCGAAGGTCACGCGCGCATCGGGAAATCGCTGCTGCAGCCAGCCTTGCGCATACTGATCCGCCGGCAGAAACGGCCAGCATAGCCACGGCGCGCCACCGTTTGGGCTGTAATTGGCGCCCTGCAGCAGGCCGAGCTGGGCGAGTTGCATGTTTGGTTCGACATAGTTCTTCGGCCGCTGTGCGTCGCCGAGGAACACCATGCCGGCCCCGTTCGGCGCGAACGCGTGCACCTGCACATGCACCTGCGTGGCGTCGAGCCGGTAGAGGCCTCCGTCGATCGTCCAGCCCGCCGGAACATCGAGGGTAAAGGCGTGTTCGCGTGGATCGGTCCACGCGCTGAAGCGTCCGGCCTTCTTGTTCCAGTCCGCAGGCATGATCCGCATGGCGCCGTCCTCTTCGTCAAAGGAGGCGCACGCGTCCCGGAAAACGGGTCAGTTCGATCCGAGGAAGCGCACGACGGCTGCGAGCACGACCGCGACGATGAAGGTAAGGCGCAGGACATCCACCCAGTTCGCGCGCGGACCGGCCTGTGCGAAGGCGTCGCCTGCTGTGGCGGAGGTGATCACGACATCGGAGCCCTTACGCATGGCGGCCACGAGTTCGACGTAGCGTGGCGCATCCGCTGCCGGCATGGTGTCGCGCTCGACCAGCAGGCGTTGGGTGAGGGTGAACAGACGCTTTTTCTTCCGGTCACGCAGCAGCGCGGTCTCGTAGATGGCGCCAGGCGCCTCCACGGCCACGTTCCAGCCGTCGGAGGGCCAGTTTACCGGCAGTTCAAGCTCAACGGTGCGCGTCGCTTCTCGCGGACGTCCCAGGTGCACGTCGCGCTTGCGTGAGCCGTTGGCGGGGAGATCGGAAAGATCGGCGCTGATGAAGTAGTCTTTCGTTGCGAACTCGACGCGACCGCCTTCGACACGCTTCCACGGCGCGGGAATTTCGTAGCGTTCGATGGTGGTGAGCTTGTTGTTCTCGGGCGCATCCTCGAAGCGCATGGGCTCCAGCGCGACGAGGCCGGGCCACACGTCCTGCAACTGCCGGAGATAGGTTTTCGCAACGGCGCTCAGGCCCTCATTGGCGATGCGCTCGCGCAGGTCGTCGGCGCGCCAGGATGAATAGGTTGTGCGCCATTCGTAGGTCGCGGGCGAGCTCGGCTTCGGGCCGAACACGACGCGCTCCTTGACGTCGACGGTGTGATCGGGACGCACCGGCCCCATGAACGAGAGCGCATTTACGCCCGGCGCAAGCGGCAGCGCCCATCCGTAAAACGCCTTGTAGATGTGCTCCAGCGCGCCTTCCTGGTTGCGGCGTGTGGGATCGAGCCAATGCGCCTTGCCGTCCACGATCACGCGCACGATGCAGTGGTCGAATGCCGACGCCGTCGGCAGCCACTCGTTCAGGCCTTCGCCCTGTCGCGTGTTGACGAGCGCAGGGCAGGCGTCGAGCCCGACGCGGCGTGCGATAGCGGTGTAAAGGCGGGCGGCATCCTTGCAGTCGCCGTAGCGGCTCGTCCACGCGGTTTCGATAGGTCGCGGTTGCAACCCGCCCTCGGCGATGGACAGCGAGAGATAGCGCAGACTGCGCTGCACGAAACGCAGCACCTCCGCCGCGCGATCGGCGGGTGTGACGCTGCCCTGCGCGATGATATCGACCGCTTCCTGCAGATCGGCGGGGAGATCGGAGTCCGTTTCGTAGAGCGGCGTGAAGAGTTCGGCGACTTCATCCCAGGACTCGAATTCCGAGAACTGGATTTCCGCGCGCGAGATCTCCCACGGCGGCGCGAGGTCTTCGGTCTCCACCGCCGGGCGGCGCACCGCCCGCCAGCGACGGTCGATGATGCCGTCCTGCTCGGTGACCTCCGGCTCCGGCGTGCCGTTCACGCCGCGAAAGTGGATGGGGCGATCGACGCGCGTGCGCAGGCGGTGGCGCGTCTCCATCATGGCCTGGCCCCACTCGAACGCGATCCACGCGGCGTGCTTGCCACGCAGGATCGGGTTGCCGCCAATGATGGTGTAGCTCGTCTCGACCACGTCGCCGGGACGCACGTCAGGAATAACCAGATGGACTGTCAGGCGTCCGTCGAAGACGAGGCGCTCAAGGCTGCGCTCGCGCCGAAAGACTTCGAACGCTTCGGGCTTGGCGTGATCTATGACCTTGTCGCCGCGACGCACGCGCACGAAGTGGATTTCCACGGTTTCGCAGATCGGATCGAACGGCATCGAGAACTGCGCAGCCCGCTCGGCGCCGGAGTTCGTCATGACGCGTTCGACGTACCGGCCATGCCAGGAGCGCACAGGCCCCACGAGATCCACCTGCGTATCGTCGAGCAGCATGCAGCGCCCGCCGGCCACAAAGATTTCCTCTGGTACGGTAGGACTGTCGTAGGGGTCGTGCACGACCCAGTCGGGCACGGGCGCAATCCGTGCCCGGTCCGTCTGTGGACCGGTGATGGGGATAGCCCCCGACATGCCTCAACCCCGACGCCCTCAGGGTGTTTCAACCCCGTAATGTCCCACCATAGACACGCGCGCCCGGCAGGGAACAAGCGAGGAGCTGCGATTGGAGCGCCGCTGTGGCGCCGGCGCCGGAGCGGCATTGAAGATGTCCGATTTCGGCGGGCGCGGGAACCGGGAACGGCGTATTGTCGGGAGAAGTCCGAGGGAGCCGCCCATGCCTGACGCCGCCGCCTTCCATGCCCTGCACGCGGGGCCCGCCGTCCTGCGCCTGCCCAATGCCTGGGATGCCGCCTCCGCACGCATCATCGAGAGCGCCGGCGCAAAGGCCATCGCCACGTCCAGCGCCGCGGTCGCCTGGGCGCATGGCTTTGCAGACGGCCACCATCTGCCGGTATCCAAGCTCGTGACGACCATTGAGGAAATCGCACGGGTGGTCTCGGTCCCGGTCACCGTGGACGCCGAAGGCGGGTACGCGGACGATCCGGCGGATGTGGCGGAGAACATCGCTGCACTGATCCGCGTCGGCGCCGTGGGCATCAACATCGAGGACGGGCGCGAGTCGCATGAACTGCATGTCCGCAAGGTCGCCGCCGTGCGCGCTGCGGCGGAACGTGAAGGCGTCAATCTCTTCATCAACGCGCGCACGGATGTCTGGCTGAAGCAGCTGGTGCCTGCGGAGGCGGCAATGACGGAGGGTCTGAAGCGGGGCAAAGCGCTGCGTGACGCCGGCGCCAGCGGGCTCTTCGTACCTATGCTGATCGACGCGGCGGGATTGGCGACGGTGGTCGGCGAGGTCGGGCTGCCGGTGAACGCCATGGCCCGTGCAGGCCTGCCGCCCGCAGCAGAGTTGGAGCGGATCGGGGTGCGCCGGCTCTCGGCCGCCACCGGTGTAGCCGCCGCCGCATGGACCGCCGTGCGCGCCGCCACCGAGGCCTTCCTGGAAACCGGGGACAGCGATGTTCTGGCTCAGAAGGCCGGCGCGCCGTTCAACTACAACGCCTTGTTTCTGAAGGACGGCTGACGGGCGGGGCCGGGGCGCCTATGCTTGGGCCATGACCGCTCCCATCGATTCAAAATCCCGCGTCTGGCTCATCGACGGCTCGGGATACATCTTCCGCGCCTACCACGCGCTGCCGCCGCTCACCCGCCAGAAGGACGGACTGCCGATCGGCGCGGTCAGCGGCTTCTGCAACATGCTGTTCAAGTTCCTGAACGACATGAAGGGCCCGGACGCGCCGACGCACCTCGCGGTGATCTTCGATCGCTCGGAAGAGACCTTCCGCAAGCAGATCTACCCGAAGTACAAAGCGCAGCGCCCGCCGCCGCCCGAAGACCTCATCCCGCAGTTTCCGATCATCCGCGAAGCAACCCGCGCATTCGGCGCGCCGGCTGTCGACATGGAAGGATTCGAGGCCGACGATCTCATCGCCACTTATGCGCGTGACGCCGCACGACGGGGCGCGAAGGTGCTCATCGTCTCGTCCGACAAGGACCTGATGCAGCTCATCGTCGACGACGTGATCGAGCTCTACGATCCGATGAAATCGAAGGCGTTGGGGCCGGAAGCGGTGATGGAGAAGTTCGGCGTCACGCCGGACAAGGTCATCGATGTGCAGGCATTGATGGGCGACAGTGTCGACAACGTGCCCGGCGCGCCCGGCATCGGCCCGAAGACGGCTGCGGAACTCATTGGCATGTTCGGCACGCTGGAGGCGGTGCTGGAACGCGCGGCGGAGATCAAGCAGCCCAAGCGCCGCGAAAGTATCCAGAACAACGCTGAGCTCATCCGCATCTCCAAGGAACTCGTCACGCTGAAAGACGACGTGGCGGTCGAGGAGACGCTGGAGTCGTTTGCTGTGCGCGACTTCGAGGATGGCGTGCTGCTGAAGTTTCTCGATGATATGGAGTTGCGCACGCTCGGGCGGCGGGTGCGCGAGCAACTCGCCAGGAATCCGGACGCGCTCGTGCCGCAGATGCCCGAGCCGGGCGCTGCGCTGGAGCCATCGGCGCAGCCGTTCGATTTCGAGAAGTACGAGACCGTCGACACGATGGCGGCGCTTGAGCGCTGGATTGCACGCGCCTACACGCGGGGCGCGTCGCGGTGGATACGGAGACCTGCGGTCTGGGTGTGCATGCATCGCTTTGCGGCGTGTCCCTCGCGACCAACGTCAATGAGGCCTGTTACATACCGCTCGCGCACATCGATCCGAGCACGCCGGTACCCGGCAATGGCGATCTCTTCGCCGCAGAGCCCGCGCCGAGCGCCGAGCGGGTGGAAATCAAGCAGATACCGATGGCGGCGGCGCTCGCTGCGCTGAAGCCGCTGCTGGAAGACAGCGCCGTCCTCAAGATCGGCCAGAACATCAAGTACGACATGAACATCTTTGCCGCGCATGGCCTTCGCGTCGCGCCGATCGATGACACCATGCTCATGTCCTACGTACTCGCCGCTGGCGCCCATAATCATGGCATGGACGAGCTCTCCGAACTGCACCTCGGCCACAGGCCCATCGGATTTGCGGACGTCGCGGGGAAGGGAAAGTCGCAGATCACCTTTGATCGTGTGCCGGTGAACGTCGCGACGCGCTATTCCGCGGAAGACGCCGACGTCACGTTGAGGCTCTGGGAGAAGCTGCGACGCGATCTCGCGGCGGCGCGGTTGCGCACGGTGTACGAGACGCTCGAACGGGCCATGCCCGAAGTGCTCGGCGCCATGGAGCGCGCGGGCGTCAAGGTCGATCCGCAGGAGCTGTCGCGCATGTCCGGCGAATTCGCGCAGCGCATGCTGGCGATGGAGGCCGAGGCCAAGGAGATCGCGGGCAAGGAGTTCAACATAGGCTCGCCCAAGCAACTCGGCGAAATCCTCTTCGATGAAATGAAGCTGCCGGGCGGCACGAAGACCAAGACCGGCGCCTGGTCGACGGACGCGAGCGTGCTGGAAGACCTTGCGGCGGCTGGCCATGCACTGCCACGCGTGTTGCTCGACTGGCGCCAGCTGCAGAAGCTGCGTTCCACCTACACCGAAGCGCTGCGCGAGGCGATCAATCCGCAGACCAAGCGCGTCCACACGAGCTATGCACTCGCCGCCACCACGACAGGCCGACTGTCGTCCAACGATCCGAACCTGCAGAACATCCCGATCCGCACAGACGAGGGCCGCCGCATCCGCGAGGCGTTCATCGCCGACGACGGCAACGTGCTCATTTCGGCGGACTATTCGCAGATCGAGCTGCGGCTGCTCGCGCATGTGGCCGACATTCCGCAGCTGAAGCAGGCGTTTGCGGACGGCGTGGATATCCACGCGCTCACGGCGTCGGAAATGTTCGCCACGCCCATCGTAGGTATGGACCCGATGGTGCGGCGTCAGGCCAAGGCGATCAATTTCGGCATCATCTATGGCATTTCCGCCTTCGGCCTCGCGCGCAATCTCGGCATAGAGCGCAGCGAGGCGGACGCCTACATCAAGCGCTACTTCGAGCGCTTTCCCGGCATCAAGGATTACATGGAGAAGATGCGCGCCTTCGCCCGCGCCAACGGCTATGTGGAGACGGTGTTCGGTCGACGCGTGCATCTCACGGGCATCGCGTCCAAAAATCCGGCGGAACGCAATTTCGCCGAACGTCAGGCCATCAACGCGCCGCTGCAGGGCGCTGCTGCGGATATCATCCGTCGCGCGATGATGCGCCTGCCGGCGGTACTCGGCGCGGAGAGCCCGCAGACGCGCATGCTGCTGCAGGTCCACGACGAACTCGTGTTCGAGACGCCGAAAGGTGAAGCTGAAAAGGTCATGCCCGTCATCCGCCGCGTGATGGAGAACGCGCACGAACCGGCGGTGCCGATCACCGTGCCGCTGACGGTGGAGGCGAAGGCCGCAAGGACGTGGGCTGCGGCGCACTGAACGCAAAAGCGCCGCCCCGTCTGGCGAGGCGACGCTCGTTACATTCAATCGATACGTTTACGGATAAGGCTGACCGTTTTCGTAGAAGTAACGGCCCGTGCCCGGATCGTAGTAATAGTAGCGACCCGAGCGCTCGTCATACCGTTCTCGACGGTTGTTCGGCGCCTGGTTGGACGGCGTCGTCGCTGCGCCTGCAATTGCGCCGCCGATCGCGCCAATGGCCGCGCCCCGACCAGCATCGCCGTCGCCGACATTATTGCCGATGGCCGCGCCCGCCGCGCCGCCGAGCACTGCACCGGAAACCGCGCGCGAGCCCGGCGTGGAACCGCACGCGGCAGCGAGGGCTGCGAGTGCTATGATGGCGATCTGTGTCTTCATGGGTTTTCTCCCGCGAAATCCGAACTTTGGTGTCCGGTTGGAGTACGTTTCGCGGTGAGGCGTGGTTCCGGTTTCAATGCAGTGTTGCGATCGCCACGGTTTCGCCGCACGCGGTTCATGCTGTATGGATGCCGCCGTCGATCAGAAAAGGAGGCGCATATGCGCCGAATGATTTTCGTCGCTCTCGTGCTCGCAGCCTGCAGCCCTGCGCCCGCGCCCAAGGCGGAAGACAACGTCGAAGCCACGGCGACCGCCGAAAAGAAACCGCCTCCGGCGACCGATGCGTGGATCGGCGACTGGACCGGTGTCGAGGGCACGATGCTCAAGATTGGCGCCGGCGATGCGCCGGGTGTGTACGCGATCAGTGAAACGACGCTGGACGGCCCGATCACGTTTACCGGTGCAAATGACGGCGCGATCATCCGCTTCGAGCGTGACGGCGCGCAGGAAACCATCCGGGCCGGCAATGGCGGCGATACCGGCCTCAAGTATCTCGCCGGAAAATCGGATTGTCTCGTGATCAAGGTCGGCGAGGGGTTTTGCCGGGATTGATCGGTCAGGCGGCGATCTCGCGCACGCGTTCTTCAGCCTGCGCGAGCAGGTCGAGCAGGCGTTCGCGCATATCCACATCGTTGATCAGCGCCGCCGCCACATCGTGACGACGCAAGAGCGCCTTCGCGCGCTGCATCACTACGCGAAACGCCGGGCCTTCGGGCAGGAGGTCCGACGCGGCGAGTTCCAGCAGGCGGGTGATGGCGTCGGTCGGCGGAGCGGCGGGGGTCAGCGCTTCACCAAAAAGGCCCTCGCTCCAAAGGATGCGCAGGGCGAGGCGGCCGAGTTCGGCCAGCACCGCCTCGCGCTCCTTGATGGGCAAAGGGCCCGTGGCGGCCACCCGGGCGAGTTCGCTCAACATTTCCAGACGGGTCCGACCCGGCCAGCGGTCCCCGACCATGAGGCGCTGGAAGTCTTCCGCCATCACCGCCCGGGCGGTCGCGCGCTGGTCCCCAGCGTCGCGAACGCCGGTGAGCAGCTCCTGGAAACGCAGGATCGCAGGGGTCTCGCCGATACGGGACATGCGCCCATCATGGGCCACAAGCGGCTAAGGACCGGCTAATGTCCGGCCTGATGACCGACCGCGGCGGTTTCCCTGCGGGGCGCGAGCCTCTATATGCGCAAGTCATGAATCGGAAACGGGGCGCGAAACGCTGATGGCCGCCATCGCATTGGTCGACGACGACGAGAACATCCTCGCCTCCCTGAAGATCTTCTTCGAGGCGGAAGGCCACACCGTACGCGCCTATCACGACGGGGCGACGGCGCTGGCGGCGCTGGCGGAGACCCCGCCAGACATCGCCATTCTCGACATCAAGATGCCCCGCATGGACGGCATCGAGGTCTTGAAGCGCCTGCGCCAGACCTCCAACCTCCCGGTCATCTTCCTGACGTCGAAGGACGACGAGATGGACGAGGTGGTCGGCTTCAACGTCGGCGCGGACGACTACATCAAGAAGCCCTTCTCCCAGCGCCTCCTGAACGAGCGCGTGAAGGCGCTGCTGCGCCGCACCAAGGGAGCCATCCCCGGGCAGGAGAGCGGCGACAAGAAGCCCCTCGTGCGCGGCAAGCTCACGCTCGACCCCAACCGCCACGCCTGCACCTGGAACGGCGATCCCGTGCGCCTGACGGTGACGGAATTCCTCATCCTGCAGGCGCTTGCGACCCGCCCCGGTTATGTCAAAAGCCGCGATCACCTTATGGACGCGGCGTACGATGATCAGGTCTATGTCGATGACCGCACCATCGACAGCCACATCAAGCGGCTGAGAAAGAAGTTCCGGGAGATCGATGACAACTTCGACGCCATCGAAACGCTCTACGGCGTCGGGTACCGCTACAACGAGGCGTGAGGCGTCGCGGCGCGGGCTGCTCAGCTCGCGCATCACCCGGCTTCTCTTCTTCTGGAATCTCGTCGGCTTCGCCATCCTCGCGGCGGGTGCGCTGCTGCTCGCGGAAATGCGGGCGCAGCTGATCCGTGCGAAGGCGGAAAGCCTCTCCACGCAGGGCGAACTAATCGCGAGCGCGCTCGCCGACACCGCCACGAAAGGCGAGCCGGAACCATCGCTGGTCGAGCGCAACGCGCGCGAAGTCCTGCGTCGCCTGATGGTGCCGGAAGCTACCCGGGTCAGGCTTTATCTGCCGGGCGGCGAACTCGTGGCCGATACGGACTTGCTGTCAGACCGGGTGATCCAGGCGCCGTTGCCGCCGCTCCGGCAGAACGCGACGCCACGTCAGATCAATGAAAAGACGCTGCTGGACCGGATCGGCGAGTTCACGGTGCTGCCATGGCGGCCGGACTACACGCTCAAGGAAGAAGTGGCGCGCGCAGCGGCCGGCGAGACGCTGACTGGTCAGCGCCGTGGCGACGAGAATGAGCGTGTCGTCAGCGTCTCCATTCCGATCCAGCACGTGCAGGCTGTGGTCGCGGTGCTGACGCTGGAAAGCGGCGACGTGGAGGACATCCTCCAGGCCGAACGCCGCGCGATGATCCCGTTCATCGCCGGCGCAGCCATCGTGTCGCTTCTCTCATCGGCGCTTCTCGCGCTGCTCATCGCGCGGCCACTGCGGACGCTTTCGGAGGCGGCGGATCGGATACGTCTCGGACGCGCGACGCGGCTCGAGGCGCCGGAACACGTGTTCACCCGGAAGGACGAAATCGGCGACCTCGCGCAGGCGATGGAACAGATGACCGGCGCGCTGCTGGAGCGCATCGACGCGAACGAGCGGTTCGCCGCCGACGTGAGCCACGAGATCAAGAATCCGCTGACGTCAATCCGTAGCGCGGTGGAGACCGTGCAGCGGGTCGAGGATCCCCAGGCGCGCTCCAAGCTGCTCGCCATCATCGCCGCCGACGTGGGGCGCGTGGATCGGCTGATCACGGACATCTCCCGCGCCTCGCGCATCGAAGCGGAGACCGCGCGCGGCGAGCCTGCGCCCGTGGATATCGGGCGGATGCTTTCTGAGATCGTCGAGACCTACCAGCAGACCAGGCGCGAGGGTGAGGTGGCCGTCCTCTTCCGGTCCGGGACGCCCG
>JAWXBS010000006.1:0-11272 GCA_034440275.1 Alphaproteobacteria bacterium
CGCCGCCGACGCCGCCGCGCAACTCTTCTGGGAGAGCGGCATGGTGCGCACGTCGGGCGCCAGGCGGGTACGCAGGGCCTCCGCCTGTTCAGGACGCCAGAGAAGCGCGATGTCAGTCAACCCGGCTCCCCTTGGCGCGTTGAGGTGTGGATAGCGCAGGCTTTAGCGCGGGGCCACGGTTGTCGCGGCGGGGAACAAACCCTAAACATTGAAGCATGCGAATCGTGGCTCAATCCACGGTCGGAGGCTTCATGTTCGTCCATCTGCGCGCCCGTTCCGCCTACTCGCTGCTGCAGAGCATGCTGGGGGTGAAGTCCATCGGCGCGTTGGCGTCGAAGCACGGCCAGCCGGCGGTGGCGTTGTGCGACACAAACAACATGTTCGGCGCGCTCGAATTCTCGGAGACGCTGGTCGAGAAGGGCGTGCAGCCGATCGTCGGGTGTGCGCTCGACGTGCGCGGTCCGGATGGTCTTTCCGGCGTGCTGGCGCTGCTGGCGCAGAACGAGGCCGGATACGCCAACCTCATGCGGCTCTCCACCGCCGCCTTCCTCGACATTCCGCCGAACGAAGCGCCGCACGTGCTGCTGGAGCGCGTCCTTGCGCACAGCGAAGGTCTCATCGCGCTGACGGGCGGCGCTGAGGGACCGATCGCGGCGCATATCGCGGCCAACAAGACGCCGCAGGCGCGCGCCGTGCTGGACGACCTCGCGCGCGCGTTCGACGGGCGGCTCTACGTCGAACTGCAGCGACACGGCGATCCCGGTGAGGCGGAGGTCGAGGCCGCGCTCCTGGAGATGGCCTATGCGAGCGGACTGCCGCTCGTGGCGACGAACGATGTGCGCTTCGAGGCGCGCAAGGATCACGAGGCGCACGACGCGCTTATGTGTCTGGCGCACTCGAGCTATCTCGGCGAGACGGATCGCCCGCGTGTGTCGCCCGAGCACTACTTCAAGACCGAAGCGGAAATGCGCGCTCTGTTCGACGATCTGCCCGAGGCGATCGAGTCGACGATTGAAATTGCGCAGCGCTGTTCGGTGCGGTCCCGTACCCGCAAACCAATCCTGCCGAACTTCGACACGAAGGCGGGTCGTGACGAGAAATCCGAACTCGCGGCGCAGGCTGAGGATGGGCTGAAGCGCCGTCTGGCGGCGTTGGGGCCGGCAAACCTGTCCGCGCCGGAAGAGGAATACTGGAAGCGCCTCGCGTTTGAGATCGGCGTGATCCAGCAGATGGGCTTTTCCGGTTACTTCCTGATCGTTTCGGACTTCATCAAATGGTCCAAGAACCACGGGATTCCGGTCGGTCCGGGGCGGGGTTCGGGCGCTGGATCGCTGGTCGCGTATGCGTTGACGATCACCGACCTTGATCCGCTTCGATTCGGCCTGCTGTTCGAGCGATTCCTCAATCCCGAACGCGTCTCGATGCCGGACTTCGACATCGACTTCTGTCAGGAACGACGCGGCGAAGTCATCGAGTACGTGAAGCGCAAGTATGGTGCCGATCGCGTCGCGCAGATCATCACCTTCGGCACACTGCAGGCGCGCGCGGTGCTGCGCGATGTGGGCCGCGTGATGCAGCTGCCGTTCGGCCTCGTGGACCGGCTCGCGAAGTTGGTGCCGGCTAACCCCGCCAATCCCGTGACGCTCGCAGAAGCCATCGAGAGCGAAGAGCGCCTCAAGACCGCGCGCGTGCAGGAACCGGAGGTCGGACAACTCCTCGACACCGCGCTTCAACTGGAAGGCCTCTACCGCAACGCTTCAACGCACGCCGCCGGCGTCGTCATCGGCGATCGGCCGCTCGTCGAGTTGGTGCCGCTCTATCTCGATCCGCGCTCCGACATTCCCGCCACCCAGTTCAACATGAAGTGGGTCGAGCCGGCGGGGCTGGTGAAGTTCGACTTCCTCGGCCTGAAGACGCTCACCGTCATCGATCGTGCGCTCGGCTATCTGAAGAAGCGCAACATCGTCGTCGATCTCGACAAGATCCCGTGGGACGACGCCAAGAGTTACGAACTGCTGCAGTCCGGCGCGACGTTCGGCGTGTTCCAGCTCGAAGGTCAGGGCATGCGCGACACGCTGCGCAAGGTGAAACCGACATGCCTTGAAGATATCATCGCGCTCATCTCGCTCTATCGCCCGGGCCCGATGAAGAACATCGACGCCTTCGCGGACGTGAAGCACGGGCGGATGGAACCGGAGTATCCGCATCCGCTGCTGGAGCCGCTGCTCAAGGAAACCTACGGCGTCATCGTCTATCAGGAACAGGTGATGCAGATCGCGCAGGTGCTGAGCGGCTATTCGCTCGGCGAGGCCGATCTTCTGCGCCGCGCCATGGGCAAGAAGCAGCCGTCGGAAATGGCTAAGCAGCGCACGCGCTTTCTGGATGGGGCGGCGAAGAACAATGTCGGCGATGCGCTCGCGGGTCGGATATTCGATCTCGTGGCGGAGTTTGCGGGCTACGGATTCAACAAGTCTCACGCCGCCGCCTACGCCGTCGTCGCGTATCAGACGGCCTACCTGAAGGCCCATTTCCCGGTGGAGTTCATCGCGGCGTCGATGAGTCTGGATCTCTCCAATTCCGAGAAGCTCGCGAGCTTCCAGCAGGACGCGCGGCGCATGGACGTCGAGGTCGCGCCGCCGGACATCAACCGGTCCAACGCCGACTTTGACGTGGAGGACGGAAAGATTCTCTACGCGCTCGGCGCCGTGCGCAATGTCGGTCTCGCCGCGATGAAGAGCGTGATCGCCGAACGCGAGCGCGGCGGGCGCTTCCGTGACCTCGTCGATTTCGCCGAGCGTCTCGACGCCAAGGCGATCAATCGACGGCAACTCGAAAATCTCGCCAAGGGCGGCGCGTTCGACACGCTGGAGCCCGATCGCGCGTGCGCCTTTGCAGCGTGCGACACGCTCACCCAGTTCGCCCAACGCGCGGCGCAGGAACGCGCGAGTGCGCAGTCGAGCCTCTTCGGCGCCGAAGAACATGCGGTGCGGCCCGTGCTGCCGAAGGCCGAACCGTGGAGCGCGCAGGACCGCCTCGACAACGAGCGCGACAGCGTCGGCTTCTATCTCTCGGGTCACCCGCTCGATCTCTTCTTCGCCAACGCGCCGAGCGGCACGCTCACGACCTTTGCGGAGGTTGTCGAAACGGGAGAGACCGAGCAGCGCAACGTGGCCATGGCCGGCGTCATCCGCCGCATCCAGGCGCGACCGTCGCAGTCTGGCGGGCAGTTCGCATGGCTCGGGCTTTCCGACCCGACCGGCGAATACGAAGCCATGATGATGCCCGAGGATTTCGCCCGGGAGCGCGAGGCGCTGCAGGTCGGCAAGTCGATGATCTTCCGCGGGCGCATTCGTTGGCGGGACGGCGATCTCAAGCTCGCCTGTTCGCAGTTCGAGGCGGTCGAGGCCGCCGAGGCGCGCTCCAGCGACGTGCTGCGGGTAGTGCTGAAGGAAGGCGCTCCGATCAGCGCGCTGGCCGAGACCCTGAAGTCGTTGGAAGGCGCCGGGGGCGGGGAGATGCGGCCGCTGACGCTGGTGCTGCGTCTCGCTGACGGCCGTGAGGTCGAGATCGAGGCCAAGGGCCGATTCCCGGCGGGCGCGGCGGCGCGAGCCGCCGTGAAGGCCTCGCGCGGGGTCGAGCGGGTCGGCTAGCGGCTGGACAGCCGGGTCGGCCACGCCTATATCGGCCCCACTTCACACACGGGGTTGCCTCGTGCGGGTCGGCTTTTGGGCTGTACCCGCTCTTTGGCGTCCGGTGCCGGGACCCTCGTTCCGGCTCCTCCCGTGGCGGTTTAACCGGACGAACGGAAAGACATAAAGACCATGGCGCAGAGCGATCTCATGCGTCAGCTCATTGAAGCTGGCGCGCACTTCGGACACCAGACCCATCGTTGGAACCCCAAGATGGCTCGCTACATCTTCGGCGAGCGGTCCAACATCCATATCATCGACCTTTCGCAGACGCTGCCGCTCCTCGATGCGGCGCTCGAGAAAGTGCGTGCGACGGCTGCGGCCGGCGGGCGGATCCTGTTCGTCGGCACCAAGCGCCAGGCGTCGGATCTCATCGCCGGATCGGCCAAGCGCTGCGCGCAATACTACATGAACCAGCGCTGGCTCGGCGGCACGCTGACGAATTGGCAGACCGTGTCGAAGTCGATCCAGCGCCTGCGCGAAGTGACGGAATTGACCTCGCAGGAAGGCCCCACGGGTCTGACCAAGAAGGAACTCCTGAACCTCACGCGCGAACGCGAGAAGCTCGATCGTTCGCTTGGCGGCATCGCCGGCATGGGCGGCACGCCGGACCTCATGTTCGTGATCGACACCAACAAGGAAGCCATCGCGATCCAGGAAGCCCGCAAGCTCGGCATCCCGATCGTGGCGATCATCGACACCAACTGCGATCCGGACCTCGTCGACTTCCCGATCCCCGGCAACGACGATGCTGCGCGCGCCATCCAGATGTACTGCGACATGATCGCGGATGCGGTTCTGGACGGTCTGGCCCAAGGTCAGGTCGCTTCGGGCGCTGACGTGGGCGCTTCAGCGAACCCGCCAGCGGAACGCGCGCTGCGCGACGCCGAACCGGTCGCGGAAGCCGTCGAAAGCTGATCGTGCGCGGCGCGAAAGCGTGGCGTTCCAATGATGTAACTGCATACCAGAGGGCATGAACATGGCCGAAATCACTGCTGCGCTCGTGAAGGAACTCCGCGAGAAAACCGGCGTCGGCATGATGGACTGCAAGAAGGCGCTGTCGGAAACCAACGGCGACCTCGAAGCCGCCGTCGACTGGCTGCGCGCAAAGGGGCTGTCGAAGGCGGCGAAGAAAGCCGACCGTGCGGCGGCTGAAGGCCTCGTCGGCGTCGCCGTCGCGGGCAAGAGCGGCGCGCTGATCGAGTTCAACTCGGAAACCGACTTCGTCGCCCGCAACGAGGGCTTCCAGAAGACGACTGCCGGCTTCGCGAAGGCTGCACTCGCGGCCAAGGGCGATCACGACAAGCTGCTCTCTTCTCCCGGTGAGGGCGGCACGGTGAGCGACCAGATCACCCAGCTCATCGCCACCATTGGCGAGAACATGACGCTGCGTCGCTCGGCCTACCTTGAAGTGAGCGAAGGCGTCGTCGCGCCCTATATCCACGGCCAAATCGCCGACGGCCTCGGCCGGATCGGCGTCCTGGTGGCGCTTGAGTCCGCCGGCAAGGCGGATGTGTTGACGGACGTGGCGCGCAAGGTCGCCATGCACGTAGCTGCGACCGGCCCGCTCGCCCTGACCGACACGGAAGTGCCGGCGGACGCGGTGGCGCGCGAACGCGCGATCTACGAAGAGCAGGTCAAGGAAGACCCCAAGATGGTCGGCAAGCCGGAGAACGTCCTCAAGGGCGTGATCGAAGGCCGGCTGCGCAAGTTCTTCGAGGAAGTGGTCCTGACGAAGCAGAAGTTCGTCATGGCTCCCGACCAGACCGTCGAGGCCTGGGTGAAGGCGGCCGAGAAGGACGCCGGCGCGCCGATCAAGCTCGCGGCCTTCAAGTACTTCAAGCTCGGCGAGGGTGTGGAGAAGCCGAAGGACGATTTTGCCGCGGAAGTCGCGGGCATGACGGGAAAATCGTAAGCCGGAAGCCTTTGCAGACCTGTCAGGGAAGGCGGTAACATGCCCGGCGAGATTCAGGACGGACGCTGGGCATGACCGACGACACTGACGAGGGCGGCGCCGCGCGCCCGACGCCGGAAGGCCCTTACAGGCGGGTGCTCCTGAAGGTGTCGGGCGAAGCCCTCATGGGCGACGGTCAGTACGGCATCGACGTGGACGTGTGCGACCGCATCGCCGGCGAAATCGGCGACGCCGTCGATAGCGGGGTCGAAGTCTGCGTCGTCATCGGCGGCGGCAACATCTTCCGCGGGCTTACGGGCGCCGCGAAGGGCATGGAGCGCGCGCAGGCCGACTATATGGGCATGCTGGCGACGGTCATGAACTCGCTCGCCATGCAGAACGCGCTGGAGCGGCAGGGCTACGACACGCGCGTCGTCTCCGCGATCCCGATGGTCACCATCTGCGAACCCTACATCCGCCGCCGCGCCATGCGTCACGTGGAAAAGGGACGTGTGGTGATCTTCGCCGCCGGCACTGGCAGCCCGTTCTTCACCACCGACACCGCCGCAGCACTTCGTTGCGTCGAAATGGGTTGCGACGCGCTCTTCAAGGGCACCAGCGTCGACGGCGTCTATTCGGCGGATCCCAAGAAGGACAAGTCGGCCAAGCGCTTCGATGACCTGAGCTACCAGCACGTTCTGGAAAAGAACCTAAAGGTGATGGACGCCGCCGCCGTCAGTCTGATGCGGGAGAACGACATTCCGATCGTCGTCTTCTCCATCCGAGAGAAGGGCGCTTTCGGCGAAGTCCTTGCGGGTCGCGGCGTCTGCACGATCATTCGCGAAATCTGAGGCGCGAGAAACAGGAACGGCCCATGCCCAACACGCCCTTCAACCTCGACGACATCAAAAAGCGCATGGACGGCGCGCTTGCGGCGCTGAAAACGGAATACACCGGCCTGCGCACCGGCCGCGCGAGCATTCACCTGCTCGATCCAATCATGGTGGATGCCTACGGCGCATCGACGCCGCTCAACCAGGTCGGCGCAGTCTCGGCGCCCGAGCCGCGCATGCTGGCGGTGCAGGTCTGGGACAAGGGCGTCGTCACCGCCGTCGAGAAGGCGATCCGCAACGCGGGTCTCGGCGTCAACCCGATCGTCGACGGCCAGACCATTCGCGTACCCATCCCGCCGCTGAACGAAGAGCGCCGGCGCGAACTCGCCAAGCTCGCCGGGAAGTACGCCGAAGCCGCGCGCGTCGCGATCCGAAACGTACGCCGCGACGGTATGGAACACCTGAAAAAGCTGGAGAAGGATGGCGACATCAGTCAGGACCAGCAGAAGAAGTTCGCCGAGCAGGTTCAGCAGGCGACGGACCAGTTCGTGAAGTACGTCGATCAGGCTATGGCCACCAAGGAAGAGGAGATCATGCAGGTGTAATCCTGTGTGAGCGCTGATGGCGGACACCTCTGATATCGGCGCCGCGCCGCGACACGTGGCGATCATCATGGACGGCAACGGCCGTTGGGCGAAGGCGCGCGGCGCCCCGCGGACGCAGGGCCACAGTGCCGGCGTCGAAGCGTTGAGACGCACCGTCGAGGCCGCCGGCGACCTCAAGCTTCCGTATCTCACCGTGTTCGGGTTCTCGACGGAGAACTGGGGGCGGCCGAAAGAGGAAGTCTCCGCGCTTCTGGAATTGCTGCGCATCTATGTCGGTCGAGATCTCGACCGCCTAGTGCGCGATGGCGTGAAGGTGCGCGTGATCGGGGAGCGCGGCAGCCTCGCGCCGGATATCCGTGCAATCATCGAGCGCGCCGAGGAACGCACCGCCGCCAACGCCAGCCTGCATCTCACCATCGCCTTCAATTACGGCGCGCAGGACGAGATCGTGCGCGCCGTGCACCGTGTCGCCGACGATGTGGCGGCGGGGCGACTTGCGCCGTCGGAAGTCACGGCGGAGACATTCGCGATGCGGCTCGACACGGCGGGCCTACCTCCGCTCGATCTTCTGGTGCGCACCAGCGGTGAGAAGCGGCTTTCCAATTTCATGCTCTGGCAGGCGGCCTATGCCGAACTCGTTTTCCTCGACGATCTGTGGCCCGACTTCGGGCACGTGCAGCTTGAGCGGGCGATCAACGATTTCCGGAGGCGTGACAGGCGGTTCGGCGGCGTCGGGCGTGACGAGTAGCGACGGCGCGCCTCACGAAGCGGCGCCGGCGTCGAAACTCGACGACCTTGGGCCGCGCGTGGCGTCCGCGCTGGTGCTCGCCGTGTTCGGTCTGACGGTCACCATCATCGGTGGACCGTGGATTGCGGGCGCCACGGGCGCAGCGGTGGTGATCATGAGCTACGAATGGACGCGCATGAGCGAACCGCACTCGCTCTCGGCAGCGTTTGCGTTCTGCGTCATCGGCGCGCTTGGCGCAGTCATGGCGGCGAGCTGGGGCCAATACCCGCTGGCGTTCGCGATCATGGCGGCGTGCGGCATTGCCTCAGCCCTCCGGCGGCGTTCGATCTCGCAAGCGCTCGAGACGGCGGGCGGCGTCGTCTATATCGCCGCGCCCTGCGTGCTGTTCCTCGCGTTGCGCGGGCACGAACCGGAGGGCGCGAAGATCATCCTCGGGCTCTTTGCGATCATCTGGTCGGCGGACGCGGCGGCCTATTTCGGCGGCAAGCTCATCGGCGGGCCGAAACTGGTGCCGAACCTCTCGCCGGCAAAGACCTGGTCGGGGTTTGCATCGGGTACGCTGGCTGGAATGACGGCGGCCGGGGTGTTTGCCGCCGTGATCGGCGGACCGGCGCCCTTGTGGGCGTTCGTCGGCGCGGCGCTCGCACTTATCGGGCTCTTCGGCGATCTCTTCGAGAGCCTGCTCAAGCGTCGTTTCGGCGTGAAGGATGCGAGCCGCGTCATTCCGGGCCATGGCGGCGTGCTCGATCGCATCGACGGTCTCATGGCGGCGACCGTGGCGACGTCCATCGCGCTCGCATTGTCGCCCGGCTTCTGGCTCGCGCTGCTCGGGCGGGCGGCATGACGCTCACACGGCGCATCACCATCCTCGGCGCGACGGGGTCGATCGGCGCCAGCACCGCGGCGGTGGTGGAAGAGCTCATCGGTTCCGGCGCAGCGGAGATCGAGGTCGAGGCGATCACCGGCGGCCGCAATCTGGCGGCGCTCGTCGACATGGCGCGGCGCCTGCGGCCGAAATTCGTGGCGGTGGCCGACGAGACGCTTGCGGACGATCTGCGATCCGCGCTGTCGGGCATGGCGGTCGAGGTTGGCGCCGGCGCTGCAGCGTTGGCCGAAGCCGGCGCACGCCCTGCGGACTGGGTCATGTCGGCGATCACCGGCGCAGCCGCGCTGGAACCGACGCGCGCGGCCATCGATCGCGGTGTGGCGGTGGCGCTCGCCAACAAGGAATGCCTCGTCTGCGCCGGCCCCCTGTTGCTGGAGGCCGCGCGCGCAAGCGGGGCGAAACTTCTCCCGGTAGATTCCGAGCACAACGCGATATTCCAGGTGCTTGGTCACCCCGATCGCGTCGAGAAGCTCACGCTCACTGCGTCCGGCGGTCCGTTCCGCAGTTGGGCGCGCGAGAAGATGGCGATTGCAACCGTCGCCCAGGCCTGCCTGCACCCGAAGTGGTCCATGGGCCGCAAGATCTCCGTCGACAGCGCCACTCTCATGAACAAGGGCCTTGAGCTGATTGAGGCGTCGCTCCTTTTCGGCATGCCGGAAAACCGGATCGATGTGGTCATCCACCCAGAGTCGATCATCCACAGCCTGGTGTCCTACTGCGACGGCTCGGTTCTGGCGCAGATGGGCGCCCCGGATATGCGTGTGCCCATTTCCTATGCGCTGGCCTGGCCCGACCGGGCCCCGGTGTCGGCGCAGCGCCTCGATCTGACCGCCATGGGCGATCTGACGTTTGAAACGCCGGATCTGGAGCGATTTCCCGCCCTGCGGCTGGCGCGGGAGGCGCTGCGGGCGGGCGGGGCGGCGCCTGCCATTCTCAACGCGGCCAACGAATCCGCTGTGGAGAGTTTCCTCGACGGGGAGATCGGCTTTCTGGAGATCGCGGCCGCCGTCGAGGAGGTATTGCAGTCCTGGGAGGGGTCCGGGCTTGGCGCCATCGCAAATTCGCCGTCATCCTTCGATGAGGTGCGCGCCATCGACGCTGCGGCCCGAATCGCGGCGCGTCAGGTGATCGCGCGTCGGCGGGTCGCCTGAGCGAACCCGGCGTACCAGGGATTGAGTCTTAGGGAGCCAAGACCGGGGTCGCGGCTGGAGAGGATGAGATGGTCGAAGGGGTTGTGACCTACCTGCTGACGTCGGCTGTGCCATTCGTGCTCGTGTTGAGCCTTGTGGTCGTCGTGCACGAGTTCGGCCACTTCTTTGTCGCCCGCCACTTCGGTGTCGCCATCAAGAGCTTTTCGCTCGGTTGGGGCGCGCCCTTGGTATCGCGAACCGACAAGCACGGCACGGTGTGGAAAATCTCCCAGATTCCGATCGGCGGCTTTGTCTCGTTCATCGACGATGCCGACCCGACAAGTTCGCGTCCTGCGCCGGAAGCCATGCGCGGTGTTGATCATGCGGAGCAGAAGCGACGCGGCTATCTCCGCGCCCAACCCGTGGGCGTGCGCGCCGCGATCGCGGCCGCAGGGCCGGTTGTCAATTTCATCTTCGCCATCGCGGTGTTCGCGCTGATCGTCATGGTCCAGGGCAAGAACATCACCGATGTCGCCGCGCTCAGTCCCCGGATAGACACGGTTTCCGTCGGGCAGCCTGCCGCGAAAGCCGGCCTGCGGGAAGGCGATGTGATCGTCTCCATCGAGGGCGCCGCTATCAGTTCCTTTGGCGCCATGCAGGAGACTGTGCGCGCGCGCCCCGGCGCCACGCTGAACTTCGAAGTGCGCCGGCCCGACGGGACGCACGCGCTCACAGTGACCGTTGGCAGCCAGAAATCCGTCGATGAAACGGGAATCGAAAAGACCGTCGGCGTTCTCGGCGTCGGCAGGATCACCGCTCCGGACGAAGTCGTCATCAAGCGGCTGAACCCGATCGAGGCGATCGGCGAAGGCGCATGGATGGTCTGGCGCATGTTGGCGCAGACCGCGCAGTATCTGGGGAATCTTTTCTCCGGACGGGCGTCGTCCGAGCACATCATGGGTCCGCTGGGGATATTCGATACCTCTGGCAAGGTTACACAGGGCGCACTTCAGGCATCGACATCCGCTGGCGACGCCATCGGCAATCTCGCGATCTCGCTGCTCGGATGGGCGGCGATGCTGTCGGTTGCCGTTGGCTTCGCCAACCTGTTGCCGATCCCGTCACTGGACGGCGGACAGCTCGTCCTGTGCGGGCTGGAGGCCGTCCGCCGCAGGCCGTTGAGCGACCGCAGCCAGGAAGTCGGCTTCAGTATTAGCGCCCTTATGATCTTGGGCCTTTTTGTGTTCGCCACATGGAACGACCTCCAACGGTTCAAGCTCCTTGAGTTCGTCGGAAGAATACTGTCTTAAAACCCGGCGCAGGGGAGCGCCGAAGTGATCGAGGGTTCTGCATGAAGCGCACGTTGCGTGATGTGATGGTCGGCGCCGTCACCGGTGTCGCCGCAGTTGGCGCTGGAGTGCTGTTGCCGCAACCGGCGATGGGACAGGAGGCGCAGCGACCGCAAGCGCAGCCTGAATCGCCTGTGC
>JAWXBS010000007.1:0-18669 GCA_034440275.1 Alphaproteobacteria bacterium
CTACCGCGATGAAGATCTGGGGGCCGCCTAGCGACGATCGACCGGCGTCTCGGCGCGCCATGCTGTCTGCAACCGCAGCACATCGAGCGCGTGCGCGACACCCGTCACCGGCGCGCGACCGAGGCGAATGTCGTCGAGCACGTGGCGCGCCTGCGCGACGTACATGTCGTTTACATCCGCGAGGCGCACATCATGGCGTTCCGCGAAGCGTTCACCCGGTTTGCAGAGCGTCAGCTCGCCCGCGTGGAAATCCCACTCGACCGTTCCGCCGTCCCCGGAGATGTGGTAGCGGCGGCGCGGCGTACGCTGGATGTAATCCGTCAGCAACGTGACGAGGGCGCCGCTCTGGAAACGCAGCACGCATGCCGCCACATCCTCCGTTTCTATCTCCAACGATCCCGATTGCGTCTTCATGCCAAGTAGTTGCGCCACCGGCCCAAGCAGCCATGTGAGATAGTCGATCTCGTGGGTATCGAAGATGGCGCCGCCGCCGAGGTCCGCGCGCGCGGCGTACATGCGACGATAGTCTTCATACGGATGCCAGTCCGGCAGCCACTGCCCCGCAAGCGCCTGCCCGCCCGTCGGCTTGCCGATGGCGCCTTCGGCGAGCAGCTTCTTCATCAGCACAAAGGCCGGGTGGAATTTCCAGTTCGAGCCCATGTGAAGATAGAGGCCGCGTTCCGAAACCAGGTTCGCGAGCGCTTCCGCTTCCACCAGATCGACGCCCAGCGGCTTTTCCACGAAGAGGGCGCGCCCCGCCTCCGCCGCGAGCGTCGCCTGACGCACGTGAAAGATGTTCGGGCTGGCGACCACGACGAGGTCGGGACCGAGCGCCAGCGCCTCCGCCTCGGTCGCGACGGCATCGGCGCCGATTTCCTCCACAAACTGGGCGCGGCGCCCCGGCATCGGATCCATGCCCACGAGTTCCGTCGCGCCCGCCTCGCGGAAGCAGCGCGCATGTCGGCGTCCGATGGAGCCGAGACCGAAGATCGCGACCTTCATCGCATCAGCCTCATCATCCCTTCAGCACGCTCTTGATCGTCTCGGCGACGTAGGCGACTTCGGCGTCCGTCATCGACGGGAAGCATGGGATCGTCAGCGCTTCATCGTAGAAGGCCTCGCTGACGGGAAAGCGCGCCTCGCCGTCCGGAAAGCGCGGGCGGTGGTAGGGCTGCTTGTAAACGGGAATGTAGTGCACTTGCGTGCCGATCTGGCGCTCCTTCAGCCGCGCCATCACCTCGCGCCGCGTCGTGCCGAGGGCCTTGAAGTCGATGCGCAGGATGTAGAGGTGATGGCCAGACCGGGCTCGCTGCGCGGGATCGGACTGCACAAGCCGGATGTGATTGAGACTTGCGAACGCCGCATCGTACTGCGCCGCGACCGCACGGCGACGCGCCATGAACTGGTCGATGCGACCGACCTGCGACACGCCGAGCGCCGCCTGGATATCAGTGAGGCGATAGTTGAAACCGAGGGACTGCTGCTCGTACCACCAGGGATCGTCCACTTCGCCTACAGTGAGTTTATCGGCGTCGCGTTCGATACCGTGGCTGCGCAACAGCAGAAGCTTCTCGTAGAGCGCCTTGTCGTTTGTAAGCACCGCCCCGCCCTCGCCCGTCGTTACCGGCTTTACCGGGTGAAACGAGAACACGGTCATGTCCGCCCATGAACCACCGCCGACGCGGACGCCACTGGCTTCCGACGCGCCGAAACTGTGCGACGCATCCTCGATGATAACGCGATCCGGCCCCGCCACCGCGCGCAGCTTCGCGCCATCGCTCGAAAGACCGCCAAAGGACACCGGGACGACGACATTGATCTCTGGACGACGCTTCAATGCCTCCGACAACGCCGCCGGCGCCATCATCATCGTATCCGGATCAACGTCGGCCAGTTCGATCTCGGCGCCGCAATAGGCGAAGCAGTTCGCGCTGGCGATGAACGTGATCGGCTGCGTGACGCCGACATCCCCGGACTTCATGCCCACAGCGAGACAAGCGATATGCAACCCTGCCGTCGCGCTCGACACCGCGACCGCATACTTTGCGCCGCACGCCTCCGCGAGCGCCTTCTCAAGCGCCGGCACCAGCGGCCCTTGAGTCAGGAAATCACCCTTGAGCGCAGCGACCACCGCGTCGATGTCTTCCTGCTCGATCGATTGCCGCCCGTAGCCGAGGAAGCGCGTCACGCCGCGCTCGCCTGCGTCCGCCATGTCTTCAACTCCTCGGCGATGGCCGTCAGCACCGCTTCACGCGAGCCATGTCGCATGGCGGTGAAATGATGGATAGATGGGAAAAGAACGTCAGTGACGCTGTCCTCGGGATCGATGCGCCAGAGATCGGGGTAATACGGCGTCGTCGACAGGGACCATGTGCGCGCGCCAAGCGCGCCGGCGAGTTCGCGAAGCGCTGTACCGGGCGTCAGAACGATGTCGCACGCCATGCAGAGACCCGCGATGTCTTCCTGATCGTCCTTGAGATCGACGCCCGGCATGGCGTGCATCTTCACGCCATACTTTGCTTCGACCTCCTTCAATTCCTCCGATACGTCGGAGTACTGCAGCAGGATGAAGTTCAAGCCCGGAATGGCGAAGATTTCGCCCCAGTTCGTGATCTCGGTGTAGGCTTTGTTCCGGTAGATGTCGCGCGTACCTGAGCGCCAGCTGATGCCGATGTTGACGCCGGACGGCAGCGTCGCCAGCCACTTGCGCGCCGCCTCGACCTTGTCGGGCATCGCGGTGAGGAGCGGCTTGGCGCTACCCCGGTAAGCGCCCTTCTGCGCGACGAAGTGGTAGAAGAGATCTTCCGACAGCGCGACGTCGGGATAGCCTTCCTTCTTCTTCATCACGAGTTCCGACACGCGCGCGAGATCGCTGTCGATCGGGGCGCCTTCGCGATCGCGCCAATATTCCTCCTCGCTGACCCTGAACGGCCCGAAGATGCGCGAGTTGGAGAAAAACTCCACATCCGGCATGGCGCGCGTGAACATCGCCTTGAAGCGCGGATCGCACAGGTAGGCGTACTTGCCGCCCGGCGCGCGTGCCTCGCGCAGAATGGAGAGCCGCATGATCTCGTCGCCGATGCCCCAGCCGCCAAGGAAGAGAGCGCCGGCTTTCGGGATGTACTCGCCGCGCTCGATCCGCTCTGCAGGCGGCTCTTTCGCCAGCTTGGCGAAGGAACGCCAAAGGATCAGGTGCGCGCGTCGCAGGACGAGGATCGCCTCATCCCATTCCCCGTTGGCCATCATCATGGAGAAATAGCGATAGACCGGTTCGGGAATGTAGAACTTGATCCCGCCGATATCGTAGGCGCGCCGGTAGAGCGCGCGGGCCGCATCGAACTCGCGCGCCTCTTCCATCATCACGCCCAGCGCGCACACCAGTTCACCCAGCTTGTCGCGGATGGCGGGCGTCCAGTTTTCCTGCAGGATGTAGAGCGCATCGGACGACACGCGCGTCGCTTCTTCCTGCTGGCCGAGTGCGGCGTGGTAGGCCGCGATGGAAGGAAGCATTTCCTGCGGCGGCTCGGCCGGGATCATCGCGGCGGCTTCGGTGAAACGCGCCGCGTTCACGAGACCAAGCAGTTTGAGCGCCAGCAGTTCGTTCTGCACCGCGCGCTGTTCGCGCCGCTTCTTGAAGGTGGGATCCTCGATCGGCATGCGACCGTGAATTTCGCGCGCCTTGTCGACAAACTGGACGATGGCGTTCCACTGCTCGTTCGGCTTCAACAGCACATCGCAGCAGTAGGCGACGACTTCCGGCTTGAAGCGCACGGCCAGAAAATAGATGCGAACGCAGTCGAGCACGCGCTTGCCGTTCAGCATGGTGTGCGCTTCCCAAGCGCGGCGATAGAAGTACTCGCCGATGCTGCTGCGCCCGATGATCGCCGCTTCGAGCCGCGGCGTGAGGCCGTGCTCCTCGAGTTCGATGATCATTTCCTGATCGACGACGCGCATGAACTGCTTTTCCTGCACACGGCGCGCGTACACGCGGTCCTTGGCGAGCGGAATGAGTTCCTTGGCCTTGTCGAACTGCTTGGTGTCGATGAGCATCTGCACCCGACGCACCATGGCCGGCGCGGTCTTCACGCGGCGCTCGTAGTAGGCCACCCAGTCGGCGGCGAGGAAGCGGTAGTGGTTGGCCAGCAACATCGGCCGCCAGATCGGGTCGACGAGACGGATGCTCGGCCCGAACGACAGGAACTTCATGAGCGCGTGCGCGTGGCGGGCCGGCAGGAGGTGAAACGCGAGGCGCGCCGTGTGGCCGACGACCCGATAGGCGGCATTGGCCGCCTTCTGCCTGACCTTCTCAAAGACGCTCAAAACTGACCCTCCGACGGCGCTCCCGTCAGTGGGAGACGATGTTGGTCTGATCGATGAGGGTCAATATGTCGTCTACACCCAGCCAGACCGCGTTGTTTTCGCTGGTATAAGAGAAGCCCTGGGCGACCGCCTTGCCTTTCTCCCCATTGTAGACCCCCGCGTCCTTGCCATCGCCCCACATCTTGATCTGGGGCTCCACGACGAAGAAGTCCTTGTACTCCTTGGTCACCAGGCTCTCCTCCTCGGCGACCATAGCCTCGTGGAGCTTCTCACCGGGGCGGATGCCGATGATGTTGAGCTTGCAGTCCGGGGCGATGGCGCGGGCCAGATCGGTGATCCGCATGGAGGGGACTTTCTTCACGAAGGTTTCCCCGCCCTTCATCATCTTCGCGCACTCGTCGACGAAGGCGACGCCATCCTCGATGCGCAGCCAGAACCGCGTCATGCGGTCGTCGGTGATGGAGAGAACGCCGCCGTCCTTCTGCGCAAGGAACACCGGGATCACGGAGCCGCGCGACCCGATGACGTTGCCGTAACGCACGCAGGCGAACCGCGTGCCGTCCTTGCCTGCCAGGTGGTTGGCTGCGACGAAGAGTTTCTCCATGCACGCTTTTGACGCACCGTAGAGATTGATCGGTTTCACGGCCTTGTCGGTCGAGACGGCGACGACCTTCCGGATCTTCTTCTGGATCGCGACACGGATGATGTTTTCTGCGCCAAGAATGTTCGTCTTGATGCACTCGATCGGATTGTACTCCGACGCCACGACCTGCTTCATCGCCGCAGCGTGGAAGACGACGTCGATGTCGTTCATTGCGAAGTTGAGGCGATCCTGATCGCGCACGTCGCCGATGAAGAAGCGCAGCGCCGGGTGGCTGCCGAACTTCTGCTCCATCTGGTACTGCTTGAATTCGTCGCGCGAGAAGATGACGACGCGGTTGGGCTTGTACTTCTCAAGGACGTGCGAGGTGAACGCGTTGCCGAACGACCCGGTCCCGCCGGTCACGAGGATATTCTTGCCGTCCATGAAACCCGCCATACTCTCTGAAAATCGCGCGCGACTCTTCCGGCCCGCTGCGGCGCGCCACGCTTAGAGAGGGCGTCCCGGAGCGTCAAGGCGAGGTTGCGGCGACATCAAAACGTCTCGAAAAACAGCTCTATTCTACGACCGCCCAGGCGCAGAACGGCTGGTGCGGGTGGCGCTTGAGGCGCAGGGATCGAAGGTCCAGCTCCTCAAGAACGGCCTGCGTCTCGCCCGGAAAGTAGTCGCAGCAGAACTCGTCGAAGACGATCACGGAGCCCTTGTGCAGGCGCGGCTTGATCAGTCGGAGCGCCTCTTTGGTGGGGGCGTAGATGTCCATGTCGAAGTAGGCGAGCGCGACCACCGTCTCGGGATGATCCTTCAGGAACGCCGGCAACGTCTCGCGTACATCGCCCTTGCGCAGCTGGAACTTCTCGATGTGGCCGAGGGGCGAAAAGCTCTCATGGACCCGCAACATGTCGGCCAGCACGGCTTCATGGCCGCGCGGGACGGCGTAGTCCCCCTCCTTCCATGCGCCGCCGCCCAGCTCCTTGTCGGCATCGCTGGCCCCGGCAAAGCCCTCGAAAATATCGAAACCGATGACTTTGCGGCTGTAATTATAGGGCTCGTACATGCCGCGCAGGCTCGTGTAGAGCGCCAGATTCGCGCCGTAGCGGACGCCGAACTCAAGGATATAGCCGGAGACGTCGAGGATCTGGCGGTAAATCTGGTCGAGGAACAGTATCCGCGACAGCTCCTGCCGGCGGAGGAAAAGCGGCAGGTTGGCGTGCAACTCGGCCTCGGGCACCACGCCAGCCTTCATGTGGCCGACCAGGGCGGCGATGCCGCCGCTCTCGCCCGTGGCCTTGGCCTCCGAGATGCGGCTTTCGGTCGGCTTCTTCGCGGCCATGAGGGGTCTTTCTCCAAGAGGGGCGCGGATAGCCCGGGGCCACAGGTCGGTCAACGCGCCGCGCTCCGGCCTTGCCGCCCCCGGCGCACGCCACTAGGGAAAGGCCTTACCTCAGGCGGGACGGCATGGCCTCCGATCACACCCAGAAGGCGGCGTTCCTCGGCGGCGAAGGCGACCGCTGGTTCGAGCGCAATGTCGCACACCTGTCACATGGCAAGCGCGATGTGGTGGTGGAGGCGATTGCTGCGCTGCACCTGAAGCCAAAGGCCTTTCTCGAAATCGGGGCCGCCAACGGCCACCGGGTGGCGGCGCTGGCCAAAAGCCTCGGCGCCCGCGGCTGCGGGGTCGAGCCCTCGGCGCAGGCGGTCGCTGACGGGCGCAAGGCCAACCCTGACATCGATCTCCGCGTCGGCGCGGCGGACGAACTGCCCTTCGAAACGGGCGCCTTCGACCTCGTGATCCTCGGCTTCTGCATGTACTTGGTAGACCCCGCACTGCACTTGCGGGCCGTGGCGGAGGCAGACCGCGTGCTCGCCGATGGCGGGACGCTCATCGTCTTCGATTTCGTCGCCGCCCAACCTTACTTCAACGACTACGCCCACCTGCCCGGTCTGCGCGCGCACAAGATGGAGTTCTCCAAGCTCTTCACCGCGCATCCCGCCTACACGCTCGTCCATCGCCAGCTCGACCAGAAGAGCGAGAAATTCCTCGACGCCGACTGGCGCGAGGGCGTGGACGTGCTCGTCAAGAACATGGGCGCGGCGTTCCCGCCGAACCCGCACCGCCGCTGACGGAGACTGACATGGACGACGGTCGTCCGCCCAAAGAGCAATCGGCACGCCCCAATTCTCGCCGCTACGACGCATCGACGAAATTTCTCGAACGCGCCGAACGCGTGATCCCGCTTGGTTCGCAAACCTTCTCCAAGTCGAAGACGCAGCTGCCGATCGGCGCGGCCCCGCTGTTTGTCGAGCGCGGCGAAGGCCCATACGTCTTCGATCTCGACGGCAATCGCTACATCGACTTCGTCTGCTCGCTCGGCGCCATCACCATGGGCCACGGCGATCCTGACGTCATGGCCGCCGTGCAGAAGCAACTGCAGTCCGGCGTTGTCTTCTCGCTCGCGCATCCGCTCGAAACGTACGTCGCCGAGAAAATTGTCGACATGATCCCGTGCGCGGAGAAGGTGCGGTTCGGCAAGAACGGCTCGGACGCCACCTCCGGATGCATCCGCGTGGCGCGGGGCTTCACCCGGCGCGACCGCATCGCCATGTGCGGCTATCACGGCTGGCAGGACTGGAGCATCGGAACCACCGCCCGCGATCTCGGCATTCCGAAGGCGACGAAAGACCTGACGCACACCTTCCCGTACGATGATCTCGACGCGCTGAAGAAGCTGCTCGATTCCCATCCGGGCGAGTTCGCCGCCATCATCATGGAGCCCGTCGCCTTCACCAACCCGCAGCCCGGCTACCACGCGGCGGTGATGGAGCTGGCGCATAAAGCAGGCGCGCTCTTCGTGTTCGACGAAGTGGTCACCGGCTTCCGCTTCAAGGAAGGCTCCTCGCAGGCGCGGTTCGGCGTGACGCCGGACCTCTGCGCGCTCGGCAAGGGCATGGCCAACGGCTTCCCGATCTCCGTCGTCGCGGGCCGCGATGAGGTGATGCGCCTGATGGAGGAGGTCTTTTTCTCCTTCACCATGGGCGGCGAAGCGATCTCGCTCGCGGCGGCCGACGCCGTGCTGACCAAGATCAAGACGCACAACACGCTCGACACCATCGCAACCAACGGGACGCGCCTGCTCGACGGCTTCCGCGCGCGGATAGCCACGCACGGGCTCTCAGACGTCATCGCCTGCAACGGCGATCCAAGCTGGTCAGTCATCACGATCAAGGACCTGCCCGGCCTCTCGCAATGGGAGCTGAAGACGCTCTGGATCCAGGAGACCGCCCGACGCGGCGTGCTGAACATCGGCATCCACTTCATCGGCGCAAGCCACACGGCGGCCGTGATCGACGAGGCGCTGGCGGTTTATGACGAAGTGCTGGGCGTGGTGAAGCAGGCCGTGGACGCCGGATCGGTGGCCGACTTGCTCGAATGCGAACCGCTGAAGCCGCTCTTCCGCGTGCGCACCTGAAGCCGGACGCCGCGCGATGAACGTCCTCATCACGAGCGCGGCCGCCAAGGTGCTGCTTGTCCAGGCGTTCCAGCACGCCGCCGCGCCGCACGGCGGCAAGGCGTTCACAGCCGACGTCGCGGAGACGTGCGCGGCGGGCCTCTTCTCGGATAGGCACTTTCCCGTGAAGCGCATCGACGCGCCCGGCGCGCTCGAAGAACTTTTCGATATCTGCGCCGCGAATGCCGTCCGCCTCATTGTGCCGACACGCGATGGCGAACTGCCCTTTTTCGCGCGCCACAAGGCCGCGTTCGCAGCGCGAGGCGTGACCGTGCTCGTGCCCGACGAAGCGTGCCTCGCCGTCTGCCAGGACAAGCGCCGCTTCGGCGAGGCGATCAGCGCGGTGGGACTGGCGGCCATTCCCGTCGTTGATCCTGTGGCCGCGGCGTTTCCGCTCTTCGTGCGCCCGGCCACCGGCGCCGGCGGACGCGGCGCGATGTGCGTCGAAAACGCTGCGGCCCTCGCTACGCTCGGCGCGCTGGACGATCTTCTGGTGCATCCATTCATCACGGCGCCGGAATATTCCATCGACCTGCTCATGGACTTCGACGGACGCGCCCTGCAGGCGGTGGTGCGGGAGCGCACGCAGGTCGTCGCAGGCGAGTCAAAGATCACGACCGTTGTCGATCATCCGGTGCTGGCGGCGCTGACACTGAAGCTCGGCGAGGCGCTCGGCCTCGTCGGCCACAATACCGTGCAGGCGTTCGACGATCCACAACGCGGCCCACTCTTCATCGAAGTGAACCCCCGTTTCGGCGGTGCATCGAACTGTTCCATCGAAGCGGGGCTGCAGAGCCCGGCGCGCATTTTCGCGTTGCTCGCCGGCGACGAGACCGCCCGCGCGCCGCGTCCGATCCGCCACGGCCTGACGATGTACCGCTACGCGCAGGATGTGTTCGCGTGACGATCTCGTGTTTCCTCGTCGATCTCGATGACACGCTCTATGCCGAGGTCGACTACGTCGACAGCGGCTATCGCGCCATTGCGCCGTTGATCGCGGATGCCAACAATCTGGATGCAGAAACGGTGCTCGCGCACCTGCGCTACGAGTTCCGCAAGTACGGGCGCGTCGGCGCGTTCGACCGGCTCTACAAGACGCTCGCGATCACAACGCCTGCGATTCCAGATCTCGTCGCCGCCTACCGTGCGCACGCGCCGGACATAGCCTTCTATCCCAACGCAGACGAAGCGTTGGCGCGCCTGAGCACCATAGCCCCCGTGGCCATCGTCACCGACGGCGACGGGACCATGCAGCGCCGCAAGGTGGAAGCGCTCGGCCTGACGTCGCGCGTGGGCGCCATCGCCTATTGCTGGGACCTCGGAGCGCCGAAGCCCGCCACGAAGGGCTATCTCCACGCCGCCGCATTGCTTCGCGCCGATCCGCAACGCGCCGTCATCGTCGGTGACGATCCGTTTCATGACATGGCCGCCGCGCGAACGCTGGGCGCCGCCGCCGTCCGCGTGCGCACAGGTCGTCTCGCCGATCTCGATGTCTCCGCGCCGGACGTTCGCGAGTACGCGACCTTTGCGGCCTTCGTGGGTGCGCTGCCGGCATGACCGTCACCGTCGACCTCATCATAGACTGCGGGCCGCAGGTGGGCATGGGTCACCTGTCGCGTTCCACGACGCTTGCGCGCGCCCTGCAGGCGCGAGGCGCGGCGGTCCGCCTGCTCGTCACCGACAGTCTCGGCGTGCATTCGCCCGAAGCGTTGCAAACCGAACTCCTGACCACCGCCCTCTTCGCGCCAGCGGACATGGTCATCGTCGACGGCCTGCGCTTCACCGCCGAAGAAGTGGAAATCCGGCGTCCGCCGAACGGGCTGTTCGTGGTCATCGACGATCTCGGCGACCGGCCCGTCGCGTGCGACGTGCTGGTGAACCAGAACATATACGGCGACCGTCTCGCCTATCGCGGATACCAGTATGAGGACGCCCTCCTCGGCCCGAAGTGGGCGCTGATCAAAGCGGCGTTTACAGCGACGCGCGACGGCGCACGACGCACCGAGCCGCGCGCGCTGCTGACGTTCGGCGGCGGCGTAACGGGCGCCGTGGGCGTCGACGTGGCCCGACGCATGGCGCAGCAGTTTTCCGGACCCATCGACATAGCGCTCGGGCCCCTGTCGGGCGTCGGCGAAACCGATCTGCCTGCAAACGTCACGGTGCATCGCGGCGCCGACATGCCGGACCTCATGGCGCGGGCGACGCTCTACGTCGGCTCGCTCGGCGTGACGTTTCTTGAGGCCCTCGCCGCAGCGCTGCCGGCCATTGCGGTGTGCGTGGTGGACAACCAGAAACTCGCCCTCGACGCCGCGCGCGATCTCGGTTTGACGGTGTTCGACACGCCCGACGCCGCCGCGATTGCCGAAGCGGCGCTGGCGGCGCTCGCTGACCCCCATCCCCTCGTTCTCGACCAGCCCGACGGCCATGGCGCGGCGCGCACTGCCGAGGCGCTTTTGACGGCCTTGTCGGCCAAGCAGCAAAGAGGCTAAGCCGCGCGCATGACACGCACCAGTTTTTCCATCGCCGGTCGCCCCCTCGGACCGGGCCATCCGCCCTACGTGATCGCCGAGATGTCGGGCAATCACAATGGCAGCCTTGAGCGCGCGCGCCTGCTGGTGAAGATCGCCAGGGACGCCGGCGCCGATGCGGTGAAGCTGCAGACCTACACCGCCGACACGATCACAATCCGCTCGACGCGCCCGGAATTCATCGTCGGCGACGGATTGTGGAAAGGCCGCCAGCTACATGATCTCTATGAGGAAGCGCACACGCCGTGGGCGTGGCACGCAGAGCTGTTCGCCTACGCCAAGGAGATCGGGATCACGATTTTCTCGAGCCCCTTCGATCCGACCGCCGTCGATCTGCTGACCGATCTCGGCGCACCTGCGTTCAAGATCGCGTCTGCGGAGATCGTTGATTTCGGGCTGATGGAATACGTGGCCTCGAAGGGCAAACCCGTCATCGTTTCCACCGGCATGGCGACCGACGCAGAAATCGGCGAGGCGGTGAACGTGCTGCGGCAGAACGGCGCCAAGGAGCTGCTCGTCCTGCATTGCAATTCCGGCTATCCGACGCCGCTGAAGGATGCGAACCTGTCGCGGATTCCGTATCTGGCGGAGAAATTCGACGTCCTCGTCGGGTTCTCCGATCACACCATGGGCACGCTGGCGGCGTCGATTGCGACGGCGCTCGGCTGCGCGGCGTTCGAGAAGCATTTCACCACGGACCGCGCGGATGGCGGAATCGACAGTGCGTTTTCGCTCGATGCGGGCGAGTTGAAGGAATACTGCGACGGCGCGCGCGATGCGTTCGCTTCGATTGGCCGTGCGGATGTGGAAGTTTCGGCGTCGGAAGCGGCGACGCGGCAATTCCGCCGGAGCCTCTATTTCGTGAAGCCGCTGGCGGCAGGCGAGACGGTGACGGCGGCGCATGTGCGCTCCATCCGACCGGCCAACGGCTTGCACACGAAGCATCTGAAGGACCTCATCGGCAAGAAGGCCAAGGCCGCAATCGAGGCCGGCACGCCGACCGACTTCGCGCTGGTGGGCTAGATGGCGCTCGATCCCGCCTCGAACATTCTCGCGCTGGTGCCGGCGCGCGGCGGGTCGAAGCGGATTCCGCGCAAGAACGTGATCAACTTCCATGGCAAGCCCATGGTTGCGTATCCGATCGATGCGGCGTTGCGCGCGGGCATTTTCGGCGCGGTGCACGTGTCGAGCGACGACGACGAAATTCGCGCGATTGCGCGCGCACGCGGCGCTGATCCCGAACCCGCACGCCCCGCCGAACTTTCAGACGACATGACCGGCATCCTGCCCGTCGCGCGGTGGGTGCTGCAGACGCTGGAGCGCCAAGGCCGTGTGTTCGAGCACGTCTTCATCCTTTTCCCCTGCGCGCCGATGATCACGGCGCACGACATGCGCGCGGCGTGGGACGTCTATCGCGCGCATGGCGGGGCGAAAAACCTCCTCACCATCGGGCGCAACCCGGTGCCGGCGGAGTGGCTCTACGCGCGCGAACCGGATGGCCGCCTCGTGCCGCGCACGCCAGGCGGCGCGTTCTCGCGGAGCCAGGATCTAGCGCCGGCCTATTACGAGACCGGCACGTTCACGATCTTCTCCGCGCGCTTCCTGCTCGATGCCGCGAACATTGCCGACGACACGAATTATGTCGGCTACGAGCTGCCGGCGTGGAAGGCCGTCGACATCGACACGCCCGCCGAGCTTGAGCACGCGCGCGCGCTCTACGCCGTCTATGCCGAGCGGCTGGCGGCGGAAGATCGCTGAACGCGAAACCTGCCAGACTGCGCCAGACTCCGCCGCATCGGGACAAAAATGCGCCGGACTGCGCCAGTTGAAATGGCGCAGTCCGGCGCACCACATCAGCTCACCACGGCGCGATCCGTCACGCGTCGCCAATCGGTCCCGTCGGAAAAGGCAAGCACGGCCCCGCCCGCTTCATCGCTGACATAGAAGAGCGTCCCCGCGCCGACGGTTGCCGCCGATGGCAGCGACGCCTTCGCACTCTGCCCCACGCGCACGCCGCCATTCACATCGAGCGCCGTCGTCGGCGAAGCCGTGCCGACACCCACCTCCCCGCTCGCGAGGATGGCGATGCGCAGCGCGTTCGAGGTGTAGAAGAACATGGGCTGCGCCAGCTCCATCACGAAATAGAAGCCCGCGCTCGCATGCGCCTGGAAATAGCCCGTCCGCGTGGAGCCTGCGGAGTTGTAGAAGCTGAAGAACGCCGCGCTGTCCTGGACGCGCAGATTGCCCGCGATGTGGAGCCGCTCGGCGGGCGCGGTGACGCCGAGTCCCACGCGCGCGTTTGCATTGTCGATGACGAGCGCCTCGCTCCACGCCGCGCCGTCGCTGGAGACCTTCAGGTGCAGCTTGTCGTCGCCGCAGAGGCCCAGTTCCGCGCGACCGGAAAAGGCGTTCTGCAACAGGACGCTGGCGGTGTCGGCGCCGGCGGCCTTGTTTACCGTGAGGCGGTGGCCTGCGCCCGCATGTGTGAAGAGCGACGTCGCGCTCGCGACCGCAAGCCGCTTCGTCGCGTCCGCCGCCGTGTTCACGCCGAGCAGCGAAACTTCTTCCGCGCCCGCGTCGATCCAGTCGGCGCCGTCGAACACGACGAGACGATCCTCGTCGGAAATCCACGCGCGCCAGCCTTCCGCCGGCGTGCGGAACGCCCAGGCGCCGTCCTGGAAGGCGGCGATGTCGTCCTCGCGGCCCGCCCAGGCGCCGGCGGCGGTGGCGGCCACGATGTAGCGCGCGCCTTCGACGGGCGATCCCGGCGGCGCGGTGAGATCGCGATCCTCCACGGCAAGATGCACGAGCGTGTCGAGCGCAAGAAGCGAGTCATTGAACGTGACGTGTTTCTGCGCCTGTGCGGGCATGAGGAAGGGCAGATCGAGATGAGACGTGAAGTCCATGGGGCGCGCTCCTTGGCAGCCGATTGAAAGACCGCCGGAGCTTAAGGCGCCCCGCAACCCGGTCGGATTGCGCGACGGGAGTCGCCCTATTTTGGCGGCTCGATCCCCCTAACTTTCGGACAGGTTCGCGCGCCCACGTGGCGCCCACGCATTGCCTCCACGCCCGCGCCGGTTTAGCGCCGAACCGTGACTTCGCCCCTCTCCACCGCGCTCGACGGCGCACGCGCGCTGTACCGGCGCCTGCCGATGAGCCTGCGTCTGCCAGCGGGCCGCGCCATGCGCGCGGTGCTGGAGCCGGCGCTCGCGGCGCGATTGCCGAAGGCGGAGCCGGGTCTGCGGGTGTCCGCCAAGGCGGCAAACCTCATCGGCCTCTTCGGATCGCCGCTGGGCCACGGCGCAGCGGCGCATTTGTGCGCGCTGGAACTGCGCGCTGCGGGGATCGATGTCGCGGAGGTGGATGTGTCGGCGTCTGTCGGCGCGCCGGTCGAAACGATGATCGCGGACGCCAAGCCCAACGATGGCACCGCGATCGTGATGATGAATCCCGACACGATGGTGCACGCGCTATCGCGCGGCGCGGCCGATCTCGTGCGCGGACGGCGCGTGATCGGTTACTGGGTGTGGGAGCTTGAGACGCCGCCGCCGCACTGGCGCGTGGGACGCGGCCTCGTGCACGAAATCTGGACGCCCAGCGCATTCTCCGCACAGGCCGCGCGTGCGGCGTTCGACGTTCCGGTGACGGTGGTTCCCCATCCCGCCGCGCTGCGTCCGCCGCCGGAGATGACGCCCGCGCGTCGCGCGACGGGACGTTTGCGCATTGGCGCGAGTGCGGATGACTTCGTCGCGTTCCAGAGCTTCTCGCTGGCATCGAGCCTCGAACGCAAGAACCCGCTCGCCGCCATCCGCGCCATTCGCGATGCGTTCAACGGCGATCCGACGGCGCGTCTCGTCATCCGCCTGAGCCAGGGCGATCGCTATCCGCAAGCGGCGCAGCGCTTGCGCGCGGCGGTGTATGAGGCCGGTCCGACAGTGATGCTCATCGATACGCCGGCTGGCCTCGATGAACTGCACACGCTCTACGCCGCCTGCGACTGCTACATCTCGCTCCACCGCAGCGAGGGCTTCGGACTCAATCTTGCGGAAGCGATGCTGGCGGAGCGCGCGGTGATCGCGACAGGCTGGTCCGGCAATCTCGATTTCATGGACGCGGAATCGTCCGCGCTGATCCCCGCGACGCTCGTTCCCGTGCGCGATCCGCAAAAGGTCTACACCGTCGCGGGCGCGCGCTGGGCGGAGCCCGATCACGATGCGGCGGTCGCAGCATTGCGGCGCCTGCGTGAGGATGTGGCGGCGCGGAACGCTTTGGCGAAAGCC
The DNA here is from genome assembly GCA_034440275.1 of Alphaproteobacteria bacterium. Taxonomy (GTDB): domain Bacteria; phylum Pseudomonadota; class Alphaproteobacteria; order Caulobacterales; family Aquidulcibacteraceae; genus VFBF01. The sequence goes on from JAWXBS010000007.1 coordinate 15,236, forward strand.
GGTGCAGAAAAGGCGCGCGCACTTCTCGGCGGCGGCGCGGCGGCGCGGGCGCTGCGCATGGACGGCGCATGAGCGTCGCCATCCTGATTGTCGCATTCAACTCGAAGGCGCATCTGCAACGCCAGATCGCGGCGTTGGAAACGCAGACGTATCGCGATTTCTGCGCCGTGCTGATCGACAACGCTTCGCGTCCCGAGGAGCGAACTGATCCTACTGCGCTGCCGTCGTGGATGACGCTGATCCAGTCGGAAGAAAATCTGGGCTTTGCGGGCGGCAACAATCGCGCGGCGGCGGCGGCGCGTGACGCCGAACTTCTCGCGCTGCTCAATCCCGACGCGTTTCCCGAACCCGGCTGGCTTCAGGCGCTCGTCGATGCGGCGGCGCGCCGTCCGCAGGCGGCGGCATTCGGATCGACACAGCTGCTCGACGCCGATCCTTCTCGTCTCGACGGCGCGGGAGATGCGTTGCATGCGATCGGGATTCCGTGGCGCGGCGGTTTCGGCATGTCGTCGACGGACTTGCCCGCCGAGGGCGAGACCTTCGCGGCGTGCGCGGCGGCGATGCTGATCCGCGCGGCAGACTTTCACGCCGTCGGCGGCTTCGACGAACGCTTCTTCTGCTATGTCGAGGATGTTGATCTCGGCTTCCGTCTGCGCCTGATGGACCGCGCGACGATACAGGTACCGCGCGCGGTCGTGCGCCACATCGGCGGCGGGGTAAGCGCGCGCGGGTCCGCGTTCGCGGACTTCCACGGCGCGCGCAACCGGGTGTGGACGCATGTGAAGTCGATGCCGGCGCGGATCTTCTGGCCGCTCCTGCCATTCACCGTCGCGGTGACGCTGGCGAACCTTCTCGTGAATACGCTGAAAGGCCGCGCCGCCGGCTGGCGCGGCGTGATCGCAGCGCTGGGCGATCTCGGCCCCGCGTGGCGCGCGCGCCAGCTTCTGCGCAAGGGCCGCAAGGCCTCTGTGGGCGACCTCGCCGCCGCGCTCGCGTGGAATCCGCTGCGCCTCGTTGACCGTCGCCCGGTGATCCGCGCTTGGCGCGATCCCCCGACGCGGCCATAAGGGCGCGCTTCGCGAGGGGAACGCAGTTGTCCGACGAACCGAACCTTCCGGCCGCCCGCGGTCCCGGCCGTGCGGGCTTCACCGCCGCCGCCTACTTCGCCTTCCTTGCCCCTGCAGCGGTGGCGGGCGGCATGGCGCTCGCGCCGCTGCAGGTTCTGGCCGGTCTGGTCGCGGCCCCGATCGCGAAGGACGGCAAGCGCATCGGCATGTTCCTGCTGGCGGCGGCGCCCTTCCTCGCATTCGCGATCTGGGCGGCGGTCTCGCACACCTGGTCGCCAGTCTCGCGTCCCGAACAGGCCGTGAAGGTATTCGCCGGCTATCTCGCGGGCGTGCTGTTCGTGGCGGGGCTGGCGGCAGGCGGCGACAAGGACCGCGCGCTCGGCCGTGCAAGCGTGCTGGCGGCGGTCGTGGTGCTGATCTGCCTTTCCGTCGTCGAGGCGGGCGGCGATCTGATGATCAACCGCCTCGGCGCATCGACAACCGATCCCGGCATCATCGAGCGCAATCCCGGCAAGGGCGTCTCGATCCTCGTGGTGCTGATCTGGGGCGCCGTCGGCGCGCTGATCGGCGGCAAGAGCACGTGGCAACGCCTGACGTGGCGGGTGCTGCTCGTCTGCGCGGCATTGCTGTCGCTGCAGTTCAACATGGCGACGAACGCGGCGGGCTTCGCGATGGGCTTCATTGCGTTCGTGTTCGGATGGATGGCGCCGCGCGTCACGCCAATCGTGATCTCCGTGGGCCTTGCGGGCTGGATGCTCGTTGCGCCGTGGGCGAGCCTCTTCGTGCTCTCCCTGCCGGGCCTGCAGGAGCGCCTGCCGCTGTCGTGGCAGATGCGCGCGGAAATCTGGCGCTATGCAAGCGCGCGCATCGACGAGAAACTCATGACCGGATGGGGCCTCGACGGCGCGCGGAAGTTCGGTGTGGAGCGCCTCTCCCTCCCCGGCGTCGGCGAATTCCAGGCGATACCGCTGCATCCGCACAGCTTCTCGATGCATGTCTGGCTGGAGACCGGCCTCGTCGGCGCAAGCCTTGCTGCGCTCTCGATCCTCGCAGCGGGGATCATCGCGTCCCGTACACTGGGCCACTCAAAGGCCGCCGCTGCGGCGGCTGTTGCGGCGATGGCGACCGTCGGAACGATCTGGAACGTGAGCTACGGCGCGTGGCAGGAATGGTGGATCGCCGCGGCGTTCACGGGCGCCGCCGCCGCTGCGCTTGCGCGGCGCTGACGTGCTAGGATCGGCTGAGAGCCAAAGGAAAACCGTGCCGGAAACCGACTGGATCGACCGCCTGAAGGCCGCCCGCATCGTCGTGCTGGGCGATGTGATGCTCGACCATCACGTGCGTGGGGCTGTGCGGCGCGTCTCCGACGAGGCGCCCGTGCCGGTGCTGCAGGTGCAGTCGGAGCGCTGGACGCTCGGCGGCGCGGCCAACGTGGCGGCAAATGCGGCCGCGCTCGGCGCATCGGCGCGTCTCATCGGCGTGATCGGCGCGGACCCGGCGGGCGCGCAGCTGATGAAGCTGGTCGACGAGAGCCATGCCCGCATCATTCCGCGTCTCACCGTGGACCGCGACCGCCCGACCACGCTGAAGACGCGCTATCTCGGCGGCCAGCAGCAGATGGTGCGCGTGGACCGCGAACGCATCGCGCCGTGCTCCGCCGCGCTTGAGGCGCAGATCCTCGACGACCTTGAAGACGCGCTCGCCGACTGCGGCGCGCTGGTGCTGTCGGACTACGGCAAGGGCGTGCTGAGCGATGCGGTGCTGGCGAAGGCGTTCGCGCTGGCGAAGGCGCGCGACGTGCCGGCCATCGTTGATCCCAAGCGCATGAAATTCGCGGACTATCGCGGCGCAGCGATCATCACCCCGAACCGGCGCGAACTGAGCGAAGCGGTGCGACTGCCCTGCGAAAGCGACGCCGAGGCGCAGGCGGCCGCCAACGAAGCCATCGCGCAGAGCGGCGCCGACATCCTGCTCACGCGTTCGGAAAAGGGCATGTCCCTCTTCCGCGCGACGGCGGCGCCCATCCACCTGCAGGCCGAGGCGCGCGAAGTGTTCGACGTCTCCGGCGCGGGCGACACGGTGGTTTCAGTCATCGCAGCAGGCCTCGGCGCGGGGCTTTCTATCGAGCGCACCATGCGCATCGCCAACACCGCCGCCGGCATCGTCGTCGCCAAGGTCGGCACGGCGACCACGACGGTGGAGGAAATCGCGGCCGCCATGAGCGGGCCGGAGCGCCGCGCCGCGCTGGCGCAGACGCAGGCCTACGCCCCGGCGATGACCGTGGCCGAGGCGGTGACGCTGCGCAGCGACTGGGCGGCGCAGGGGCTGACCGTGGGCTTCACCAACGGCTGCTTCGACCTCCTGCAC
>JAWXBS010000008.1:0-5799 GCA_034440275.1 Alphaproteobacteria bacterium
AGACGGCATCGAGGAAACAGCAGCGTCGCTCAATTCTCAAGCCGAAGTCGCCGCCGCTTGATCCGTCAGCGCGTCACCAAGATTCGGCTATAGCTCGAATTGACCTGATGTGGGCCGCAAATTCGGCTCCTACAGGAAGGCTATCGACGTCCTTGAAAATCCTCTCTTCGCCAAATGCGTAGATTAGAGCATCGCATAACCGGCCAGATACGTCTGCTGTGTCGGATCTCCGATAGCCAATGAAAATCGAACTCTTCATGTTGCGCCCCCACTGGCACCGTCACTGAGTAGAATATGTCACCATAATTCTGACAATGCCAGCTCGCGCTTTGCGGCGATTGGGGTGCGTACCAAAGGTGTAGCGATTTGAGGTGCGAAGGTCTGGAGTCCGTATCGTTACCCTCTTTCACCCTGACCTTCGCTTCGCTCTGGTCTGTCCCTCCCCCGCAAGCGGGGGAGGGACTTCAGCCTAGAACTTCCCCCTCACTCCCACGCGCACGCTGCGCGGGGCGCCGCGGAAGGCGTTGGGGTTTTCGTATTCGGTGTCGCTCACATTGTTCGCCACGGCGTAGAGCGTGAGCGCGTCGGTGAGCGCGTAGTCGACGGAGACGCGGCCGTAGTCGAAGCCGGGTGTGGGGGCGGCGGCGAACTCGAAGTTGCCGTCGTTGTCGTATTTCACGTCGATCTGTGATGACGCCCATGTCCAACCCGCCGACAGGCGGAGTTTTTCCGTGGGACGCACCGAACCGTCGAGTGACCATGCATGCAGTGGACGGCGCGCGAGGCGCGGGTTCCCGGCGCCCAAAGCGTTGCGTGTGTCGGTGAAGACGTATCCGGCGCGCAGCGTGGCGGTGTCACCCAGCTTGCCCTGCACATAGGTTTCGAAGCCATCGATGTCTGCGCGGCCGATGTTGATGTTCTGCGTTGTCGCGAAATTGTACTCGATGAGATTGTCGATCTCGGTATCGAAGTAACTGGCGCCGAACTTCAGAGACTCGATCGGCGTATAGTCGAAGCCGATTTCGGAAGACGTTCCCTCTTCCGGCTTCAGGTTCGGGTTGCCGATATTGAAGAAGTTCGTGCCGAAGCGTTCCGACAAGGTCGGCGCCTTGTAGGACGCCCCCCAGGACGCATAGACGCGCAGCGGCGCGAACAGCGCCGTGAAGTCCTGGCTGACGCCGATGTTGTAGGTCGTGTGGTCGCCGAAATTCTCGTTGTCGTCCCAGCGCAGTGACGCCGCCACGTCCGTGCCCGCGCCGATGCGGCCCTGGCCGACGACGAACAGCGCCTTCGAATCTTCCTCCGCGAAGAGGGCGTTGGTGAAGAGCGTGGACGAATTGTCCGTGCGTTCGCTGGAGAGCTGGCCGCCGAAGGTCGTCGCGACGTCCGTGAGGAATCCGAGATCGGCCTTCGACCATGTCGATGTGAGATCAATGAAGTTGCGTTCGCCTTCGACGGTCGTGGTCACCACGCCGCCGTCGCGTTCGCGCCGCTCGTTGAGCACCTGGCCGCCGGAAAGGCGCGTGACGAAGTCGCCGGCAGTTAGCGTGCCGCCCACGCGCCAGACAGTGTAGTCGTCGCTGTCGATCTCGAGATCGGGATCGTCGGCGCGCTGGTCGAAGAAGACGCCCCCGGAGAAGCTGTCGAAATCGGCGCGCGAGGAACGGTAACGCACGAGCGCATCGATGCTCAGCGTGTCGCTGAAGGCGTAGGCCGCGTTTCCGGTGATGGAATAGATTTCCGAGCCGTCCTTGTGGCCGGTATGCGCGGTGAAGCGGTCCGGGACCTGGTCGAAGCCTTCGGTGGTCAGCGCGTCGACGGTGGCGCCGTAGGTGAAGCCGCCGATCGCGCCGGCCGCGCCCGCGACGCCCTGGTACGTTTCAAACGAACCTGCAGAGACATCGAAATAAGGCGCGAACGCCTTGTCGGCGCCGCGACGCGGCACGAGGTTCACCACGCCGCCGATCGCATCGGAGCCGTACACGGAAGACGCCGGCCCGCGCAGCACTTCCACGCGGTCGAGATCGCCGAGCAGGTCCTGCCCGAAATCGTATTGCGCGTTCGGCGCGGTGGGGTCGTTGAGGCGGATGCCGTCGAACAGCGCGAGTGTGTGCTTGGAGTTCGTGCCGCGCGTGAACACGGACGTCTGCGCGCCCGGCGCGCCGGTAGAGACGACGGTGACGCCCGGCGCTTCACGCAGTGCATCGGCGAGCGTGAGAAGGCCCTTGGCCTCGATCTCGGCGCGGTCGATGACCTCGACGCGATTGGGCAGGCGATCGGTTTCCGTCGGCGTGCGCGTGGCGGTGACGACGACTTCGTCCGCGAAGACGGGCGACGCAAACGCGATCAGCGCTGCGAGTCCGACGCCTGCGAGGAGGCGCGTTGAACGGATGGACATGCTTCATGCTCCCGTCGGCGCCGCGCGGCCTGCGCGTGTCGCGCCGAAAGACGTGGCGACGCACGCGGACCATCCGCGCGAGCCGGGCCGGCCTTCGAACGCCGCATCGACGGGAGTTTCCCGCTTGCCATGGACTGATCCCCGGTCCAGGCGTGAGCAGCTGCGACGGCAGGTCTCCTGGCTTCGCGGGTCGATGCTCTCCGCCGCCTTCCCAGGGCGGATTCCCAAATGAATCGGGGCCCCAGTGGCGGAATGGCGGATCGCTCACCGCTAACAGTTGCGGGCACAGCCGCGGATTTGGAGGAGACCTCCGCACCGCGTTCCCTTTTGCGCTTCCTCTCGGAAGACCGTCGCGAGGGCGGTGATAGCGTGCGTCGATTGTTTCGCAACCCCTCTCCCTCTTGAGGGAGAGGGACAGACGGCGCGCAGCGACGTCAGGGTGAGGGCCCGGTCTCACAAAAGGAGACCCATCGTGCACCACTGCGCGGTCTTTCCCTCCCCCCGCACGCGGGGGAGGGCTGGCGCGTTGGCTGTGGCCCATTAAGTAGGGCGCATGAGTCCAGAATTCCTGCTGCAAGCCTTCGTCTTTCTCGTCGCCGCGATTGTGATGGTGCCGATCGCAAAAAAACTCGGGCTGGGATCGGTGCTCGGCTACCTCGTGGCGGGCGCGGTGATCGGGCCGTTCGGGCTGCAGCTGTTCGGCGATCCCGAAGGCGCGATGCATGCGGCGGAGTTCGGCGTCGTCATCATGCTCTTCCTCATCGGGCTTGAGCTGCAGCCGGCGCTCTTGTGGCGCATGCGCACCTCGATCATCGGCATCGGCGGCGCACAGGTGGTGTTGAGCGGGCTCGCGCTGACGGGCGTCGGGCTCGCGTTCGGTCTCGACTGGCGCATCGCCGTGGCCGTTGGCCTGACTCTCGCGCTCTCGTCGACGGCCATCGTGATGCAGTCGCTTCGCGAGCGCGCGCTCAACGACACTGACGCCGGGCGCACCGCGTTCGCCGTGCTGCTGTTTCAGGACATCGCCGTCATCCCCATGCTTGCGTTGTTTCCACTGCTGGCGACCATGTCGCCTGACGTGGCGGCGGGACACGCGGAGACGGGCCTGCTTGTGCACGCGCCGCCGTGGCTGCGGGTGCTGGCGACGCTCGCCGCGATCGCGGCGGTGGTGCTGGCGGGACGCTTCATCATGCGGCCGGTGTTCCGCATCATCGCACGCACGCGGATGCAGGAGCTATTCACGGCGACGGCGCTCGTCATCGTCGTCGGCGTGACGCTGCTGATGGAAGTGGTGTCGCTGTCGCCGGCGCTCGGCGCGTTCATTGCGGGCGTGGTTCTGGCCGACAGTGAATTCCGCCACGAGATCGAAAGCGACATCGAACCTTTCCGCGGGCTGCTGCTGGGGCTCTTCTTCGTCTCCGTCGGCGCGAGCATCGATTTCGCGCTGCTGATCGCCCAGCCGGTGCTGATCCTTGGCCTCGCGGTGCTGCTGATCGCGGTGAAAGCCGCCGTGCTGTTCGGGGTGACGCGCGCGTTCGGGCGTGGCCGCGCCGATGCGGTGATGGTGTCGCTGATGCTCGCGCAGGGCGGGGAGTTTGCGTTCGTGCTGTTTGCGTTTGCGCAGGGCGAGGGCGTGCTCCCGGCCAGCGTTGTCGATCCGCTGATCGTGGTCGTGGCGATCTCGATGGCGGTCACGCCGCTGCTCTTCATCCTCGCGGAAAAGATCGCGGGGCAGCTCGTGTCGCCGATCGGCAACCGGCTGGAGGAGGCGATCGAATCCAACAAGCCGCACGCGATCATCGCCGGCTACGGCCGCGTTGGGCAGACGGTTGGTCGCCTGCTCGACGCCAACGGTTATCGCACCAGCGTGCTCGATCACGATGTGGAGCAGGTGGATGTGCTGCGCGGTTTCGGCCGCAAGGTGAACTACGGTGACGCCTCGCGCGTGGATCTGCTGCGCGCGGCGGGTGCGGAGGATGCGCAGGTCATCGTCATCGCCATCGACGACCAGTCCAAGGCGCTCGAAATCGTCGACACGACGCGGCGGCACTTCCCGCATCTCAAGGTCATCGCGCGCGCGTTCGATCGCCGTCACGCCTACGAATTGCTCGCCAAGAACGTGGATGGACTCGAACGCGAGACGTTCGAGTCCAGCGTGCGCCTCGGCGTCAAGACGCTCGGTATGCTCGGCGTCAACACCTATCAGGCCGAACGCGCGGGTGAACTCTTCCGCAAGTACGACGACAAGCTGCTGCTCGAAATGTCGGAGCTGCGGACCGGCGACTACGCCGAATTCCAGAAGGTCGTGCGGGACCGCACCGCCATGTTCGAGGAGCTGATGCGCACCGACATGGACGCCATCCGCACCGCCAACGATGACGAGCGCGTGGCCATGGAACGCGCGGCCGGCGAAGGATAGGCGGGCGAGGGGTAGGCGCACACTTTCCCGTCGTGACTGTTTGATATTGGCTCTCAGTGTGTCAATTGAAGCCAAACAACAAAACGAAGCGGGGAGAGCGACATGCGCAAGTGGATAGCGATCGGCCTGGGCGTCCTGCTCGTCGCGCTGGCGACAGGCGCCTACATGCGCCGCGACCAGATCGCGCTGCAGCTGCTGCGTCGCGCGGCGGACGCCAACATGTCCCGCTCCGAGATCGCGACGCTGCCGGACGGCCTGCACGCGGCGTTCTGCGGCACGGGCTCGCCGATGGCCGATCGCAGGCGCGCGGGGCCGTGCCTTGCGGTGGTCGCCGGCAAGCGGCTCTTCGTGTTCGATTCCGGCAGCGGCGCTTCGGAAACCATCGGTCAGATGGGTCTGCCGCCGGGCGAGATCGAGCAGCTCTTCCTCACGCACTTCCATTCCGATCACATCGACGATCTCGGCGCGCTCGCGCTGCAGCGCTGGGCGGGCGGTGGCGCGACGACGCCGCTGAAAGTCGCCGGACCACCCGGCGTCGAACGCGTCGTCGCGGGCTTCAACGAGGCCTACGCGCTCGACGCGACGTATCGCATCGGCCACCACGGCGCCGCAGTCGTGCCGCCCTCGGGCGCCGGGCTCGTCGCTGCGCCATTCGCGTTTCCCGAAGGCGGCGACAGACTTGTCGTGCTCGATGACGGCGGCGTACGCATCACGGCGTTTGTGGTCGATCACGGCCCGGTGAAACCCGCCGTCGGCTACCGCATCGACTATAAAAACCGCAGCGTCGTCGTCAGCGGCGATACCGTGCCGACGCCGGTGCTGGAGCGCGAAGCGAAGGGCGTCGATCTCCTCATCATGGAAGCGTTGTCGAAGCCGCTGGTCGCCGAACTCGAAGCCGCCGCCGCGCGCGCGAAACGTCCGGGCGTCGCGCAGATCATGGAAGACATCCAGAACTACCACACCACGCCCAGCGACGCGGCCG
>JAWXBS010000009.1:0-19432 GCA_034440275.1 Alphaproteobacteria bacterium
ACGTCATCGCTTCGGTGAGCGTGTCGGCAGCGGCGCCGCCGGTGAGGGCGGCCCACGCGGCCGCAGCGAGAAGGAACTTGCGCATCATCATCACCAGGTCATTCGCGCCGCAGCGCTTCGATGGGATCCAGGCGCGCGGCGCGCCAAGCGGGATAGGCGCCGAACGCGACGCCCACGAGTGCGGAAAAGCCGATGGCGGTGACGGCCGTCATGCCGCCGAGCACCAGCGGCACCTGCATCAGCGTCGTCACGCCCCACGCAACGAGGGAGCCGATCAGCAGCCCGACGATGCCGCCGGCGATGGATAGCGCGACCGCTTCGAGGCCGAACTGCCACAGGATGTCCTGCCGCCGTGCGCCGAGCGCCTTGCGCAGGCCGATCTCGCGCGTCCGCTCCGTCACCGAGACGAGCATGATGTTCATGATGCCGATGCCGCCGACCACGAGCGACACCGCAGAAATCGCCGCGAGCAACGCCGTGAAAGCCGCCGTCGTCTGCTTCATCGTGTCGGCGATGGAGGAGAGGTTCTGCACGGTGAAGTCGTCGGTATCGCCCTCGGCGATGCGATGACGCTGGCGCAGAAGTGTTTCGACATCCGTCTGCAATTGCGTAAGCGCAGCTTCGCTCTCGGCCTTCACGGAAATCTGGCTGACGGTGTTGGCGCGCCCCTGCCGGCCCGACACGCGCCGCTTCACCGTCTGCAACGGCGCGAGCACGATGTCGTCCTGGTCCTGGCCGAAGCCGGACTGGCCCTTGGATTCCAGCACGCCGATGATCTCGTACTGGCCGCCGGAAATGCGGATGCGCTGGCTGATCGGATCGCTGTTGGGGAAGAGCTCCTTCGCCACCGTGGCGCCGAGCACGGCGACCTTGCGCGCCTGGCGCGCTTCGCGATCGTCGAAGAAACGCCCGCTCGACACGCCCCAGTCGCGCGCGTCGAGATAGGGCGGCGTCACGCCTTCGATGCGCGTGTTCCAGTTGGCGCCGTCAGCGACGATCTGCGCGCTGCCGCGCTGCGACGGTGCAACGGCCACGGCGCCTGGAACGTCGCGCGCTATGGCTTCGGCGTCCGCGATGGTCAGCGAGTTGAACGAACCCGGCGCCTGCGCCACCCCGCCCTGACGCGATGCGCCCGGCACGATGATGAGCAGGTTTGATCCGAGGCTTGAAATGCTCGACGTGACGCGCTGCTGCGCGCCTTCGCCGAGCGCCACCATCGCCACGACCGACGCCACGCCGATGATCACGCCGAGCGCCGTCAGCGCGCTGCGCAGCGGGTTCACGCGGAGCGCGCGGGCCGATGTGGCGACGAGATCGCGGGGCGTCATCATGAGCAAATCGCTTTCATGAGACAGGCTTGTCCGAGACGATGCACCCGTCGCGCATCTCAATGATGCGCTTGGTGGCCTGCGCCACTTCGTGTTCGTGGGTGACGATGATGATCGTCACCCCTTCACGGTTGAGTTCCTTGAACAGCGCGAGGATCTCCTTGGTTGTGTTGGTGTCGAGCGCGCCGGTGGGTTCGTCGGCGAGGATGACCGCCGGCTCGCAGGCAAGTGCGCGCGCAATGGCGACGCGCTGCTGTTGGCCGCCGGAGAGCTGCGTGGGCCGGTGCGTCTTGCGCTGACCGAGGCCAACGCGGTCGAGAAGTTGCGACGCGCGCGCCTGCCGCTCCAACGGCGGCGTTCCGGAGTAGAGCATGGGCAGTTCGACATTCTGCATCGCCGTGAGGCGCGGCAGCAGATTGAACGACTGGAACACGAAGCCGATCGTCTTGTTGCGGAATCCCGCGAGGCCCTCGTCGTCGAGCTTGCCGAGATCGGCGCCGTTGACGACGAGCGTGCCCGCGCTCGGCGTGTCGAGCCCGCCGATGATGTTCATCAGCGTGGACTTCCCCGAACCCGAGGGACCGATCACGGCGATATAGTCGCCGCGCGGCACGGAGAAGGAGACCTTGTCCAGTGCGTGGACGATTTCATCGCCCATTCGGTAGGTCCGCTCGAGGGATCTGGCTTCGATGAGCGACATGATCAGCCCCGGATGCGGACGCCGCCGCCCGTGCCCATCGGTCCGCCCTGCTGTTTCTTCTCTTTCGACGCGGGCCCGCCGCCAGTGATGACGAGATCACCCTCCTTGAGGCCGCCAGCCACTTCGGTGAACGCATCCGCAGCGACGCCGAGTTGCACCCGCACGGGCGCGGGTTTGTTGTCGCGCAGCACCCACACGACCGCATTGCGCGCGCGCGTCTCGCGACCGGGGCCGCTTTCGCGCAATGCGGCGAACTTGGTCTTCTGTTCGGCGGTGAGGATCGGTTCGAGGGCGCGCATGGACGCTTCGCGCGCCTTGCGCATGAAGGCGCGCCGTTCGGCTTGCGTGGCTTCCGCGCCCGGAGGCGCGCCGGCGTTGGCGCGCGCGGCCTGCATGACGTCGCGCGCCTGATCCTTCTGTGCGGGCGTCAACGACAGTTGCGCAGCGAGCTGTTCAAGCTGCTGACCGCCGCCGCGTTGACCGCGCTGGCCCCCGCCTTGTCCGGCGCCTTGTCCGGTGCCTTGTCCCCCGCCTTGACCACGAGGTTCGCCCGTTGTGGCCGCGTTGCCTGCAGCGCCGCCCACAGGCGTCGTCAGCGCGCGGCCCTTCGCCGCGAGCGCAGGATCGGCCGGCGCGAACCGCAGCGCGCCGTTGGCCACACGCACCACGTCAGGCTTCTGTTCGACGATGATCTCGGCGTTTGCGGTCATGCCCGGCAACAGGCGCCCGCCCCGGTTCTCTGCGCGCACGATGACCGTGTAGGAGACGACGCCCGACGTCTGCACGCCCTGCTTGCGCACCTGCGTCACGCGACCTTCGAACGTCTCGTCGGCGAAGGCATCGACGGTGAAGCGCACGGCCATGCCTTCCTGCACTTCGCCGATGTCGGCTTCGTCGACGACGATGGCGGCTTCGAGTTGTGACAAGTCCTGCGCGATGACGAACAGGGTCGCAGCCTGAAAGCTCGCGGCCACGGTCTGTCCCGGATCGACCTGGCGATCGACGACGACGCCGTCCACGGGTGAGCGGATGATGGTGCGATCAAGATCGATGCGCGCGGCGGCGAGCTGCGCGTTCGCGATGCTGACCGAGGCGTTTGCGCGTGCGGCGGCGGTGCGATTCTGCAGCAGGAGTTGGTCGGAGGCGAAGCCTTCCTTGGCCAGACGCTCGTAGCGCCCGTAGTCGGCGCGGGTGGAATTCGCTTCGGCGCGGGCCTGGGTGACGCCGGCCTCGGCCTGGCGCACGCGCTGCTGGAACGTCTCGGGATCAATGCGCGCGAGCACCTGCCCCTTCTTCACGGTGTCGTTGAAATCGACTTCGACGGACAGGATCGGGCCCGACACCGTCGAGCCCACGTCGACGGAGATCAGCGGCTGCAGCTGTCCCGTGGCGCTCACGGCGCGCACGATTTCGCCGCGATCGACGGCGCTGGTGCGAAAAGGATCGGCATCGGATTTGCCACGTCCGAAAATCAGGAAGAGGCCCACGAGCACGGCAACGCCAATGGCGACCCACATCCACGGGATTTGGCGACGGGGCTTGGTGATGGCGTCTTCGGCGTCAGTCATGGTCCTCGTCTCGCACAGGCGACATGAACGCAGCCAAAGCCGCGTTCCGTCGACTTTCCGCACGAGAGCTAGTCACCGCGCGCCCGGAAAGCGACGCCGTGATCGTGACGCGCGAGCGTGTCGCCCGCGTGTCGGTTTGTTGCGGAGCCGGACTAACCCGTTGAAGACGTGAAGGTTCCCGGTTCCCGCGACGGGGGAACCGGGAACCCTTACTTCTTGGGCGCCGCGCGGGCCGCCGCGGCGTCGAGCCCCTGCTGACGGCGCGACTCGGTGATGAGGTAGGCGCGGACATTTTCCGCCTGCCCTGCATCGAGGTAGCGCGAGAAGCTCGCCATGCCGTTGGCAGCGAGTGCGCCGTCGATCACCACGCCCTTGAAGCTCTCTGCACTGCGGATCATCGCCGAGCGGCGCAGATCAGGCAGATAGCCGCCGCTGGCGTTGGCGCTGTGGCAGACGAGGCAGTTGGCGTTGAACGCGCTGCGGCCCGCCGCAACATTGCCGCGACTGGCGACGCCGGCGAGATCGATCGCGGGTTTCGGCGGGATGTCATAGGGCGTCGCCTGCGCTGTCGCGCCGAGCTTGAACACCATGATGCGGCCCGGCAGGCGCGGACGATCCGGCAGGAACGCCGCCGCCGACAGCGCGCCCGCGCCGCCGTATCCGACCATCACCGCCACATATTGTTCGCCGTCGAGCGCGTAGGTCATCGGCGCGGCGATGATGCCGTTGGTGGTTTCGTACGACCAGAGCTTCTTGCCGTCTGTGGCGTCGTAAGCATGGAGCGCACCTTCGGCGGCGCCCTGGAACACCAGTCCGCCGGCCGTCGAGAGCACGCCGGCGTTCCAGAAGGACGGCAGCTCCACCGACCAGCGCGGTTTGCGCGCCACCGGATCCCACGCGACGAGACGTCCGCGCAACATCGCCTTCAGCGCCGCGCGTTGCGCTTCGTCGTTCGGCAGATCGCCGAGGTTCATGGATATGCCGGTGTTCCAGCCGCCTTCACGATACTTGAACGTCGGGTCGTCGGCATAAACCTGCGCGAGCGCGCCGGCCGTCGTCACCGGAATGAAGACGAGACCTTCGGTCGGGTTGAACGCCATCGGCTGCCAGTTGTGTGCGCCGAAGGGTGCGGGACTGACGAGGGCTGCGCCTTGCAGATAGCGCGCGCTCGGGTTTTCGACAGGACGGCCGTCCTTCACCTCACCCGTGGACCACGAGATCGGCACGCCTGCGGGCGTCGCCGATTCAGGCGCCATGGGGATATAGGCGTCGGCGCTGAGGAGTTCGCCGGTCTCGCGATCGAGGACGTAGAAGAAGCCGTTCTTCGGCGCCTGCATCACCACCTTGCGCGGCTTCCCGCCGATGTTCATGTCGGCGAGCATGATGTGCTGCGTGGCGGTGTAGTCCCACGTTTCGCCCGGCGTCGTCTGATAGTGCCACTTGTAGGCGCCGGTCTTCGCATCGAGCGCGAGGATCGAGGACAGGAAGAGGTTGTCGCCCTTGCCGCCGGAGCGCACGCGGTGGTTCCACGGCGCGCCGTTGCCGACGCCGACATAGACGGTGTTCAGCGCGGGATCATACGCGAGCGCATCCCACACCGTGCCGCCGCCGCCAGACTGCTTCCAGGCGCCGTCGCTCCACGTGGCGTTGGCCTTTTCCGCGAAGATCGCGTCGGAGATTTCGTTGTCGGCCTGGCCCGCCGCGTTCGGCGTCGTGTAGAAGCGCCAGACTTTGTCGCCGGTCGCGGCGTCGTAGGCGGTGAGGTAGCCGCGCACGCCGTACTCGCCGCCGCTGTTGCCGATCAGCACACGGCCCTGCACCACGCGCGGCGCCATGGTGATCGTGTAGGGCTTGGACTGGTCGACGGTGACGACCGACCACTTCTCCGCGCCGGTCTTCGCATCGAGCGCGATCAGGCGTCCGTCGAGCGTACCGACATAGACCTTGCCGCCCCAGACCGCGACGCCGCGGTTGACCACGTCGCAGCACGCGCTGAACCCGCGATCGCCGGGCACCTTCGGATCATAGGACCACTTCTGCGCACCGGTGCGCGCATCGAACGCATAGACCTTGCTCCACGCCGTCGTCGTGTAGAGCACGCCGTCGACCATCAGCGGCGTCGCTTCCTGGCCGCGATCGGTGTCGAACTCCGCAAACCATGCGAGGCCAAGCTGCGCGACGTTGCCGCGATTGACCTTGTCCAGCGGGCTGAAGCGCTGCTCGTCGTAGGTGCGCCCATAGTTGAGCCATTCGCCCGCGTCGGCGCGTTCGATGCGCCGCGCGTCGACGCCGCTCGCGTCCTTCGATTGATTGCAACCGACCAGCAAGGTCACGGCGATCAACGCCGCCAGTGCGCCAACGCGCTTCATGCCGCTTCCTCCCAGATGGTCGCTGCTTGCTGCGCGACGCTTCATTGCGCTCACCATAGCGTGAGGCGCGGCGACCGGAAGGCCTGCCGATGGGGCAAGGATCACTCATTTTCCCTTCTCCACCGCGAGGGGGAGAAGGTGACGACGAAGTCGACGGATGAGGGCGTGAGATCTAGGATGAAGTCGGCTGTTGCGGCCAATCGCCGGGACGCCCCCTCATCCGACCGCTTCGCGGCCACCTTCTCCCCCTCGCGGGGGAGAAGGAAAGGAGGCAACGCCGGAGCCCAGAAAGGACGAAGGCCGCAGCGTTTTCACGCCACGGCCCAGTTTTTTTGTGTGTTGAGTGCGTCCGGCCGTCTAGCGCGGCTGGAGGCGTCTCCTCCCCGAAACGCACACTCTCAGTGCCGGGATTGCCCATGGGCGTCAATCCCCATGTGACCGTTTTGTGTGCTTGGGCGCCTTCAAACGGGTCACCGTGGCGCGAGCGCCTCACCGAAGCGGGCGCTGAGGGTGCCGACCCGCTCGAAGACATAGTCGGAGCCGAACACCCCGACCGGGCCCGCGCCAAGGGCTGCAGCAGCGGCGGACGCCTCCGGAGCCCGCTCGGCGGGACAGTAGAAGGCGATGAGGCCGGGCTCGGATTCGCTCGCCAGTCTGCCGCCCATGCGGGCGATGAGCTGATTGAGGGCGTCCGCGCTCGCCCCGCCCACCGCCGCGCGGACGAGCTTCAGCGACCGCCCCTGCTCGCGCGCTTCGATCTGGTCGAGGATGGCGGCGAAGGTGGCCTTCGCGGCGGGCGTCCATGACGCGGCGCGGCTCGCGGCGAGCTGCGCCTGGCTCTTGAGGATCAGGCCGTCGGTCAGAGTCTTCAGGTGGTTGGCGGCAAGCGTCTGGCCGGTGGTGGTGATGTCGACGATCACGTCGGCGACGCCGGCGGCGGGCGCGCCTTCGGTGGCGCCGAGGCTTTCCACGATGCGGTAGTCGTCGACGCCGCGGCCATCGAGGAAGGCGTGCGTCTGCTTCAGGTATTTCGTCGCGACGCGCAGCCGTTTGCCGGTGCGCGCGCGCATCGCGGCGCTGACTTCATCGAGGTCCGCCATGGTCGTCACGTCGAGCCACGCAGCGGGCGCAGCGACCACGAGATCGGCGCGGCCGAAGCCGAGCGGCTTGACCATCACGATGCGCTCGAATGCGGGGCCGAGTTCGCGCAGCAGATCTTCGCCCGTCACGCCCACATGCACGTCGCCGTCACGCAGCGCTGCCGTGATGTCTCCCGCCGACAGCAGGCGCACTTCGACGTCACCCTGCCCCGCCATCCGCGCGACGTAGCCGCGCTTGCCGCCGTCCTGCGAGATTGCGAGGCCGCAATCGGCGAAGAACGCGAGCGTCTGTTCCTGCAGCCTGCCCTTCGAGGGCACGGCGATGGTGAGCGCGCTCATTGTGCGGCCTCTGCAAGTCGGGCCGGTCGCATGGCGAAACCGGCTGCGCCCCACGATGCGGGCGGGCCGCTGCCTTGCGAGGACGTGATGCGTTGCAGCAGGCCGTCATAGCGGCCGCCGCCGCCGAGGCTCGCGCGCACGCCCAGCAGCGGCGCTTCGAGTTCGAAGACGAAACCGTCGTAGTAAGCGAGGCCGCGACCGAAGCCGGCGGAGAAGGTGGCCTCGGGGGCATTGTCGCGCTTCACCGCATCCCAGCGCGCGCTGGCGCGGTCGATGGCGGCGAGCAGTGCTGTCGGGTTTTTCGCAGACGGGCGCGCCGCGATCTTGCGCAGCTGTTCGAAGGCGGCGTCCGGGGCTGCTTCGATGGCGGTCGCTTCGGCGATCAGCGCGAGCGCTTGCGCATCGGCGCGCGGGGCGTGCATGGCGCGGCCCTTTTCCCTGAGACGCGCGGCGATCTCGGCGACGGTGCGTCCGCCCACAAGCACGATGCGCGCATCTGCGAGGAGTTCTTCGACCACCGCTTCGGCGCGTTCGTCCGGCAGGGCCGCCAGCGCTTCGCCGAGAATGCTCTCTTCCGGCGCCGGGGGCGCAGCCGCTTCGCGCAACACGGTGGCGAGCCCCCCCGGCCGCGAGAACGCGCGCTTCACGCGGCGCGTCCACGACTCCGGCAGCGCGCAGGCGTCGACGATGGCCTCGAACACCGCGACATCGCCGAGGCGCATGCGTGGTTGCACGCCGACGGCCCGGCACGCATCGAGCGCGGCGATGGTGATGTCGGCTTCGCGCGAGGCGATGTCGGTCACGGGCGCGAACACTTCAGCGCCGATCTGGCGGAATTCGGATTCCTTAGCGTTGTCTGTCTGGCGGCGAAATACGAGGCCGTCATAGGCGAGCCCGAACGCAGCGCTCCAGTCGTTGCGCTTCAGCGCCTCGCGCACGGCGGGCGCGGTCATGTCGGGACGCAGGCAGAGCGCGGCATCGTCGTCGCCAGCGAGCATGTAGGCGCGCGCGCGGATGTCTTCGCCGGCAAGTTCGAGATAGAGCCCCGCCGGCTGCAGCACGGGCGGGTCGATCCATGTGGCGGCGAGCGCGCTGGCGGCAGCGCGCAGTGCGAGGCTTGCGTCGACGCTCATCGACTTGGCGCAGGAGGTTGGGCGTAGCGCGCGAGGCCTGCGCCGAGCACGAAGTCCACGCCCGGCGCGATCTGCGCCGTGCCATTGGCGAAGTAGCCGCCGACCGAATACGTCATCGTCACTTTCGTGCCGGAGCCGTCGGTTTCGAACGTCACCGCCATCACGCTGCGCACGGGCATGTCCTGCAGCGGCCCGAGACCGCCTTCGAGGCGCAACGTCTTGCCGGGGCTGACGAACAGCACACGCATGTGCTCGACGAAACCGCCCGCCGGCAGGGTCTCGATCCACGCGCCGCCGGGACGCGCTTCGAGTTTCAGATTGGCCGCGCTCCGCGAATAGGTGTCTGCGCCGTCCCACCAGTCCTGCACGCGCACGAAGCGTTCATACGCGGCGGCGGGCGCCATCGGCACGGTGACGACATGGCGCGAGACGAAGCCGTTCGGCGCGCTGGCGGTGACTTCCGCGTGCGCGGTCGCGGTGAAGAGGATGGCGGCCAACGCCAGCATGAAACGGATCATCGTGCTTCTCCCCTGGCTCAGCCCTGCAACATCGCGATGACGCGCGCGACCATCTCGCCGCGCGGCACGGTGACCTGCACTTCGCCGCGCGCCTTGTTCCAGGCGTCGCGGTCTTCCGCCGTGGCGGCGACCTGTGCGCCGAGGCGGAGATTCTTGATCGAGACGGTGTTGTCGCGGACTTCGTCGCCGCCGACGATCACCGCCGCCGGCGCGCCGCGCTTGTCGGCGTACTTGAGTTGCGCCTTCGGGCCCGAGCCGCCGAGATACACTTCCGCCGCGCGCTTGATGTTTTGCTTCGCGAACGCCGCACGCAGTTCCGCCGCCAGCGCCATGCAATCGCCCATCGCCGCCGCATCGAACGGCAGCACGACGACAGGACCGTCGCTCGCGCGTGACTCTTCTTGAGCGCTTAACGCCGCCGCGAGACGCGACACGCCGACGGAGAAACCTGTCGCGGGGATCGGCGTCCCCTTGAAGCGCGAGACGAGATCGTCATAGCGCCCGCCGCCGCCGACGGAGCCGAAGCGAACGAGGGCGCCGTTTTCGTCTTTCGTTTCGCCGAGAAGTTCGGCTTCGAAAACTGTGCCCGTGTAGTATTCAAGGCCTCGGACAACAGAGGTATCGATTTGCCAATACTCGGAGGAGTAGCCGAGGCAGCAAAGATTGGAGTGCATTTCCGCTAAGCTAGCAACCGCGTTTTCCCCAACGACTGAACCAGCTAGCTGTGATCTCAAAAATTCGATCTTCTGCAAGTTTACGTCTGGATGAGCCGGATTGGTGGAAAGAGATGCTTCTTCTCCAACCCTAATCGTCACCGTACCAGCCGAAATCGTCAGTTGTTGTCCGGTGACAAATTGGATGATTGTTGAATTGGCTTGAGGAGTGAGCCCGGCACCTACTGTAAAGTCGCCGGACTCATCTTTACGACCGTCTGCGAGCAGAAGGCGCACTCCTTCAACGCCTAGGCGGTCAAACTTATCGATTGCTCGCAATGCACGGGTTCGAGTTGTCCGATCTGAATCAGACAAACCTAATTTATCAAAAAGACCGTCCATGAGGCGGCGGTCGCTGACTTTAATGGCGAATTGACCCCGCTTGAGTCCAATCGCCTCAAGAGCTGCGCAGGCCATCGCTACTATTTCCGCATCCGCCGCCGGGCTCGCCGCGTCTACGGTATCGGCGTCGCACTGCCAGAATTCGCGGAAGCGTCCCGGTCCCGGCTTTTCGTTGCGCCACACCGGTCCCGCTGCGCAGCGGCGATAGGGTTTCGGCAGCGCGTCGTAGTTTTCGGCGACGAACCGCGCGAGCGGCGCGGTGAGATCGTAACGCAGCGCCATCCACTTCTCGTCGTCGTCGGTCAGCGCGAAGACGCCCTCGTTGGGACGATCCTGGTCGGGCAGGAATTTGCCGAGCGCGTCGGCGTATTCGAACGCCGACGTTTCGAGACGCTCGAATCCCCACGCCTCGTAGACGCCGAGCACCTTCTCGACGATGGCGCGTTCGCGCGCGAGCGTTGCCCCGCGACGGTCTGCGAATCCGCGCGGGCGGCGCGCCTTGGGTCTGAAATCGGTCATGAAGCCGCTTCGGTAGCGGATGGCCCGCCGCGCGGCAACGTATGCGCGTCGAAGGGCCGATCAGGGCCGCCCTGTCAGGGCATTTCGCCGCCCAGCAGGCGAAGCAGCCCCAGCGCGCTTTTCGCCGTGAACCAGATCATGACGATGAAGCCCGCCAGCGCGATGGCCCACAGCAGCGGAATGCCGATCAGCACGATGGTCAGTATCCAGGCGGGAATGGAGAGCGCGAAGAGCGCGAGCGCCCAGATCGCGGCCATGGCGAAGAGGCGCAGCTGCGCGTCGAGGTGGGCGCGCGCGAGCGGGGCTGCGTCCGCGCGGCTGAACCAGGCGACGGCGGCGCCGACCGGGGCAAATAGCGCCAGGCTCGGGATCGACAGCAGGTAGAGGCCATAGCCCGTGAGCGCCGACACGCGCCCGGCGCTGTCAGCGAGGTCATGGCGATCGGTGGCGTTGAAGGTCATGGCAGTCCCGATGATCTGTCGTTGCTGGAGAAAACGGCGCGCGGGGATGATGGTTCCGAAGCGCTCCCGTTGGCCCAACTCTTCTTGCCGCACGCGTTTTCACGCTGCGGGCTCGCATGGGAGGGCCGGGGACGCGGACGACATCCGCGAATTTTGTAGTGAGAGAGATGCGAATGCCGTCCGCGTCCCCGTGATCGTTTCGCGCCAGCATGACCCCGGGCCTTTGTTAGGACCCATGTCCAGTACGGCCGACGCGCGTGCGGGTCTCAGCTGTTCCCTGAGAGTCCCGGAACTCCGCTCGCGTTTCCCCGGGTTCTGGTCCCCCGGCGCAGCGGCTTCTCACGCTCGATCACCTCACAACCGCGCCGACAGAACAGGGTACCGGCTGCCCTCCCTGCGGAAGTGATGGGCCACCTGTAGGACATTTCGCCTAGGTGGTCAATCCTACATCCCACCCATCCCCGGATCGCCGCAGGCGAGTCCGGGGCCTATTCGCGCGGGCCTCGGGAAAATGGGCCCGGACTTTCGCGTGCCGCGAAATCCGGGGATGGGAGACACTACCCCGCGTACTTGATGCTGCAGCCGTAGGGCGGCGCGGACGCCGTCTCGGGCGCGCGACCGGCGCGGACGGCAGCGAGCGCTTCGCGGACGTAGTTGCGCGCGCCCTGCACGGTGGCGTGATCGCTCGAGTTTCGATCGTCGATGCCGCCCTGATAGACGAGCTTCCGGTCGGGGCCGATGACGTACATGTGCGGTGTCGTGCGTGCGGCGTAGAGGCGACCGACCGCGCCCGATTCATCGAGCAGAACGGCGCTGGGTGCGGCGCTGCGGCTGGTGGTGAGCTGGTCGGCGGCGGCGCCGCTGACGTGGCCCTGCTTGCCGGGTGCGGAGGAAATCACGGTGAGCCACGTGACGCCGGCGGCCGTCGCTTCGCGCTGCAGGGCCTGCATGTTGCCGGTGGCGTAGTGCTTTTTCACGTACGGGCAGTCGTGGTTGGTCCATTCGAGCACCACGGTCTTGCCGTTGAATTCGTCGAGCGTGCGGGTGCGACCCGCTGAATCGACGACGCTGAAACCGGGCGCTGCGGCGCCGTTCTGCACGGCGGCTTCCGCAGCAGGCGAGCGCAGCATCGCGAACGCCCCGCCGAGAACGGCGACGCCTGCACCGACAGCGATGACGAAGTTGCGGCGGGCATTGTTCATAAGGACTCCCCTTGTGGCGGTGTGCCGGCGGCAGTGATGGCGTTGCGGACGATGTCCTCGGTGAGGATCTGCGGCAGGATCACCGGTTCAGCGGCGCCCGGCGCGTAATAAAGATAGAGCGGCACGCCGGAACGTCCATGTGCGGCGAGCTCGCGGGCGATCACATCATCGCGCGCGGTCCAGTCGCCCTTGAGATAGATGACGCCGCGCTCGGCGAAGAATTTGCGCAGGCCCGGACGCGAGAGCGCGGCACCCTCATTGAACTTGCAGCTGACGCACCACGCGGCGGTGAAATTGACGAAGACGGGCGCGCCGGCCGCGCGCAGTTCCGCAACACGTTCAGGGCTCCAGACTTCGCCGTCGAGGGACGCGCTCTTGGTCGGCGCGCCGGCGTCGGCAGCGGAAACGACGGTGGTCATCGGCGTCCACGCGCCCGCGAGCACGCCGATCAGCACGAGCCCGGCGATCACGCGCCAGACAAAGCCCAGCCGCCATGCCCACACGGCGAACGCGAACGCCACGAACACCGCGAGCAGCGCCAGCGTGCCCATGGCCCCGGTCTGCACCGAGAGCACCCAGACGAGCCACACGGCGGCGGCGAACATCGGGAAAGCGAGAAACTGCTTGGCCTTGTCCATCCATGCGCCGGGTTTCGGCAAGAGTTTCTGCAGACCGGGTGCGAAGGCGAGCAGCGTGAACGGCGCTGCGAACCCGAGACCAAGCCCTGCGAATACCGCCAGCGATGCGACCGGCGGCGCGGTCGCCGCCCAACCCAATGCCCCGGCCATGAATGGCGCCGTGCACGGCGTTGCGGCGACGACCGCAAGCGCGCCGGTGGCGAACGCGCCGACATCGCCGCCCTTCTCCGCGAGACCACCGCCGACATTCTGCAGCGAGCCGCCGATGTCGAAGGCGCCGATGAGATTGAGACCGATGGCGAAGAAGAGGAGCGCCAGCGCGCCGATCAGAGCAGGCTCCTGCAACTGGAAGCCCCACCCCGCCGCCGATCCCGCCGCGCGCAGTGCGAGCAGCACGGCGGCGAGCGCCATGAAGGTCGCCATCACGCCGGCGAGGAAGAGGAGTCCGTGGCGCCGCGCGGTTCCCGCATGCGCGCCGCCCGCGAGCGACAGCGCCTTGATCGACAGCACCGGAAACACGCACGGCATGATGTTGAGGATGAGCCCGCCGACGAAGGCCGCGAGAATGTAGCCAAGGAAGTCGACGAAGCCCGCACTCCGCTGCACGTCACGCGGCGCGCTCGCGAGCGGCGCCTCGCCCGCCCATGCGCGCGCGACGGCTGTGGGCAACAACGTCGTATCCGGCGGATTGCCGAACATGAAAGCGCGTTTCGTCCAGCGTCCGCCCTCATTGATCTCGGCGACGAGAAGCCCCTCGCCCTTCGCCTCGTTCTTGATGAAGGAGAGCGACAGCGGCATGTCGATCAGGATCTGGCCGTCGCGGCGCGTGACCGTCTGCTCGCCCGCGTGATCAATCAGCGCCTGCGAATAGGGAAAATACTGCGGGTTGCGCAGGTTGACGCCCGTGATGGCTTCGCTCAGCGGATTGGGCGGCGCATCGGCGCGCGGGAAACCAATGGAGATGCGGTCGCCCGCCTTGAAGTCGAAGCCCAGCGTCGTCACCGACTGCGGGAGCGCAGCGATCGCTTCATCGGCGAGGCGTGCGCCGCGCGCGTCATCGCGGCCTTCGGCGCGGATCGGGAGCGAGAGGCGGAATGCGCCCTCCTCCGGCACGCAGATTTCCGCGCAGATGAGCCATGTCGCCTTGAGCGAGATCGCAGCATCCGCGCCCGCGCGCGCATCTTCCGGGATTTTCAACGCGATGGGATAGAGCGTCTCGTCGTCATGGACATAGGTGGTGATGGGGCCGAGACGCTCGATGCGCGGCGCGGGGTACAGCAGCGCGCCCGCCTCGTAGCCCGCCGGCAGCGTCCAGGTCAGGCGCGGCGGCTCGCCGCTGTCGCCGGGATTGATCCAGTAGGTGTGCCAGCCTTCGCGCTTCTTCTGGCGCAGGACGAGCGTCACCGTCTCGCCGGGCGCAGCGGCGGCGCGCGCAGACAGGAGTTCCGTCTCTGCGTTCTGGGTGCGCACGATCTGGGCGTGCGCGGGCGCTGCGCCAAAAGACGCAAACGCCGCGAGGAGAAGGAACAGGAATGCGCGCAGGGCCATGAACTCGCCGGGCTGAACTCGATGGAGGCGACATAGGCGCTCCTCGCCCGCCCCGCCAACCCTTACGCTCAGGAATGACGGTCAGTTGCGCGTGACCGCATGCTTTGCGAAGGTTCGGCGAAACAGGGAGCGAAACACGATGGCGCGCACGAACAGGCAATGGCTTCTCAAGCGCCGTCCCGAGGGCGACATCGCGGAGGGGGACCTTGCCTTCGTCGAGACCCCGCTCCCCGAGACGCCCGACGGCCACGTCCTCGTGCGCACGCTCTATCTCTCGCTCGATCCGACGAACCGCATCTGGATGAGCGACATGGACCAGTACATGCCGCCGGTGGAGATCGGCGACGTGATGCGCGGCGGCGCGGTGGGCGTGGTGGAGGAATCGAAGGACCCCAACATCAAGGTCGGGTCGATCGTGGCGCCGATGATGGGCGGCTGGCAGGACTGGCACCTGTCGCCCGGCGGCATGGTGCGCCCGATCCCGACGATCCCCGGCCTGCCGCTGACGGCGTTCATGTCGGTGGTCGGCCTGACGGGTTGGACCGCGTATTTCGGCCTGCTCGACATCGGCAAACCGAAAGCGGGCGAAACCGTCGTCGTGTCGGCGGCGGCGGGCGCGGTGGGCTCCATCGTGGGGCAGATCGCCAAGCTCAAGGGCGCGCGCGTGGTCGGCATTGCGGGCGGCGCGGAGAAGTGCCGCTGGATCACGCAGGATCTCGGGTTCGACGCGGCGATCGACTACAAGAGCGAAGACGTCGGCAAGGCCTTGGACAAGCACTGCCCGAACGGCATCGACGTGAACTTCGAGAATGTCGGCGGCGAGATCATGGACGCCGTGCTCGCGCGCATGAACAACTTCTCGCGCATGCCGCTGTGCGGGCTCATCTCGACGTACAACGACAAGGGCGATCGCCGCGGCCCGTCGAACTTCCAGCAGATCCTGATGAAGCGCATTCTCGTGAAGGGCTTCATCGTCATCGACTACATGAGCGAGTTCGAGAAGGCCTCTATGGAGCTCGCGCAGTGGGTGCTCGAGGGCAAGATCAAGTACAAGGTGCACGTCGAACAGGGGCTGGAGAACGCCGTCTCGGCGGTGAAGCTGCTGTTCAACGGCAAGCATGACGGGAAACTGCTGGTGCAGGTTTCGCCGGAGCCGAAGGTCTGAAAGGGGGGCGAAGCATGAAGCGCGTGCGGGGGCAGAGTTGGCATTTCGACGACATCCCGGTGGGATATGTCCACCAGTTCGGGGCAGCGAAGGTCGATGCCGATGATCTCGCCCTCTTCCAGGAACGCTTCGCTCCCTACCTGCCGCTGAAAGCGGACGGCGACCCTTCCGACAGCCCGCCCGCTGCGCAGGCGCATGTCTTCGCGCTGTGGTCGCGGATGCTGTGGGAGGAAACCAAGGACTGGCCCGTGCTCGCGCGCCTCGGCCAGGACGCCGTGCGCTGGTACAAGACGGCGCATGCCGGCGATGTGCTGACGATGAAGATCACCTTCATGTCGAAGCAGCCGATCAACGAAAACCGAGGGATCCTGATCACGCAGCACGATGTGCTGAACCAGTCGGGCGAACTGGTGATGACGCTGATGACGCGGACGGTGATGGCGCGGGTTTAGGGGGATGACAGACGCGATATCAGCGGCGCTTAGCCACTTCGTTCAGACGAGCGATAAACGTCCGATTTGGAACCAGGAAATTCCATTTGAGATCTACGCCAAGATCGACACGTTAGCTGATTTTCTGGTTTTCATGGAGTTTGCGCACAAGCATCTTGGAACGCAGTATGTCGAATACGGATGCGAAGATACAGATTAGGTATCCCTCGAGAATACTCCCGCTGGGAGGCGCACAAGACGATATCGATCTTGCCCGCAGCAAAAACGTGACCTCCGATCTCGGCATTCTGGCCTACCTCATGATCATGGCAGCCGGGAACGAATAGTTATTGCGCAGCGGCCAACCAAGCAGAGCGGAGGGTTGGAACGGCAGTCACCCCTTCAACAATCCCAACCGCACCATGCTCTCCGCCGTCGCGATCACGGCGTCGTCGTTCGAGCACGGTGCCCAACCCAGCAGGCGTTTCGCCTTGGCGTTGCTCGCGTTCTTCAGCTTGCCGAGTTCGGGCAGGATCTGCTTCACGGCCTCGTCGTTCATCGCCGCGAGCCGCACGAGCCAGTTGGGGAGTTCGTTTGTCGGCACACGCTTGGCGGCCGCGCCCATGCGCGCTTTCAGGATGAGCGCGATCTGCCTGATGGTGAGAAAATCGCCGGCGACGGCGAGGAAGCGCTCGCCCTTCGCAGCGGGATCGGTCATTGCGCGGATGTGGAGGTCCGCCACGTCGCGCACGTCGACAATGCCGAACGACAGACGCGGCGCGCCGGGCATGGCGCCGTCCATAAGCCGCTGCACGACCAGGATCGACGTCGAATAATCCGGCCCGAGCACTGGTCCGAACACGCCGACCGGCAGCACCGTCGCCAGTTCGAGCGCGCCGCCTTCTTGCGCGATAAAGTCCCACGCCGCGCGCTCGGCGAGCGTCTTCGACTTCACATAGGCGCGCACATCGTCGCCGTCGGGGTTGGTCCAGTTCGTTTCGTCGAACGGCGCCTTCTGCGGCTTTTGCCCATACCCGCAGGCCGCGAACGATGAGGTCAGCACCACGCGCTTGACGCCCGCATCGCGCGCCGCGCGCAGCACCCGCAGCGCGCCTTCGCGCGCCGGCACGATCAGCTCGTTTTCATCCTTCGGCGCCGCCGCCGGAAAGGGCGAGGCCACATGCAGCACATAATCGCAGCCCGCGACCGCTTCGGCCCAACCCGCATCGCTTTCAAGATCGGTGACGTAGAACGACAGCGTCGCACCCGGCTCCACGCCGCCGGCCTTCAGCATCGCGCGCACGTCGCCTTCGCGCTTCAGACTGCGCACTCTCGTGCGCACCTCATGCCCCGCCGCCAGCAATTGCAGAATGCAATGCGCGCCGATGAACCCCGACCCGCCCGTGACCAGAACCTTGCTCATGGTTTCGTCCCCTTGCTGTTTGCCGCAACCTACACCGACGCGTATTCCCGCGTCACTTGCGCCAGCGCCTTCTCCACGACCTCCACACCCGCCCCCGCGCGCACGCCCTCCTCCGAGAGCACGCGTCGCCAGAGGCGCCCGCCAGGCCGTCCATGAAAGAGGCCGAGCATGTGGCGCGTCATTGCGTGCAGGTGCGAGCCCTCGCGCAGCCGCGCTTCGATGTATGGCAGATAGGCGACAACTGCATCCGCCGCCGTGGCGACTGGATCGGGCGCGCCGAAAAAAGCAGAATCCACGCGCAGCAGTTCGAACGGCGTCTTGTACGCCGCCCGGCCCAGCATCACGCCGTCGACGCCGTCCATCTCCGCGCGCGCATGCGCGAGGCTTTCAAGGCCGCCGTTGAGAATGATGTTCAGCGCAGGCCGTTCCAGTTTGAGTTTCCGCACCAGCGCATAATCAAGCGGCGGCAGCTCGCGGTTCTCCTTCGGCGACAATCCTTCAAGCCACGCCTTGCGCGCATGCACGATGAACGTCGCACATCCCCGCGCCCCAACACGATCCACGAGATCGAAGAGCGCCTCCTGCGGCTCCTGCTCGTCGACGCCGATGCGACACTTGATCGTCACCGGAATATCCGGCGCCGCGTCCTGCATCGCCGCGTACAGATCAGCGACGAGCGCAGGCTCGCGCATCAGGCACGCGCCGAAGCGCCCGCTCTGCACGCGGTCGGACGGACAACCAACGTTGAGATTGATCTCGTCGTAGCCGAAATCCGCGCCGATCCGCGCGGCCGCCGCAAGCTTGTCGGGCTCGGCGCCGCCCAGCTGCAACGCGACGGGATGTTCGAGCGCGGAATACCCGATCAACCGCCCCCGATCCCCATGGATCACGGCGTCCGCCGTCACCATCTCGGTGTACAGCAGAGCCCGACGCGTCAACGCACGATGAAACGCCCGGCAATGCCGGTCGGTCCAGTCCATCATTGGAGCGACTGAGAAGCGGTGTGCGTTGATTTTCATCGCTTTTTGTAGCACCCTCAAAGCGTTGGGCACAAATTTCGAGACGCCATTTGTGCCCGTTTGTTCGCTCTAAGTTCCGCATGTTGCCGCACGTATTTGGGCTGGTTGTGCCCGGATTGTGCCGGGGTCAAGTGTGGTTTGGGGCGACTGGCTTGGAGCGTGATGCCGTGGCGACGGTTCAGAAGCGCGGGACCAAATGGCGGGTGCAAATCCGTCGGCATGGTCATGTGCTCTCCAAGAGTTTCCACCGCAAAGCCGACGCGGACGAGTGGGCCCGCGACGCCGAGCGCTCAATCGACAAGGAGATCGACCCTTCAACCAAGCGCATCAGCCGGAAGGATACTTTCGCGAGCCTGATTGACCTGCATATCGAGGACCTTCACGGGGTCGGCAAGCCACTTCGCCGCTCGAAGGACCACACGTTGAGGCGCCTCCGAAGGGAGCTGGGGGATACGGCCCTCTCGAACCTCACCCGCGAACGGCTCGTCATGTATGGCCGTCAGCGCGCCAAGGAAGGCGCTGGCCCGGCCACGCTGGCGGTCGATATCTCGTTCATCGGAACGGTACTGAGGCATGCAGCGGCGGTGCACGGCATTCCGGTCAACACGCAAGCGGTGGACCTGGCGCGGGTCGCGCTCCGGCGGCTTGGGCTTGTGGGTTCCCCCGCCGAGCGCGAGCGCCGGCCGACCGAGGCGGAGCTTGAGCGCCTCTATGCGCATTTCGACCAGAACGACCGTCTGACGATCCCCATGACCCGGGTCATCAAATTCGCCATCGCGACCGCCATGCGGCTCGATGAGATTTTCCGTATCGAGTGGAACCTCTGCGGATCTGCAATTGCGTATGGATTGAGCACCGGCGGTTATGGTGCCGCAGAAATTACTCTCACGGATCTTGGACGCAGGCTTATCGCGCC
>JAWXBS010000010.1:0-8485 GCA_034440275.1 Alphaproteobacteria bacterium
GCACGTCGAGCTTCGTCAGCGCGACGCCGTCGATGCCGGAAAGCGCGATGGACTGGCGCACCAGCACCGCATCGAACCAGCCGCAACGCCGCGCGCGGCCCGTGTTCACGCCCACTTCCTTGCCGACATCGCCGAGCTTCTTGCCGACATCGTCGAACAGCTCGGTCGGGAACGGGCCTTCGCCCACGCGCGTGGTGTAGGCCTTCACCAGACCGAGCACGTAGTTGATCGCGTTCGGCCCGAGGCCCGAGCCCGCCGCCGCCTGCCCCGCCACGACGTTGGATGAGGTGACGAAGGGATAGGTGCCGTGGTCGACGTCGAGCAGCATGCCCTGCGCGCCCTCGAACAGTATCTTTTTCGAATCCCGCCGCTGCTGCTCCAGCACCCGCCACGCGACCTGCGCGTAGGGCAGCACCTTCGGCGCGACTTCCAGCAGTTCACGCTTCAGCGCGGCCGCATCAACCTCCGGCAATTCGAGACCACGGCGCAGCGAATTGTGGTGCGTCAGCAGGCGGCTGATCTTCCACTCGAGCGTGCCTTCGTCCGAAAGATCCGCAACGCGCACCGCGCGACGACCGACCTTGTCTTCGTAAGCCGGGCCGATGCCGCGCCCCGTCGTGCCGATGCGCGCCGCGCCGGCGGCGGCTTCGCGCGCCACATCGAGATCGCGGTGCAGCGGCAGGATGAGGCAAGCGTTGTCCGCAAGAACGAGATTGTCCGGGCTGATGGCGACGCCCTGCGCGCGCACCTTCTCGATCTCGCCGACGAGATGCCACGGATCGACGACGACGCCGTTGCCGATGACCGATAGCTTGCCCTGCACGAGACCGGACGGCAGCAGCGCGAGCTTGTAGGTCTGCCCGCCGACGACGAGCGTGTGGCCCGCATTGTGGCCGCCCTGGAAGCGCACCACGACATCTGCACGGTGGCAGAGCCAGTCGACGATCTTGCCTTTGCCTTCGTCGCCCCACTGGGCGCCGACCACGACGACGGAACTCATACGATTCTCCCGCCTGCCCGGCAGGACCACGCGCGCCCTTCGACAAGCCCTCGGCGCGCGGGTTTTCCAAATTGTGGCCGTCAGCTACCGGCTGACGATGTATCGATCAAGAGATCAGTCGCCGAAGCGGTAGCCGATGCGGACGCCCGCCTGGTCGGTCCCCTGGTTGCGGCCGCTGCCGAGTATCTGGCCGTGGCTGTAGTGGGCGTAGGTGATCTCGCCCGTCCACCGATCGCCGAATTCCTTCTGCAACCCGAGCGAGCTGCGGAAGAGATCGCGCGAGCCGTAGAGAACGTGTTCGCTTGCAAACGCCGTTGCGCGCGGATCGCCGTTGGGGAACGCGTTCTTCACTTCGCCGTCGTGGACCGCATAGCCGAAGCCCGGGACGATGGCCCAGCCGTCGGCGAATTCGAACGTCCATTCGAGCCCGACCGCCGCAAAACTCGTGTCGCCCGAGACGTTCGGCGCGATCGCCACATAGGGCTGCGGGCTGAACGCCCAGCCGAGGAAGCCCGGCGACTTGAAGTTCACCTGGATGTCGACGACGGGACCGTCTTCCTTGTCGGCGTTCTTGCAGTTGGCGACGCAGATGTTGTGGGCGAGAACGCCGACCTTCACCTCTTCGACGGCCCCAGCCTGCGCGGCGTCAGCCAGCGCGGTTCCGCCGAGGGTCATACCGGCGGCGGCAAGCGCCAAGACGGCCACGCGATTCATCGACAGCTCCCCGCTGATTTGCGTCGCACCCTAAACATCCTGTCAGGCGAAGGCGAGAGGCCGCCGCAGCCCTCCCCGTCCACGGGGAGGGATTTCACGATCAGAACGCGAGCACCCGGACGTAGCGCACCTGCGGCAAGGCCTTGAGCGCCGCCAGGACAGGTTCCGCCAGCTGCTGGTCTACGCCGACGAGCGCGACCGCATCCTCTCCCGCCGCGACCCGGCCAAGATTGAAGGTGGCGATATTCACCTGTGCCTCGCCGAGGATAGTGCCCAGGGCGCCGATGAAGCCGGGTTTGTCGAAGTTGTTCACGTAGAGCATCAGCGGGTGGAAACCCGCTTCGAGGCTCATGCCTTTCACTTCGACGATCTTCGGTGCGCCCGCGATGACGGCGCCCGCCACCGTGCGCCAGCTGCCGCCGGTCTTCACCTTGATGCGGATGACGCTGTCATAGGTCGGCGAGATCTCCCGCTTCGACTCCGTCATGGACGTGCCGCGTTCCTTCAGCACGGCGGGCGCCGATACCATGTTCACTTCCGCGAGCATGGGACGCAGCAGACCGGCAAGCGCCGCCGCCGTCAGCGGCTTCACGTTCATTGCCGCGACGTGGCCTTCGTATTCGATCTCCACGGCTTCCAGATCGTCATCGACGATCTGTCCCGCAAACATACCCAGCTTTTCCGCGAGCGCTGCGAACGGCTTCAGGCGAGGTGCTTCCTCCGCCGTGATGGACGGCATGTTGAGCGCGTTCGTCACCGCGCCGGAGATGAGGTAGTCGGCCATCTGCTCTGCGACCTGCAGCGCGACGTTCTCCTGCGCTTCGGACGTGGACGCGCCGAGGTGCGGCGTGGCGATAAGGTTCGGCGCGCCGAACAGCACGTTTTCTTTCGCCGGCTCTGCGGTGAACACGTCGAAGCCCGCCGCCGCGACGTGGCCGCTTTCGAGCGCCGCACGCAGCGCGACCTCATCGACGAGGCCGCCGCGCGCGGCGTTGACGATGATGACGCCCTTCTTCGTCTTGGCGATATTTTCGGCGGACAGAATGTTCTTTGTCTTCTCCGTCATCGGCGTGTGCAGTGAGATGAAATCCGCGCGCGCCAGAAGATCTTCCAGCTCCACCTTCTCCACGCCGATCTCGATGGCGCGTTCGGGCGACAGGAAGGGATCGTACGCGATCACCTTCATCTTGAGACCGAGCGCCCGCTCCGCAACCAGCGAACCGATATTGCCGCAGCCGATGAGGCCGAGCGTCTTGGCGTAGAGCTCCACGCCCATGAAGCGGTTCTTCTCCCACTTGCCCGCCTGCGTGGAGGCATCGGCCGCCCCGAGTTGTCGCGCCGCCGCAAAGAGCAGCGCAATGGCGTGTTCAGCGGTGGTGATCGAATTGCCGAAGGGCGTGTTCATCACCACGATGCCCTTTGCGGTCGCGGCGGGAATGTCGACATTGTCGACGCCGATGCCCGCACGGCCGATGACCTTCAGGTTCGTCGCGGCGGCGATGATGTCCGGCTTCACTTTCGTCGCCGAGCGGATCGCGAGGCCATCGTAATTGCCGATGATTTCCTTCAGCTTCGCGGCGTCCGGCCCGAGCTGCGGCTGGAAATCCACCTCGATCCCGCGCGAACGGAAAATTTCGACGGCGGCGGGGCTGAGTTCGTCACTGATCAGAACTTTAGGCATTAGCGTACTCCATTGCGCCAGTCAGCGCGCGTAAGTTGGTGAACGAGGCAGTCGTCGTCGCCGAACATGCGGCGGCCGACGACGGTGAATCCGAGACGCTGATAGAACCGGTGTGCGTCCGTGTTGGTGTTGAGCGGATCGATGACGATGCCGATGACTTCCGGATCGGCGAAACACTTTGCGAGCGCGAGCCGCATCATCTCCACGCCGACGCCGCGATTGCGATCGATGGCGTCACCGATCCAGATGTCGATGGCGCGCAGGTGCGGCGGACATTCGCCCCAGTAGTGCGTTGGCTCCAGATGCGGATCGATGATCTGCATCGCGCCCACGGGACGGCCGTCCTCCTCGGCGATGTAGTAGGCCCATACGTTCGAAAACGTCGCGATCTCCTCGGCCCAGTCGGATCCGAACGCGGCTTCCGCGTCCGGATCGTCACTGGAACAGGCAATCACGTCGGGATCGCGATCCCAGAGTTCGAGGATCGCGACGTCATCGAGCGTGGCGGGGCGCAATGTGATCTTGGGGGTGGTCATCGGCATCTCGCTTCAGCGGATGACGCGTTCAGGCGAGCCCTTCGACACAAGTCGCGAACGCCCACTCGATCCACGGCACGAGCGCTTCGACGTCGCTCTTCTCGATGGTGGCGCCGCACCAGATGCGCAGGCCCGGCGGCGCCGTGCGGTAGTTCGCGGCGTCCACCGCAACGCCTTCTTTCTCAAGAAGATCGTTGAGCTTCTTCGCGAACGCAGCCTTCGCGTCCCCATCGAGCGCGGTGACGCGCGGATCGACGATGGCGAGGCACACGCCGGTGTTCGACCATGTGGCATCGCTCTCCGCGAGCGGTGCGATCCACGGCGTCTTCGCCGCCCAGTCGTAGAGCACTTTCGCATTCGCATCGGCGCGCGCGTGCAGCGCCTTCAGGCCGCCAATGCTCTCGCCCCATTTCAGCGTGTCGAGATAGTCTTCCGTCGCCAGCAGCGACGGCGTGTTAATCGTCGCGCCCTCGAAGAGCTCGGCGTCGAGCTTGCCCTTCTTGGTCATGCGGAAGATTTTTGGCAGCGGACGATCCGGCTCGAAGCTTTCCAGACGCGCCACAGCGCGGGGGGAAAGAATGATCATGCCGTGCGCGGCCTCGCCGCCCATCACCTTCTGCCAGGAATAGGTGACGACATCGCATTTCGACCAGTCGATCGGTTGCGCGAACGCCGCCGAGGTGCAGTCGTTGATGGTGATGCCTTCGCGATCGGCGGCGATCCAGTCGAAGTTCGGGATCTTCGCGCCCGACGTCGTGCCGTTCTGCGTGAAGATGATGTCGGCGTTTTTCCGCGCTTTCGACAGATCCGGCAGCGCGCCATAGGGACGCCCGACATGCAGCGCAGCATCGATCTTCAGCGCCTTCGCGTCCGTCACCCACTCTTCACCGAAGCTTTCCCAGGCGAAGACATCGACGGGGCGCTCGCCCAGCATCGACCACATGGCCATTTCGACGGCGCCCGTATCGGACGCGGGCACGATGGCGATCCTGAAGTCCGCCGGCACTTCGAGAAGCGCGCGCGTGCGGTCGATCGCTTCCTTGAGCTTGGCCTTGCCCGCTTTCGAGCGGTGCGAGCGACCGAGAGCCGCGCCTTCCAGCGCGTTCAAAGTCCAGCCAGGACGTTTTTTGGTGGGTCCCGAGGAAAATCGGGGATCAGCCGGTTTTACCGCCGGCTTCGGCGGAGCATTGCTCGTCATGTTTAACCATCCTCACAGATGGACGTCCGCCGGTGGGAGCGGATGGCCCGCGCCGTGTGTGACTGCGCCGCCGTCCGCCGTCAAACAAATTTGTTGCGCCGCATCATTGCAGCGCGACGTTGCGCGGCCCCTGCGGCGCGGTTCAGGATGATGATCGCTTCGGGGTCTTCATGTCCGCTACCGGCGTTTCCGCGTCCAACTGGGCGCTCTTCTTCCTGTGCGTAGCCTTATGGGGCTCGGCCTATGCGGGCGTGCATGTGGCGCTCGAAGGCGGCGCGCCGCCGTGGGCGATCGTGGCCGGGCGGCTCTGGATCGCGGCGGGCATATTGAACGCGCTGCTCTGGTTGCGCCGACGCCAGGGCAAGGAGCCGCCGCCGACGCCGGGCGTGACGGTGAAGCTCGCCTTTCTTGGCCTGCTGGGCGCATCGGCGCCGTTTGCGCTGCTCTCCTACGCGCAGCAGACGATCACGTCAGGACTGGCAGGCATCCTCGCGGCGCTGACGCCGCTGCTGGTCGGAGTCACTGCGCCGCTCGTGGCGCCGGACGAACGCGTGACGCCCAACCGCATCATCGGACTCCTGCTCGGCTTTGCGGGCGTCATCGTGCTCACGGGCGCCGACGCGCTGAAAGGTCTGGGCGGCGGCGCGATCATCGGGCAGCTGGCAGCGGCGGGCGCGGCTATCGCCTATGCGCTCAACACGCTCATCGCACGCACGGGCAAGCCGATCCCCGCGCTCGAAGCGGCGGCGGGCTGGATCTTCTTCGGCGCGCTGTGGTCGACGCCGATGGCGCTGTTCACCTTCGGAGACGCGCAGTTCGACATGAGCGCCGTCACTGCGATCACCCTGCTCGGCATCGGCCCGACGGCGATCGCCAGCATCGCGTATTTTCATCTGCTCAACACGGCGGGCCCGAGCTTCGTGACGCAGACGAACTATGTGCTGCCGCTGTGGGCAGTCGCACTCGGCGCGGTCGCGTTCGGCGAAGTACTGCATTGGAACGCGGCGCTTGCCCTCGCACTCATCGGGCTGGGCCTTTTCACCACGCAGGGTGGCTGGCGCATTTTCCGCTTCGGTTGATTAGCCGCTGACGGCGGCGCGCACTTCCGACTGATCGTTTGCGGGGTCGGCGTCGAACAGCTGCGGCTGCGCATCGTCGTAGCCGACAGTGTCGGCACCCAGTTCCGCCGCCGTCTGCGTCGAAGCGCGCGCTGCGGGAATCACCGGCGCGACCGAGGAGTTGGAGTCGCTGGTAGAGCGCACGCGCGTGGGCGCGCCGCCGAAGCGTTCGATGGACGGATCGAGTTCGCCGCGCAGATAGACCGCGATCTTGCCGAGAAGGCGCGAGCTGGAAAGCGTCTGCAGGCCGCGCACGGTGCCGGTGCGTTTCGACGCCTGGAAGCCCGTGACGCTGTCGCGATCGAGGCGGTCGCACCAATAGGGCGTGAGATCAGCGAAGGACGAGCCCGTCACCGGATCCTCCGCGAGCCCGACGCCCGGCGCGAAGAAGCGCATCACGAAATCATACGGCTTGCCTTCGTCCGCCATCGCCGTGACGGCGAGGCAGCCCACGCGCGGACCGCGCACGAGTTTCTCGATGGCTTTGAGATCGGGCTTCAGCGCGCGCACCGCCGCCTCGCTGTCAAGCACGACGTTGGCGTATTCGCCGACGAAGCCGTCGATCACGCGCACATTGCCGAGGCCGGTCACGAGTTCGG
Source organism: Alphaproteobacteria bacterium (assembly GCA_034440275.1). GTDB lineage: Bacteria > Pseudomonadota > Alphaproteobacteria > Caulobacterales > Aquidulcibacteraceae > VFBF01. The sequence continues at coordinate 6,847 of JAWXBS010000010.1, forward strand.
CCGGCGGCGTCCACGGCTGGCGCACGCGGCGCGGCAGATCGAGGGTGAAGCCTTCCGGGGTCGAGCGCACGACCAGCGGGCCTGCCTGCGTGTCGAACACCACCACCTCCAGATCGCGCTCGATCTCCGTCAGCAGCACGCCGCCGGCGGCGAGCGTGGCGTGGCCGCAGATCGGCACCTCGGTGAGCGGCGTGAACCAGCGGAGCTGGTAGTTGCCCTTCAGGCCAGTCGGCACGAAGAAGGCGGTCTCGGAGCAGCGGTTTTCCGCCGCGATCGCCTGCAGCACGTCGTCGCCCAGCCAGGCGGTCAGCGGCACCACGGCGGCGGTATTCCCGGCGAACACCTTGTCGGTGAAGGCGTCGACGAACCAGATGCGCATGGGCCACGTCCCCGGAAGCAGTGCAAAGGCGCGCGAACCGCGCCGCGGCGGATTTTGATACCAACCTGTAAATAGGACGGAAACTTCCCCGCGCGCGAGGCCTAACCCCTCTCGCGGGTAGTCCAGCCCCTCATGGGCCAGCCATGGTCGAGCGGGCCGTGCCCGGCCCCGAAACCAGGCGCGCGGCGGATGGCTTCGAGCAGATATTCCCGCGCCGCGCGAACCGCTTCTTCGAGACTTTCGCCCTGCGCGAGCTTCGCAGCGATGGCGGACGCCAGCGTGCAGCCGGTGCCGTGGGTGGCGCGGGTCTCGATGCGGTGGGACTCGAAGATGGTGAACCCGTCGGGTGTCGCCAGCACGTCGCGCAGGGTGGGGCCGTCGACATGGCCGCCCTTCACCAGCGCGGCCTTCGCGCCGAGGACAAGGAGCTTTTCGGCGGCGCGCTTCTGGCCGTCGAGATCGGCGACGACGATCCCGGTCAGCGCCTCCGCCTCAGGCGCGTTCGGCGTGACGAGCGCGGCGCGCGGCAGCATGAGGGTGCGCACAGTCTCCGGCGCGCGCGGCTCCAGCAGAGGATGACCGCCCTTGGCGATCATCACGGGATCAACGACGAGGGCGACGCCTTGCGCATAGGCGTCGATGGCCTGCACCACGGCCTCCACCGTCTCCACCGTCGCGAGCATGCCCGTCTTCAGTGCATCGGCGCCGATGTCGTCCATGACCACGCGGATCTGGTCGCGCACGATGTCGAGCGGAATGGGGTGTACGCCGAAGACGCCAAGCGTGTTCTGCACGGTGATCGCCGTCACCGCCGTCGCAGCATAACCGCCGAGCGCCGTCACCGCCTTGATGTCGGCCTGTATCCCTGCCCCGCCGCCGGAGTCGGAACCCGCAATGATGAGGACGCGGCCTTTCATGATTCGCCCCGCTCCATCGCGCGCCACACGCGCATGGCCTGAACTGTCTCACGCACGTCGTGGACGCGCAGCATGTCGGCGCCGAGCGAAGCTGCGCGGATCGCCATGGCGATGGAGCCGCCAAGGCGTTCGCCTGCGTCCTTCGCAGCTGGATCGATGCGGGCGATGAAGCTTTTGCGCGATGCCCCGTAGAGCAGCTTGAATCCCGTCTCTTCCTTGAACGCGCCGACCGCATCCGTGAGCGCGAGATTGTGCGCGAGCGTCTTGCCGAAGCCGATGCCGGGATCGATCCATATCTTCTCCGCCGCAATCCCCGACATCATCGCCGCATGCGCGCGCGCGC
>JAWXBS010000011.1:0-2616 GCA_034440275.1 Alphaproteobacteria bacterium
CCGACATGCGCGTCATCCCCGCCGGCGCCTTCTTCCTCGGCTCACCGGAAGGCGAACCGCAGCGCCAGCCCTATGAAGGCCCGCAGCAGGAAGTTCCGATTGCGTCGTTCGCCATCGCCGCCACGGAAGTCACCGCCGCGCAGTGGAAGGCCTGCCTCGCCGAGGGCGGCTGCAACGGCTACGATCCCACCGCGCGCAGCGGCGGCGACAACCATCCCGTCGGCGGCGTCTCGTGGCGCGACGCGATCGCGTATACGCAGTGGCTCTCGACGAAGACCGGCCGCGCCTATCGCCTGCCGGCGGAATCCGAGTGGGAATACGCCGCGCGCGGCGGTACGCGCACCGCGTTCTGGTGGGGCCCGACCTTCGATCCGCGCCGCGCGCCGACCGGCAGAACTGCCGAAGCGACGAGCGACGAAGCCAATGCCTTCGGCCTGCATCACGTCGCCGGAAACGTGCGCGAGTGGGTGCAGGACTGCTATGTGAGCGGCTACTCCGAGGCGCACCGCAGCGGCGTCGCCATCGAGAGCGGCAACTGCAATCTGCGCGTCGTGCGCGGCGGCGGCTGGCGCGACCGGCCCGCCGCGTTCCGGATCGCCAACCGCGGCCGCAACACCCAGACCACCCGCGACGCCACCGTCGGCTTCCGCGTGGCGGCGGCGATCGAAAAATAGAGCACGGGAGAAGCCAATGACCGACGCGATCAAACCCGCAAACGCAACGCCCTGGCACTTCTGGGCGGTCGTCGTTCTTGGCCTGCTGTGGAACGGCTTCGGCGTGTTCAATTTCTACGGGTCGATGACCATGGACGACGCGGCCCTGCAGGCGGCGGGCATGACGGCAGCCCAGATCGACTATTTCCGCGCCATGCCGGGATGGACAACCGTCGCCTACGCCGTCGGCACCATCGGGGCGCTGATCGGGACGATCCTCCTGCTTCTGCGCAGCAAATGGGCGATGCACGTCTTCGCGCTGTCGCTCGCCGGCTTCCTCGCGACGCGCGTCTACATGTACGCTCTCTCGGACGGCGCGACGGTGATGCCCTCTTTCGGAATCGACGCCGCGATCCTCGCGGGCTGCGTGTTCTTCCTGTGGTACGCATGGTCGTCCGCAAAGAACGGCCTGCTCCGCTAGAGCCACGACGTCAGCGCGCTGCGCGGCAACGCCTCGTCAGCCGCTCAGCGCGCGGTACGCGACGTAAGCTGCGACCACGATGACCAGAACCGCAAACGCGCGCCGCATCACGAGCGCATGCGCGCCGAGCTTCTTCGATACAAGCAATCCCGCCAAGCCGCCGATCATGCCGCCGAGCAGGAGCAACCCCGCCAGGCGCCAGTCGACGAGACCCGACGCCGCGTAGTTGATCGACGTCGCCGCGCCGAAGATCGTCACCGACACCAGCGATGACGCGGTCGCGTTCGCCATCGTCATGCCGGTCGCGAGCATGAGGCCGGGCACGATGAGAAAACCGCCGCCGATGCCGAAAAAGCCCGCCGCAAATCCCGTGAGCAATCCAAGTGGCGTGAGCCGCAGCATCAGGCGCGGTGTGATGTGCACGTCCGGATCGCCTTCGCTCTTCGGACGCCGCAGCATGGAGAGCCCGATCGCCGCCATCGCCACCGCGAACGCGATCAACAGGCTCGATCCGGAAATGGATTTGGCGAGCGTCGAGCCCGCAAACGATCCCACGAGGCCCGCCGCCGCAAACGTCAGCGCGCACGGCCATTTCACACGTCCGCCGCGCCAGTGGCCTGCGAGGTTGAACGCCGCGTTCGCCGCCACCGCTGCGCTCGATGTGCCAATGGCGACGTGCGGATCGCGGACGCCCACCGCGTAGAGCAGAAAGGGCGCCGCGAGCACGGAGCCGCCGCCGCCAAAAACCGCCAGCAGCAGTCCGACGAGCGCGCCACTCGCGAGCGTCGCGGCGATGGCGGCGAGGGTGAGCGTGATCACGCGGGCGTCCGCTTGTTCCAGGGCGCCGCGGCCAGCATATGCGCCATGCCGCACCAGCCGCCTACGCCCGCAAACAGGAGACCCGCGCCGAGGACGGCAGGCAGCGCGATGAAGGCGGGATGCACGAACGCCGCCGCCGCCACGCCGATCAGCATGAGCGCGCCGATGACGATCTGCACCTGGCGCTGCAGTTCGAGCGGCGCCTGCGCGTCCGTCTCCACCCGCAGCCCCGCCTGTTTCCAGCCTTCAAGACCGCCTTCGAGCATGAAAGCCGGTCCGTCGATGTGGCTCGCGAGGCGCGCGCAGTTTGTATTGGTGCGCATGCCAGACTTGCAGTGGAACACCACATCGCCCCGCGGTTCGAGATCAAGCTTCCCCGCTTCCAGCCGCGACAGCGGCATGGAGACGGCGCCGGCGATGTGTTCACGCGCGTGTTCGTCGGGTTCGCGGATGTCGATGAGCGTCACCTCTTTCGCCTTCAGGCGCGCGGCGAGCGTTCGGGGATCGATGGGGGCAAGCGTGGTCATGCGGTTTCTCCGGCATTGGGGGGACAGAAGATCGACGCCAGCGTCGCGATGACTTTCACGGCGGCGGGATCGGCGATGCGGTAGAAGATGGTCTGCGACTGGCGGCGCGTGGCGAGGATGCCCTCCTCGCGCAGCA
>JAWXBS010000012.1:0-23626 GCA_034440275.1 Alphaproteobacteria bacterium
GAACCTCTGCGGATCTGCAATTGCGTATGGATTGAGCACCGGCGGTTATGGTGCCGCAGAAATTACTCTCACGGATCTTGGACGCAGGCTTATCGCGCCTCTGGAAGAGGGCGACGATAGAGCTGCGCGTCGAGACGCGGTTCTAAAACCGCGGATAATGAACGAGTTCTTCTCAAAGTACGACAAAGCGAAATTGCCAAAGGACGAAATCCTGCGGAATATGCTTGTCTCTATGGGCTTGGGAAAAGAACGCGCAGAAGCTGCAATCGATATCATCAAGAAGAACGGCCAGTTCTCGGGAATTATCGTCGATACAAAAACCGGCCCGTTCGTAGCGCTCTCAGGAACTTCGGCGCCTCTCCCCCCAAGATCGGCACAGCAATTAATTGCTGACGAGTTCGGCGCCGACAGCGAAACGCCGACGGATAATCTTGAGCATCAGGGTGAAGTCGCCGGCAAAGCTGTGGTGACCGAAATTATACGGGCGGCTCCGAAGCAGCTTTTTGTTGCACACGGAAAGAGCCACGGCCCCCTGAAGACCGTGAAATCTGGATTGGATAAGTTCAGAATCCCACATGTTGTAGCTGTCGAGGAGCCGCATCGTGGGCGCCCGATCTCGCAAAAAGTCGCGGACCTGATGAAGTCTTGTTCGGCGGGGATTTTTATCTTCACCAAAGACGAAAAATTTGTCCGAGAGGACGGAACCGAAATTTGGCGTCCAAGCGAGAACGTCGTGTTCGAGTTGGGCGCGGCGAGTGTGCTTTGGGGCCAGAAGATCATCATCCTGAAAGAGGCTGGCGTCGACTTTCCAAGCGACTTCAAGGACTTAGGATATATCGAGTTTTCAGGCGAAAGTGCGCAATCCGTCTGGATGTCGCTGCTCACTGAGCTTATCGCGCTCGACTTCATTACGATTCAAGCTGCCTAGCAGTAGCTAGAAAATGCTTCGAAAAGTCTGGGGAAGCAACACATGCAAACGCAAGGCTTGGACGCCCACGACTCTCCGCCCGCAGGCGATCATGTTCTGCTGAACCAAGACCCTGTAAGTGGGGCAGTTCGGGTTTCAGGAAACGTGCAGGATCCGAATAATCCCACATCGGTAATTTTTTGCCCGAACAGGTCTTCTGGACCGGTGACCACGAGGCTGACGAGGAAGCGGGCATGAAAATGGCTGAGGCGTGGGCAAGCAAGCACGGCTTGGATGTTATCCATACGCGCAGACGGAAAGACTGATTGAAAGTTTGCAGCCCCTGATTACAAATCAGGGGCTCTCCCTCACCGCCCGAACTTCTGATACTTGATCCGCTGCGGGATCAGGCTGTCCGCGCCGAGCCTGCGCTTCTTGTCTTCCTCATAACCGTCGAAATCCCCTTCGAACCATTCCACGTGGCTGTCGCCTTCGAAGGCGAGGATGTGCGTGGCGAGGCGGTTGAGGAACCAGCGGTCGTGGGAGATGACCACCGCGCAGCCGGCGAAGCTTTCGAGCGCGAGTTCGAGCGCCTGCAGGGTTTCGACGTCGAGATCGTTGGTCGGCTCGTCGAGCAGCAGCACGTTGGCGCCGGTGAGCAGCGTCTTGGCGAGATGCACGCGGTTGCGTTCACCGCCCGAGAGCAGCCCGATCTTCTTCTGCTGATCCCCGCCCTTGAAGTTGAACGACGAGACATAGGCGCGGCTCGGCACGTCGCGGCCGTTGATGGTGAGGATGTCGAGGCCGCCGGAGATTTCCTCCCAGACGTTCTTCTTGTCGTCGAGTGAATCGCGCGACTGGTCGACGAAGCCGAGCTTCACCGTCTCGCCCACCGTGATGGTGCCGGCGTCGGGCTTTTCCTCGCCGGTGATCATCTTGAAGAGCGTCGACTTGCCCGCCCCGTTCGGGCCGATGATGCCGACAATGCCGCCCGGCGGCAGCTTGAAGGTGAGACCGTCGATGAGGAGCTTGTCGCCGAACGCCTTCTTGAGATTGTCGAATTCGATGACGTTCTGGCCGAGGCGCGGGCCCGGCGGAATCTGGATGGTGGCGAAGGTCTGCTTCTCGCGCTCGGCCTCGTTGGCCATTTCCTCGTAGCGGTTGAGACGGGCCTTGGACTTCGCCTGACGCGCCTTCGGCGAAGAGCGCACCCATTCGAGTTCGCGCGCCATGGCCTTGCGGCGGGCTTCGGATTCCGACTGCTCCTGCTCGGCGCGCTTGGACTTCTGTTCGAGCCAGGCGGAGTAGTTGCCCTCGTAGGGATTGCCCTTGCCGCGGTCGAGTTCGAGCGTCCACTTCGTGACCTGGTCGAGGAAGTAGCGGTCGTGGGTGACGAGGATCACGCAGCCGGGGAACGCTTCGAGGTGATGCTGGAGCCAGGCGACGGATTCCGCGTCGAGGTGGTTGGTGGGCTCGTCCAGCAGCAGCATGTCGGGCTTGGACAGCAGGAGGCGGCAGAGCGCGATGCGGCGGCGCTCCCCGCCGGAGAGCTTCTCCACGCTCGATTCATTCGGCGCACAGCGCAGCGCGCCCATGGCCATCTCGATCTTGGAGTCGATGTCCCACGCATCCGCCGCGTCGATCTTTTCCTGGAGCGCGGTCATCTCCTCCATGAGTTCGTCGGTGTAGTCCTCCGCCATCTGCGCGGAGACCGCGTTGAAACGGTCGACGAGCTTCTTCTCCTTACACCACACCACGGTGTTTTCCCAGACGTTCAGCTTGGGATCGAGATGCGGCTCCTGCTCCAGGTACCCCATCTTGGTGCCGGCCATGGGCATGGCTTCACCGGTGAAGTCCTTGTCCATCCCCGCCATGATCTTCAGCAGCGTCGACTTGCCCGAGCCGTTGACGCCGACCACGCCGATCTTGGCGTCCGGGAAGAACGACAGCCAGATGTTCTCGAACACCTTCTTGCCGCCCGGATAGGCCTTGGTGAGACCCTGCATGGAAAAGATGTACTGCGCGGGTTGAGCCGCCATGGGATGCCTGCCGTTCTGCTGGGGATTTGGCCGCTGATGTAGCGAGCCGCGCGCGCCAGTGGAAGGCCCCGGCGTGCGACGCAGACGCAGTTCCCCGGCGGCCCATGCGCCGCCGGGGGAGACGTCGCCCTATTCCGCCGCGACGGCGGCGTGCTCGAGGTAGTCCCGCGTCGGCAGCGGCTTTTCGAGATTGGCCCAGTCGATCTGGCCGTCGTGAGAGAGGTTCTCGTACTGCAGCACGCCGAGCGCGGCGAACTTCGGACGCACCGACTCGGTGAGAAGTCCCACGCGCTTGAGGTTCGGGATCATGCGCTCGAACAGGAAGGTGCGGAACGCCTGACCGCCCTCGCTGTCGATGGTGAGGCGGCGCGCCTCTTCGCGATCAAACCCGAATTCCTCGGCGACGTCGGTGGAGAACAGCCGTTCGCGCATGATGGCGCAGGCCTCGTAGGCGAACTGCGCGCGCTCCTCGATCTGGTCCTGCGGCAGCGCGCGGATCCAGTCCTCGAGGTAGTTCACGCCGAAGGCGACGTGACGGCCTTCATCGCGCATCACCAGCGCCACGACCTGCCGCAGGAGCGGGTCGCGCGTCGTCTGGTGGATCGACTGGAAGGCCGCGAGCGCAAGCCCTTCGATGAGCACCTGCATGCCGATGAACTTCAGGTCCCACCGTGCATCTGTGAGGATCTTGTCGAGCAGCAGCTTCAGGCTGTCGTTGATCGGATAGATGACCTTGCAGCGTTCCCGCAGATACCGATGGAACACCTCGACGTGGCGGGCCTCGTCGAAGGTCTGCGAGGCGGCATAGAGCTTGGCGTCGTAGGTCGGCGCGCAACTGACCAGCTGGCTGGCCACCAGCAGCGCCCCCTGCTCGCCGTGCATGAACTGCGACAGCGTCTGCGAGAGGCTGCGCCAGGCGAATTCGCGCTTCTTCTCCTCGCTCAACGCCTCATAGACCGGATGGCCGGTGAACGGACTGCGACTGATGTCGTCGGGAAATTCCGTCTTCGGGAACGGCGTGTCCCAGTCGATGTCGAGTTCAGCGTTCCAGTTGAATTTCTTGCCCAACTCGTAGAGCCGCCGGATCTTGCCGTTGGCCGCCGCGTAATCCCAGTTGTAGGAGCCGGTGAGCGGCGTGGAAAAAATCTCGCGCACCACCTCGACATCGTCGGGGGAGAGCTGGTCGGTCAGTTCGTTGTCGAAAACCTGGACTTCGCGGGGCGGACGGTCGACGAGTTTGACGCGCATTTCGGAACTCCCTTGCGATCAATCTTGAAGTTGACGCAGGCGTCATTATTTTGGGCGCAACCGCGTCCGCCTTGATCGAAATCAAGTCGCCGCCACGTTGTCACAGAAGCGCCCACGACCTAGCGTCCGCGACTTGAGAGACATTCAAGACGGGGACACGTGATGGTCAGGACACTCGGCATCCTTGCGCTCGCGCTCGGTCTCGTCGCCTGCGCGCCGAAGACGCCCGCGCCGCCCACCCCGGCCGAAATCGCGGCTATCGGCGAGGCCGCACACAAGGCCTACGTGGACGCGATCAATTCCAACGACGCGGCGAAGGTCGCGGCCGTACTGACCGACGACATCGTCTACCAGGCGCCGCATGAGCCCGAGATCGTCGGCAAGGCCGCCGTGCGCGCGTGGGTGGAGCGCTATTTCGGCGCCTATTCCACCGTGTGGAAGAAGACCGCGCTCGACTTCATCGTCGCAGGAGACTGGGCGTTCGAGCGCTACGCCTACGAAAGCACCGACACGCCGAAGGCCGGCGGAGTCGCCCTTACCGACAAGGGCAAGGGCCTCAACATCTACCACAAGGACGCCGACGGCGTCTGGCGCGTGGCGCGCGACTCCTGGAGTTCCGACCTGCCGGTCAAGTGAGCGAGCGGCAAAAGGCGGGGCGCTGAAACGCGGCGTCGCACCGTTCGCCCGTCAACACTTTCTCAACCCAAAAGTCGTTCGGGCGCAAAGGTTTGTTCAAGGTTCCGCGCGATGGTGGGCTGCCTCAGAATGGGACAGCCCGCATGTCGATTGCCGCTACTACTGCCGATCCGACGGACGCGCCCGTGCATGAAAGCCTCGATATCGTCATGCGCGACACCATGCGCAGCGCCAAGCGCGGCTTCCTGTTCCGCCTGGTGCCGGGCGTCCTCACGGCCCTGCTCTCGATGTACTGGCTGGGCTGGCAATACCCGTTCTTCATCATCGCAGCACTCGTGGCGCACGAACTCGTGGTGTTCCCGCTCATCTATCGCAAGGTGGTGCGGCCCAACATCGAGAAAAACCCGCTCCTCGCCACGGGCGTCATCTCCATCCTGCTCGCCATCGGCGGTGTGATCTACGGCCTCGGCTGGATCCCGCTGATGTACGAAGGCACCGTCACCGGCGTCTACATCGCCGCAGCCTGGCTGTGGGGCACCATCGTCCACAACCTCACTTATTTCTCGCGCACGCGCATGGCCTTCTTCGCGACCTGCGCGCCGCAGATTCTCGGCGTGGTCGTCGCACCCTTCGTGATGGACGTGGGGGTCATCGCGCCGTGGCTCATGCTCTACCTGACGCTGCAGACGCTCGCGACCGTGCTGTTCGCTGCGCGCGACCGCCAGTCGCTTGCCGACCATGCGCGCGAAGACCGCGCGGCGCGCCAGCTCGCCGAAACCGCCAATGTGCAGAAGTCGCAGTTCCTCACGACCATGAGCCACGAGCTGCGCACGCCGCTCAACGCCATCATCGGCTACGCAGAAATCCTCGAGGAAGATCTCGAAGCCGCTCCCGAGGAAGCCAACGCCGACGATGCACGCCGCATCCGTCGCGCCGCGCGCCACCTGCTGCTGCTGATCAACGAGGTGCTCGACCTCTCCAAGATCGAGGCCGGACGCCTCGAACTCATCGACGGCCCGGTCGACGTCGCTGCCCTCCTGCGGGAAGTGGAAGAAACCGTGCGACCCATCGGCGCCGGCAACGGCAACAAGGTCGTGCTCGACATTGTCGGCCGCATCCCCACGCTCGAAACCGACGGCGCACGCCTCAAGCAGTGCTTGCTCAATCTCGCCACCAACGCCTGCAAGTTCACCAAGGACGGACGCGTCACCATCCGCGCGGCCATCGAGACCCGCGGCGGCGCATCCGTGCTCGAAGTCGCCGTCGTCGATAGCGGCATCGGCATCTCGCACGAAGACCAGGCGCGCCTCTTCCAGCCCTTCGTGCAGGTCGATAGCGCCGAGACGCGCAAGCAGGATGGCACCGGTCTCGGTCTCGTGATCACGCACAAGCTTGCTCAGGCCATGGGCGGCGATGTCTCGCTCGTCTCCACGCCGGGCCTCGGCTCGACATTTACGCTGACGATTGCGGCGACGCCCGCAGCGCAATCCGCCGGAGAAAACATCAATGCCGGCCCCGTGGTGCTGGTGATCGAAGACGACCCGACCGCCCGCGACCTCACCGTGCGCGCGCTCTCACGGCTTTCGTTCAACGTACGCTCTGCGACCAACGCCGCAGAGGGCCTGGCGATGATCGAGGCCAGCGCGCCCGATCTCGTCATCCTCGATATCCACCTCCCCGACATGAGCGGCTGGGATGTACTCGCACGGATCAAGACGGGCGTGCAGACGTCGGTCCTGCCCGTGCTGGTCGTGACCATCGACGATGACCGCGCGCGTGCGCTCGATCTCGGCGCCTGCGACCACATGCAAAAGCCCGTGGACCGCGATCGCCTGACGGCGGCGGCGGTGCGGTTCGCGCTGCCCCACCAGCCGCGCGCCGCAGCGTCAGCGGTGATCCCGACGGCAGACGCACAACGATTTGGCTGAGCCCGCGCGTCCGTTACAACGGACGCATGAATCTATCCGCCTACCTCTCCCGCGTCGGCTTCGACGCCACGCCGCGTCCCGACATCGCCACGCTGCGCGCGCTCCATCGCGCCCACCTCGAAGCCATCCCCTACGAGAACCTCGACGTGCAGCTCGGCGCGCCCACGACGCCCGACCCGGCCGCCGCCTTCGCCAAGATCGTCACGCGTCGCCGCGGCGGCTGGTGCTACGAAATGAACGGAGTGTTCGGCACCGCGCTCGAAGCGATCGGTTTCAAGGTCACGCGGCTGGCGGGCGCGGTGATGCGGGAATTCGCGGGCGACGGCCAGATAGGCAACCACCTCGTCCTCATCGTCGATCTCGACGAGCCGTGGCTTGCGGACGTGGGCTTCGGCGATGGTCTCGTGGAGGCCGTGCCGCTGAAGGACGCCGCGATCCGCCAGAGCGTGTTCGACTTCCGCCTCGAAGACATGCGCGACGGCTGGTGGCGGCTGCACAACCATGCCGAGGGCGGCGCGCGTTCGTTCGACTTCAATCTCGCCGTGCGCGACGAGGCCAGACTCGCGGAACGCTGCGCCTTCCTGCAGACAGATCCCTCCTCCCTCTTCATGCGCAACGGCGTGATCCAGCGGCATGGCAACGGCGCAATGGCGATGCTCGTGAACAAGGTGCTCAAGCGCGTCACTCCTGCCGGCGTAACGCGCGAGGAGATACCGGACGCCGGCGCCTACACGCGCACGCTGCGCGAGGTATTCGACCTGGATGCGCCCGAGGCCGCAACGCTGTGGCCCCGGATCGTCGAACGCCATGACGCCATGCTCGCCGCGCAGGCTGCAGCCGGCTGACGCGCGAACGCCTCGCAACAACAGCGAAATGGTGCCTGCGCCGGAACCACTGGTTCAAGCGCCTGTTCATGCCGGGAACCACCATCCCCGGAGAACCATCATGGCTGTCGCAAAGCAGACCGAAACCCGCAAGAAGTCGCCCGCCAAGGTCGCCGCCAAAAAGCCCGCCGGCCGCAAAGGCATTGATGCCGTGGCGCTTCTCGAGGCCGATCACCGCGACGTGGAGAAGTGGTTTGCAGCATTCGGGTCCTCCCGCAGCGACGAGCGCAAGGGCGAACTCGCCGCCAAGATCTGCAAGGCCCTGCGCGTGCACACCGAGATCGAGGAAGAAATCTTCTACCCGGCCTTCCTCGAAGCGACCGGCGAAGAAGACATGAACGACGAGGCCATCATCGAGCATGATGTCGCCAGGAAGCTCATCGGCGAGATCGAGGAAATGTCCCCCGGCGAAGACTTCTACGACGCCAAGATGAAGGTGCTCAGCGAGATCATCGCGCACCACGTTGAGGAAGAAGAGGAAAAGGGCGGCATGTTCGCCCAGATGCGCAAGAGCGACATCGATCTTGAAATCCTCGGCACGGAAATGGCCGCGCGCAAGAAGGAACTGATGCAGGAGCATTGAGCCGCGTCAGCGGCGGACGCTCTCCAGATACGCCCGATACAGACGATGCGCGTGCGTGGTGATTTCCGGCGAATAGCGCACGCGCAGGTCTTTTGCATCGGGCTCGTCGAAGGCGTGCGTTGCGCCTTCCAGCCATTCGATCTCGATCGGCGTGGGCGCCGGCAGCGTCGACAGTGTCCGACGCAGGCCTTCGGCGCCGACAATCATGTCGTCTGATCCGAGCAGCCCTACAGGCCGCGCGTCGAAACGCAATCCCTTGCGACGCGCGACACAGCCATACCCGCAATACGGATAGACAAGAAACGCGCCGACAACGCCGGCAAGCGGTTCTGCGGGCAGGCCGTCGAGCTTTGTCGCGCCCGCCATTTCCGCGCCCGGCTCAAGTGAAAGCGCATCCAGCACGCTCCACCCGCCATGGCTCCATCCCGCCGCAACCATGTGACTGGCGTCCGCCCACGGCTGACGACGCGCCCACTCCAGCGCCGCGTAAAGATCGCCTGCGCGCTCCCGGCCCCACAGATGCGTTCCAGTGCAGACGCGTGCGTAGGCTCCAAGACGGGAGATGCCGCGATGGGCGTAGCTGTCCAGCACGATGACCGCCCAGCCCGCCTTTTGCGCTTCTAGCGCCCACGTCGCCTGAAACGACTTCTTGCCGCCGCAACCGTGCATCTGCACGACGACGGGAAACGGCCCCGCGCCCTGCGGTTTCACGATATCGGCGTATGGCATCATCGCCGTCATGCGTTGGTCGAGCGTTTCGCGCGCCATGACTGCCTCTTGGGCCGGACTTTCCGCTCCGAAGATCGCGCCGAAGAACGCGAGCACCATGACCCATAGTCGCATCCGCAGACCTCCGCCATCGCGCCGGCCAACGCTGGAATGCTCTGGGCGCTCATGTAGAATGCCCCAATGATCCAACTCGACCCGCGCCTCCAGTCCTATCTCGACAAGCTGCGCGAAAAACCCGGCTTCGACTGGCGCAGTTCCGTCGAGGAAGTGCGGCGCATGTTCTGGAAGCAGGCGCACGCGCTGGAAGCCGACGCGCCGGTCATGCTGGAGACGCGGGCGGTGAAGGTCGCGGGCGCCGAAAGCCCGCTCGATGCGCGCCTCTACGTTCCCTACGCCGTCGGCGCCGACCACGGGCCGGGCATCATCTACTTCCACGGCGGCGGCTTCACCGTCGGCGATCTCGACAGCCATGAAATGCTGTGTCGACGGCTCGCGGATTCCGCGCGCGTACGCGTGCTGTCGGTGGCCTATCGCCTCGCGCCAGAGCACAAGTTTCCTGCGGCGCCGGAAGACGCCTACGCCGCGACGCAATGGGCGGCGACGCACGCCGACGCCATCGGTTTCGACGCCGACCGCATCATGGTGGCGGGCGACAGCGCGGGCGGATGTCTCTCGGCGGTCGTCGCGCAGGAAACCAAGAAGCGCGGCGGCGCGGCGTTGCGCGCGCAGATGCTCATCTATCCGTGCACGCAGTTCCTTCAGCTCACGCCATCGCAGATCCGCCTGAAGGAAGGCTATTTCCTCACGCAGGCCGCACAGGACTTCTTCCGCGACAAGTACCTGCGCACCCGCGAAGACGCGCTCGACACGCGCTGTTCGCCCATCCTCGAAAACGATCTCTTCGGCCTGCCGCCCGCCTATCTCGTCACCGCCGGCTTCGATCCCCTGCTCGACGAGGGCGTGGCCTATGGCGACAAGCTCGCTGCGTGCGGCGTCGCCGTCACGCATCGCAACTACGCCTCGCAGGTGCATGGATTCTTCAACATGACGGCGATCTCGACCGGCGCGCGCGACGCCATCGCCGAAGCGGGCCATTGGGCCGCCGACATGCTCAACCGCTAGGGAAAATTATGCCGACCCGTGAACGCGTCGAACAGTTCATCGCCCGTGTCGTTTCCGGCGCGCACGCCGAAGCCATCGAGGAATTCTACCATGAGGACGCTTCCATGCAGGAGAACCTCACGCCGCCGCGCGCGGGCCGCGATGCGCTGGCCGCAGGCGAACGCGCGATGCTGGCGCGCCACAAGCACGTCCTCACCCATCCTCCCGATGCCGTCTTCATCGACGGCGACCGCGTGGTGATCCACTGGGTGTTCGAGTTTACACGCGCCGACGACACGGTGATGAAGATCGACGAACTCGCGTTCCAGACTTGGGCGCAAGACCGCATCCAGACGGAACGCTTCTACTACGATCCCCAGCAAATGAAGAGCTAGGGCAGATGAAGGCCTAGGCGCGTTTTCGCGTCGACGACCAGGCGAGCGCCAGCGCGCCCGCGCACATCACGCTCGCGACCACGTACGGCGTGGCCAGACCGTAGTGATGCAGCAGCGGCCCCGCGAGCAAAGGCCCGATCACGCGCCCGAGCGAGGACGCCGACTGCTGGAAGCCCAGCACCGCGCCGCGTTCGTCGTCCGCCGCCTGCTGGCTGATCAGCGATTGCGCGCTCGGCCCGATCAGGCCCGCGCCGATGCCGAGCATGGTCACCGCGAGGATCGCCAGCACTGGCGCATCAGCGACGGCGATCAACAGGAAACCGCTCGCATAGAGCGCATAGCCGACGACGAGCAGCCGTGCTTCGCCGAAGCGCTTCGCCAGCGGTCCCGCCCCCATGCCCTGCAGCAACGCCGCGACCAGTCCTAGCGCGCCGAGATTGACGCCGATCTCCGGCGGCCCCCAGCCGAGCTTCTCGTCGGCCCACAATCCGAACGACGTTTCCAGCATCGCCTGCGCTGTCACGCCGAGCAAAGTCGCGCCAACGAGTTGCACAAGCACGCTGCGTGAGAAGAGCGCACGGAATTGTCCGGGCTTGCGCGACGGCAGATCGTGCGGACGCGTCTCCTTCAGCAGGAAAAACGCCACAGCAGCCGACACCCCGGCCAGCGCGCACGCCACGTAGCACACGCGCGCAAAGTCGGCTGCGTCCGGACTCTGCCCTGCGATCAACCCGCCAATCGCGGGACCGACGATGAAGCCCAGGCCGAAACCGGCGCCGACGACGCCCATCGCACGTGCGCGCGTCGCAGGCGTCGAAATGTCGGTGGCCGAAGCGAACGCCGCGCCAATGTTGCCCGCCGCCAATCCCGCCGCGAAGCGCACGAAACCGAACGCGAAGATGGTCTCCACGCGCGCCAGCACGAGATAGGAAACGGCAGTGAGCGCGAGCGTGATGATGAGCACGGGCCGTCGGCCATAGCGATCGGAAAGCCTTCCCCACAGCGGCGCCGCCACGAGCTGTCCCAGCGAATAGGCGCCCATCGCAATGGTGATCTGCCCCGCGTCGGCGCCCATATAGAGCCCGAAGAACGGCGTGATCGGCACCAGCACCCCGAAGCCCGTCATCGACACGAAGACGACGAGGAACAGCGCGAGCAACGCGCCGCCGGTCTTCTGTGAAGGTGTATCGAGGGCCGCTGTCATGGTCGGCGTTCATGCGCCGCGCCGGATACGGAGGCAATGCGGCGATCTGGCTGCGTCAGCCGCGCGCGCTCACCATCGCCCGCGCGCCCGCTTCTCCCAACGCTTTCGCGTAGAAGTGCCCCTGCGCGAAGTCGCAACCGAGGGCCGCCAGCAGATCGCGTTGCGCTTCGGTCTCAACGCCCTCCGCAATGGTTTCGAGCCCCAGATCGTGCGCGAGCGGGATCATGGCGGCGACGATCTTGTAGTGCGTCCCGCGTTCCACAATGGGATCGATGATGGTCTGGTCGAACTTGAGCGCATCCGCCGGCAGGCGCGTGAGCCAGGTGAACGACGAAAAACCCGAGCCGAAATCGTCGAACAGGATTTTCACGCCCGCTTCGCGCAGCCGCGCAAGCTGGCGCCCGACAAGAGCCGGATCATGCAGCACCTGCTGTTCGGTGACTTCGATCTTGATGCAGGATGCCGGAATGCCCGCGCCCTCGATCACGCCGAAGACTTCATCGACGAAATCCGCACGCTCCAGATCGCGACCCGCTACGTTCACCGAGAAGAAGACGCCGTCCACCCCGTCGGTCCGCCAACGCGCCATCGTTGCGCATGCCGCACGCATGATGCGTTGCGAAATGCGGCCCACGAGATCGCGCGCCATCGCTTCTTCCATGAAGACGGCGGGCTCGATCAGCACTTCCGGCGCGCGCCGCCAGCGGGCGAGCGATTCAAAGCCCGCGATCGCGCCGTCGCTGAGATGCGCGACGGGCTGGAACGCAGGCTCGAACGCGTCGGTGGCGAGCGCGTTCTCGATGTCGCGGAAAAGGGCTTCGCGGTCGGACATGGAATCGTCATGGCGCCATTTGTCGGCGACAGCCAGAGTCAGCGAATGGGATCGCCCTTCACGAGACCGAACAGGACGTGATCGCGCCAGTCGCCGTTAATCTTGAGATAGGCGCGCGCAAAGCCTTCCTCTGTGAATCCCACCTTCGCCAGCAGCGCGCGCGAGGGCGCGTTGTCGGGCTGGCAGGCGGCTTCGACGCGGTGGAGGCCCAGATCATCGAACGCGTAGCGCGCCAGCGCACGCACGCCAGCGCTTGTGAACCCCTGCCGCTGGAACGGCGCGCCGATCCAGTAGCCGAGCGAACACGACAGCGCGACGCCGCGCTGCACGCGGCTCAGCGTGGCGCCGCCGACGAGCGCGCTGTCCTCGCTGCGGAAGATGTAGAAGGCATAGGCGCGGCCATCGCGTGCGTCTTCGGTGTAGCGGCGCAGCTTGTAGCGGAAACTACCGCGCGAGATGTCGTCGTCTGGCCAGGTGGGCTCCCACGGCGTGAGGAAGGTGCGGCTCGCTTCGCGCAGCTCCGCCCACTCCTGATAGTCGCGCGCTTCGGGCGCGCGCAGATAGACGCTCTTGCCTTCGATGCGGCGCAGGCCATCGTCGGATTTCAGAAACGCCATCAGACCATCTTCGCCGTGAACGCGCTCGCCGCCGCAAGCCCCGCCTTCGGACCCACAACCGTGGCCGCGAACGGCCCGGCGAGTGCAGCTTCCGCCACACGACGTACATCGTCGGCGTTCACCGCGTCGATGCGCGCGCGCAGTTCGGAGAACGGCACGAGGCGGTTGCGCAGGAACACCTGCGCCGCGCGGCTCTCGGCGCGCGCCAGCGGCGCCTCCGCCCCCATCAGCATCTGCGCCGACACGACGGCCTTCGCGCGCGCCATTTCGGCGTCGGTCGGGCCGCCATGTGCGAGCGCTTGGAGCGCATCCGCCACGCAGGCCGCGACCTCCTTGGCCTTCTTGGCTTCGCAGCCCGCATAGACGCCCATGCGGCCGGCGTCCTCATACGCATCCATGAAAGAGTGGATCGCATAGACGAGGCCGCGCTTCTCGCGCACTTCCTGGAAGAGGCGCGAGGCCATGCCGCCGCCGAAGATCTCCGAGAGGATCCACGCCGCAGTCGCTTCATCGGCGCCCGCCTTCGGGCCGATGGTGGAGAAGACGAGATGCGCCTGTTCGAGCTTGCGACTTTCGCCACTCTCGCCGCGCACGGGCGCCGCGCTGTCGGACTCGGGCGCTACGGATTTTGCTAGCGCGCCGAAGCGGCGCGAGGCGCCTTCGATGATGGCGTCGCGATCGTAGCCGCCGGCGATGCAAAGGACGACGTTGTCGGGCGTGGTGTAGCGATCGCGGAACGCGCGCAGGTCATCGACCGTCACGGCGCCGACCGTTTCTTCTAGACCAAGAATGGGACGCCCCAGCGGCTGCCCGGGGAACACCGTCTGCTGATGCAGCTCGAAGACGCGGTCGTCGGGCTGGTCGAACGCTTCACCGCGCTCCTGCGCGACGACGCCTTTTTCCTTTTCGAGATCCTCCGCATCCCAATGCGGATCGAGGATCATGTCGGCGACCATGTCGAGCGCGAACGGCGCGTGCTCACGTACGACGCGCGCGGTGTAGGACGTGCGCTCGTAACCGGTGCCGGCGTTGAGATAGCCGCCGACATTTTCGATGGCTTCGGCGAAGGCTTGCGCATCGCGCCCGCCGGCGCCCTTGAAAGCCATGTGCTCGAAGAGATGCGCGATGCCGTTGTTTTCGGGCGTTTCCTGCCGCGCGCCGACGCGCACCCACACGCCAAGCGCCGTCGTCTCCAGCCCCGGCATCGGATCGAGCGCGATGCGCACGCCGTTGGGCAGCGTGACGAGTTCTGGCTCGGTCACCGCCATGCGCGCGTCCTCTCCCGCACGTAGCGCTTCACCGCTTCGGCGTCGTTGGGCAGCGAGTCGGCGCGTTCAGGACGATCATAGAGAGTTGCGCAATGCGCAGGCAGCGGCGGCGCGACGCCGGTAGCGACTTCCACGGTGTCGGGGAATTTCGCGGGATGCGCGGTGGCGAGCAGCACGACCGGCCCGTCTGGATTCCATCCGTCAGCGCCCTTCATGGCAGCGGCTGCGGCGATGGCGCTGTGCGGACACAGTAGCTCGCCCGTGCTGGCATGCACGGCCTTCATCGCCGCGCGTGTTTCGTCATCGCTGATGGCGACCGCCGAGAATGTTTCGCGCATCGCGTCGAGCGCGGGCGCCGGCACCTCGAAACCGCCGGACTGCGCGAAGGCCGCGTAGAGTGCGCGGGTGCGATCGGGATCGCGGCCGGTGCACTCGAACACGAGACGTTCGAAATTGCTGGCGACCTGGATATCCATCGCTGGCGAGATGGTGGCGTTGGAGTGTGCCGCGCGCGCGTAACGGCCCGCCGCGATCGTGCGCGCGAGAATGTCGTTGGTGTTGGTGGCGAGCAGGATGCGCCCGACCGGCGCGCCCATTTTCTTCGCCACATAACCCGCAAACGCATCGCCGAAATTGCCCGTCGGCACCACGAAGTTCACGGGGCCATCGCCGCCGAGCGCGTAGGACGCGGTGATGAAATACGCCGCCTGCGCGACGATGCGCGCCCACGAGATCGAGTTGACGCCGGAAAGCGATGCGCTTTCCGCGAACGCGCGATCGGCGAACAGCGCTTTCAGGATCGCCTGGCAATCGTCGAAGTCGCCGTCGATGAGGATGGGGTGGACGTTCGCCGCGCCCGAAGCGGTCATGAAACGCCGCTGCACCTCCGAGACGCGGCCCTTCGGCAGCATCACAAAGAGATCGACCGACTCCGAACCCTTCAGCGCTTCGACCGCCGCGCCGCCCGTATCGCCCGACGTCGCGCACACCACGGTGAGCCTTGCGCCGCTGCGTGCGAGCGCCTCAGTGTAGAGCGCGCCGATGAGCTGCATCGCCACGTCCTTGAATGCGAGCGAGGGGCCGTGAAAAAGCTCCATCAGCCAGGTGCGACCATCGAGCTGTTTCAGCGGCGCAATCGCCGGATGTGCGAAGCGCGACTCGGGGCCATAGGCTTCGTTCGCAAGCGCTGCTGCGCCCGCAAAACTCAGATCGTCTTCCGCGAAGAGATAAAGCGCTTCCGCCGCCGCCCCCGCATGGCCCATGGCGCCGCGGTTTTCGCGCAGGTACGGGCGCAAGCTCGGCCAGCTTTCGGGAACATACAGTCCGCCGTCCGGCGCGAGGCCGCGCAGGATCGCATCGAGGAACGAGACCGCCGGGGCCTCGCCGCGTGTGGAGATGTAACGCATCTGGCCTTTCAGCGAGTGACGACGAGGCGGCCCGCCCGCGCGTGGAAGGCCAAGTAAACGCCCACGAGCGCCGCCGCCAACCCCCACCATGTCACGGCGTAGCCGAGGTGTCGTTCCGGCGGGAGCGGATCGAGGGCGGCCGCGCCCGCGAAGGGATTGGCCTCGGCCTGCCCCGTCGCGCCGACATAGGGCATGGCGACATAGTACGGCTCGACGTGGTCCAGCCCTGCGCTCGCGCCCATGGCTGCGAGATCGATCTGGTACCAGACGTGCGCGTCAGGATCGCTGCGCGCGGCGAAGGCGCTCTGCTTGCGCGGGGTGACGGGGATGCCGGTGACGGCGCGGGCGCCTGTGAGCGATTGCGGCGTCGCGACCGTGCGCCAGTCCGGCGGCGCAGAACCTGCGACGTGGGCCACGTCCACGAAGATCGACACATCGCCGTAGCGGATCGGCTGAAAGACGCGCCAGCCCGGCTGGCCGTCGCGTACGCCGTAGACAAGATGCGGGCCGCCCTCGGCGACGGTGAAGGGCGCGAGCGCGACGTCGTCGATGGTCGTGTCGGCGAGGAAGCGCTTCTCGCCGTAACGGCCCCACTGCCAGCTTCCGAGCACAATCAGCACGATGAACGCCGCAATCGCGCAGGCGGTCATCACGGGCAGCGGCTTGAGGCGGATGCGCATCGCTCGCTCAGTCCTCCATCCGCCCCTCGCGCGCGCCGTGCGCCCACTGGAGCGTGAAGAGCACGCCCTTGAACACCGGCAGGAGCGCGAAGGTGAGCGCGAGGGTGGCGATCAGCCCCGCAAGCCCGACCGCCCACACCGGCCAGTGAAACGCGAACTGCAGCACGACAATGAGCGGCACGACGATCGCGCCGACGATCAGGATGACGAAGACGGTCGGCCCGTCGCCGCTGTCGGCCATGGTGAAGTCGGCGCCGCAGGACGCGCACCGCTCGGCGATCTTCAGGTACGACGCGTAGAGCTTGCCCCGCCCGCACTTGGGGCAGCGCCCGAGGACGCCCGCGCGTATGGCCGCGCCGACGTCCGCCATGGCTCTAGCCTTCCATCGCCAGCTTCGGCGTCACGTACACGAACGCGAAGAGGAAGAGCCAGACCACGTCGACGAAGTGCCAGTACCAGGCCGCCGCCTCGAACCCGAAGTGCTTCTGCGGCGTGAACTGGCCGGCCAGCAGGCGGATCAGGCAGACCGCAAGAAAGATCGTCCCGATGATGACGTGGAAGCCGTGGAAGCCCGTCGCCATGAAGAAGGTCGAGCCGTAGAGGTTGGCCGTCGTCGTGTCGCCCGTATTGCCGAACTGGAAGCCGGCTTCGGGATATTCGATGCCGAACTGCACATAGGTGAAGAGGCTCCCGAGCGCGACCGTGAGGATGAGGCCCCACATGGCGCCCTTGCGGTCCCCGGTCTGCAGCGCGTGGTGCGCCCACGTCACGGTGGTGCCCGACAGCAGCAGGACCAGCGTGTTGATCAGCGGCAGGTGGAAGGGGTCGAACGTCTCCACGTTCGGCGGCGGCCAGTGCGCCCACGCCTTCATCACCTCAGGATCGCCCGCGATCGTCCACGCGGAGCGCGCCTCGTGGAAGATCGACATTTCGAAGTAGGCCCAGAACCAGGCCACGAAGAACATCACTTCCGACGCGATGAAGAGGATCATGCCGTAGCGCATGTGGATGTCGACCACCGGCGTGTGGTGACCCTGCTGGCCTTCCTTGATCACGTCGCTCCACCAGCCGATCATGGTGCCGAGGACGCCCGCGAAACCGACATAGAAGAGGATCGGGTTCTTCGCGGCGAGGATGCTGGCCTCGCCGAGGCCCTTCATCCAGACCACGGCGCCCAGCGCCATGACGAACAGCGAGATCGACCCGACGATCGGCCAGGGGCTCGGGTCCACAAGGTGGTAGTCGTGCTTGACGTCGCCGTGGGATGCCATGGTCTCTCGCCGGAAGGGTTGGGCCCGTGAAGGTCGGGGTGGTTTAGCCCGCGTCGCCCGCCCCGCCAAGCGCCGGAGCCCGCCGCAGGTTGCGTCAGTTTAGCCGCCCGCCTGTTCGTAATACGTGTAGCTCAGCGTGATCGTGTGGACGTCGCGGGTGTCGCGGTTCTTCACGATGTCCGGGTCGATGAAATAGATCACGGGCAGGTCGAGGGTCTGGCCCGGCTGGAAGACCATGTCCTCGAAGCAGAAGCACTGCAGCTTCTGGAAGTAGATGCCCGTGGTGTGCGGGGTGACGTTATAGCTCGCGATGGCCTTCACGGGCCGGTCGGAGAGGTTCTTGACGGTGAAGTGGGCTATGCCGGTCTCGCCGATGCGGAGCGTCTCGCTGGTCTGCGCGGTCCTGAACTCGAGCGGCGTGCCGGGGGGCACGTTGACGTCGAAGCGGACCTCGATGGACTTGTCGAGGATGAGGCCCGGCGCCTTGGTGGCGGTCTGGGTCGTGCCGCCGAAGCCGGTCACCTTGCAGAAAGCCGCGTAGAGGGGCGCGGCGTTCAGCGCGACCGCCAGCATGGCGCCGACGATGGTCACGCAGATCGCAACCCAGCGTGTGTTGCGGCTCACCGCCATCTTCCGGGCCATGTCACCCGCCGCCGGCGAGGATGCCGTCGCGCAGCTTGGTGACGGTCACGAGGAAGACGAGCAGCACGAACGCGCCGATGGCCAGCGCCAGCATGAGGTTGCGCCGCTTCTGCGCCTTTTCCGCTTCCGGCGTCATCAGAGCGCCACCGGCCAAGATACTGGCCAGTGCAGACCGAACGCGTACTCCGCGAGCAGCGCGCCGAAGACCGCGAAGAGATAGAGGATCGAGAACGCGAAAAGATGCAGCGCCGGGCGGTTTTCCGTGCGCGCGTCATAGACCGCGCCGCCGTCGCCTTCCGCATCGCCCGCGCGCGAACGCGCCACGCGCAGCGCGAGCGTCACGAACATCAGCCCGCCGAGACCCGCAACGACCGCGTAGAGCCATCCGCCGAGACCGGTGAACACCGGCGCGAGGCCGAGCGGCGCGAGCAGCAGGGAATAGAGCAGGATCTGTGTGCGGGTGGCTTTCGCGCCGTGCGTCACGGGCAGCATAGGCACGCCGGCGGCGGCGTAATCGCCGCGCTGATAGAGGCACAGCGCCCAGAAGTGCGGCGGCGTCCACATGAAGATGATGAGCACGAGGATCGCGGGATCGAGACCGAGCGAGCCTGTCTTGGCGGCCCACGCGATCGCCGGCGGCAGCGCGCCTGCGAGACCGCCGATGACGATGTTCTGCGACGTGCGACGCTTCAGGCCCATCGTGTAGATGACGGCGTAGAAGAAGATCGTGAACGCGAGCAGGCCCGCAGCCAGCACGTTCGACGCCAGCGCCAGCATCACCACGGAAAGCACCGAGACGACGACGCCGAGGCCGAGCGCTTCGGCGGCTTCCACACGCCCCGACGGCACGGGTCGCACGCGCGTGCGCGTCATCTTCGCGTCGATGTCGGCGTCGTACCACATGTTCAGCGCGCCGGCCGCGCCCGCTCCGGCGGCGATCGCCAGCGCGCACGCGAAGGTCAGCACGATGTCGTTGGCGCCCGGCGCTGCAAACCAGCCGGCCAGCGCCGTGAACACCACAAGCGACATCACGCGCGGCTTCATCAGCGCGAAGTAGTCGCCCGAGGTGGCGCTGCGTGCGGGATCGGCCGCGATGGTCATTTGTTCTCCTTTTCCTTCTCCCCCGCGAGGGGGAGAAGGTGGCCGAAGGCCGGATGAGGGGGTGCCCCTCAGAATGAAGTGCGGTGTCGGTTCAGACGCCAAGTCCTGCCCGACACCCCCTCATCCGTCGGCTTCGCCGACACCTTCTCCCCCTCGCGGGGGAGAAGGATTTAACAATCTCAGTGGTGCTTCTCTTCCACCACCACCGGCAGTTCGTTGAACTGGTGGAAGGGCGGCGGCGAGGAGAGCGTCCATTCGAGGGTCGTGGCGCCTTCGCCCCACGGGCTCGCGTTTTCCGCGGCCGAGAGCTTGCGGCGACGGATCACGAACATGTCGAGCAGCATGTAGAAGAAGACGAGCGCACCGACCGCCGTGATCGCGTAGCCGACCGACGACACGTAGTTCCAGTAGGCGAAGCCCTCCGGATAGTCGGCGTAGCGGCGCGGCATGCCCTGCAGGCCGAGGAAGTGCTGCGGGAAGAAGATGATGTTCACGCCGACGAAGAATATCCAGAAGTGCAGGCCGCCGAGGAAGCCCGAGTACTTCAGGCCGCTCATCTTCGGGAGCCAGTAGTAGAAGCCCGCGAAGATCGCGAACACCGCGCCCATCGACAGCACGTAGTGGAAGTGCGCGACGACGTAGTAGGTGTCGTGCAGCACGGTATCGATGCCGGAGTTCGCCAGCACGACGCCAGTCACACCGCCGAGGGTGAACAGGAAGATGAAGCCGATCGCCCACAGCATCGGCACCTTCAGGTCGATGGAGCCGCCCCACATGGTGGCGATCCACGAGAAGATCTTGATGCCCGTCGGGACGGCGATGATCATGGTCGCGGCGACGAAGTAGGCCTCGAGTTCAAGGCCCATGCCCACCGTGTACATGTGGTGCGCCCACACGATGAAGCCGATCACGCCGATGGAAACCATCGCGTAGGCCATGCCGAGATAGCCGAACACCGGCTTCTTCGAGAACGTCGACACAATCTGCGAAACGATGCCGAAGCCGGGCAGGATGAGGATGTAGACTTCCGGGTGGCCGAAGAACCAGAACAGGTGCTGGTACATCACGGGGTCGCCCCCGCCTGCGGCGTTGAAGAAGTTGGTGCCGAAGTTGCGGTCCGTCAGCAGCATGGTGATCGCGCCGGCGAGCACCGGCAGCGACAGCAGCAGCAGCCACACCGTCACCAGGATCGACCACACGAACAGCGGCATGCGGTGCAGCGTCATGCCCGGCGCGCGCATGTTGAAGATGGTCACGATGAAGTTGATCGCGCCGAGCACCGAGCTGACGCCCGCGATGTGCAGGGACAGGATCAGCAGGTCCATCGACGGGCCGCCGTGCAGCTGCTGGCTCGTCGAGAGCGGCGCATAGAGCGTCCAGCCGCCGCCGAAGCCCGCGCCCATCGATCCGCCCGGCACGAGCATCGAGATCGTCGCGAGCGCGAACGAGAACGGCAACAGCCAGAAGGAGATGTTGTTCATGCGCGGGAACGCCATGTCCGGCGCGCCGATCATCAGCGGGACGAACCAGTTGCCGAAGCCCCCGATCATCGCCGGCATGACCATGAAGAAGATCATGATCAGGCCGTGCATCGTCACCATGACGTTGTAGCTGTGCTCGTTGCCGAAGATCGCCTTGTGGCTGCCGTCGGCCATCGCCACCGAGAACATCTTGTCGGTGCCGAGATTGCCCGCTTCCGCCATGCCCCAGAAGATCTGGATGCCCGGCTGCGCCAGCTCCCAGCGGATCAGACCCGACAGTATGCCGCCCACCAATCCCGCGATGATCGCGAAGATCAGGTACATCGTGCCGATGTCCTTGTGGTTGGTGGAGAACAGCCACCGGCGCGGATCATACGGGCTGGGCCGGTGATCGTGGTCGTGCGCGTGTTCGTCGGCGTGTGCGGTCGTGTTGGTCGCCATGGTCGTCGCTTCCTGGAATACGTTCAGCCGGGCGTCGCGGGCGCTGTCGGCGCGGGCGCCGCAGCCGGTTCAGCGGGCGGCGCTGCGGCAGGCGTTGTCGGTGCTTCGATCACGGTCGCCGCGCTCGCAAGCTGTCCGCCCTTGGACTGGATCCAGCGGTCGAATTCCGCCGGGCTCACCACCCGCACCTCGATGGGCATGAAGCCGTGCAGCATGCCGCAGAGCTCCTGGCAGAAGCCGTAGTAGATCCCTTCCTTCGGGACGTTGAACCACGTCTCGTTGATGCGCCCCGGCACGGCGTCTTCCTTGATGCCGAAGGACGGCACCGAGAACGCGTGGATCACGTCGTTGGAGGTGACCAGCATGCGCACGTTGACGCCGGCGGGCACGTACATCGGCTCGTCGACCGCCATGCGGAACGGCCGGTTCTGCGCCTTGGCGTCTGCCTCGTTCAGCGGCAGCGACGTGATGTCCACGCCCTGGTCGGGGTAGGAATAGTCCCAGCGCCAGGCATTGCCCGTCGCCTTGATGGTCAGCCCCGCTTCCGGAATCTGCTCCTGCTTGAACAGCAGCGGGAACGAGAAGAGCGAGATGCCGACGAGGATCAGCACCGGCACGACGGTCCACACGACCTCCACGGTGAGATTGTGCGTGAACTTCTTCGGCGTCGGATTGGCGCTCTTGTTGAAGCGCACCATCACGTAGATCAGCAGCGCCAGTACGAAGAGCGTGACCGCCGTGATGATCCAGAGCAGCAGCGTGTGGAAGTTCGCGATGTCCTGCGCGATCTCCGTCGCCGCCGGCTGCAAGCCGATGGCGCCGTCGACCGGACCGGTCACGGTTTGCGCCGCGGCGATCCCGCCGGCGACGAACGTATAGACAAGGGCCTGCGCAAGCGCCGACCCGATCCAACCCCTCTTCACGCGCTCCGCCTCCTTAAGCGCTCGTAACCGTAAGAACCGCCCACAAGTCTGGCGGTGATTTCATTCGCGACTTATACTTCGCCGTCCGACATGACCATCCGCCACGCAGTTATGTCGCACTAATGTACAACCACGTCTCACAACGCTCACAACCGCCGGTAACAAGGGGTGCTAGCATGGTCCGATACGCCATTCCAAGGCGTTCGGAGAAGGTCCGGGCGGCTGGCTTTCTCCCCTCTCTTTTCGCCGGCGTGGTTCTCGCCGGGGCCTTGGGCGCGACGGCGTTCGCCGCCGGGATCGGCGACGACGCCCCTTCCGACCGTCAGGAGCGCAACAAGGGCGCGAGCACCATGGTCGGCGCGCCAGCCTCGGGGGAATGCGCCGCCGCCGCCGCCGCCGGACGGCTCGACGATGACGCCATCGCCGCATGCGACCGCGCCATCGGCTCGGAACGTCTCAGCCGCGCCAACCGCATCGCCACCCTGATCAACCGGGGCGCCATCCACCTGCGCCGCCGGGCCGGGGAACTGGCGCTGGCCGACTTCGACGCCGTCATCGCCATCGATTCCAAGCACGCCGAAGCCCACCAGAACCGGGGCGCGGCCCTCGTGATCGCCGGCCGGCCCGGCCCGGCCGTGGCCGCCATCACCCAGGCGCTGGGTCTCGGCGTCCGCTACCCGCACAAGGCCTATTTCAACCGGGGTGCGGCGCGTGAAGCCCTCGGCGACGTGCGCGGCGCCTACGAGGACTACAACACCGCGCTCACCATCCAGCCAGACTGGGGTCCCGCCGAAGCCGAACTCGCCCGGTTCGTCCGGGGTCGCCGCGAACGTCTCGCCGCACAGCTCGGGGAACGCCCCGCCGCCATCGGCCAGCAGTAGTCGTCTCAATAATAGGTAAGGCGACGTGTCGGGACTTCGCGGTCTCGGTGATCGGGCGTAGAGTTCCCGTTCGGCAGGGAGTCACGCCATGCGCCTCACGTCACTCGTCATCGTCGCCGCGTCCGCCGCGGTCATCCTCTTTGCGCTGCACGGTCATGCCCATGGCGCATCCAGCGTCATCGGCGGCGGCGACGCGCGCGCGTGCTACGACGCCGCCAGCAATGGCCGCACCGACCTCAGCGCCATCCTCGATTGCGACAGCGCCATCTCCGGCCAGGAACTGTCGGCCCGCGACCGCGCGGCCACCGTCGTCAATCGCGGCGTCATCCACCTCCTGCGCCGCGACGCCGGCAAGGCCCTCACCGACTTCGACCGCGCCATCTCCTGGCGGCCCGACCTCGGCGAAGCGCATGTGAACCGGGGCGCGGC
>JAWXBS010000013.1:0-3542 GCA_034440275.1 Alphaproteobacteria bacterium
ACTGCGGCGCGTGCTGCATCGGCGGCGGTTGTTGCGGCTGGTAGGCCGACGGCTGATGCGGGGCGGGCGCCGAGCGGGCGCCGAGCGCGCCGATGCGGGCTTCCGCGAGTTCGGCGAACGTGCCGCCCCGACCGAAGCGTTCGAGGTAGGCGTAGAAGTCGCCCGGATTGTTCGAGTGCTGGATCTGGCGCCAGTAGGCTGCCTCCTCCGCCAGCGGATCGGCGGGCGCTGCGGCGCGCGCCATGGTCGGCTGCGGTTGATCGGCGGGACGGGCGCGTGCCGCAGCAGCGCCGCCGCCGGACGGAAAGCGATGCACCACGCCGCGCGGGGGCGGGGCGGCTTCGGACTGTTCCGGAACGGGACGCCCGCCCGAAGCGAGACGCGCGCGGCTCACGAGGCGGTCGACGTGAAAGACGATGGAGTCGATGTCCTGGGATTCCGGGTCGCCGGTCCAGCGCGAGAGCGCGTGCGCTTCGGTTCCGGCGAACATCGGCGGCAGCGGATCGGAGCCCATGCGTGCGAGCACCATCTTGCCCGAGCGAAACGCACGGTCCGCTGCATCCACAAAGAGTTTCGAGCGTGCGGCCGCCGGCGTCCACAGCACGACGATCGCTGCGCATTCGCCGATCGCGTCCACGACGGACGACGACCGTGACACGGTGAATCCCGATCCCTGCATCGCGACCGCGAGCGCTTCCGCGAACGGCTGGTCATCGCGCACGAAGGCTACATAGACGTCCGACATAGCCGCTCCCGCCGAGCCCTCACCCAAGTGCGGTTGTGGATAGCACGAACGGCGCCGCGGAACAGTAGCCCCTACAGCACTTGTTTACGTTACGAATTGGAAGGCTCCGGTGGACTGATCGAGAAGCTCGAGCTTACCGTCGGCGACGCCGAAGCGGGCGCCTTCAAGTTTCAGCCCGCGTTTCTCGATGGCTTCGGCGATGAAGGGGAAGTTGCGGAGGTTTTCTAACGAGACTTTCACGCTCTCGCGTTCGAGCGCTGTGAGCGGGTCGGCCTCGTGCGCGCAACGTTCGAGCGCGGGTTCCAGCAGCGCCACCCATGGTTGGAGGAAGACCATGTCCTGCGAGATGGTGTGGTCCAGCGCCGCCATGCAGCCCCCGCACTGGGCGTGACCCATGACGAGGATGGTTTCCACCTCGAGCTTGCGCACCGCGAACTCGATCGCCGCGGAGGTGCCGTGGAGCCCCGCGCCTGGTTCGTAGGGCGGCACGAGATTGGCGACGTTGCGGATGATGAAGAGCTCGCCAGGCCTCGCGTCGAAGATGGTGGCGGGGTCGACCCGGCTGTCGCAGCAGGCGATGACGAGGAAGGAGGGGCGCTGGCCCTCCGACAGTTCTTCGTAGTGCGCCTTTTCGTACGGCCAGCGTTTGGCGCGGAACGCGCGGTAGCCTTCGAGGAGCCGCTGCATGTGAGGTTTCTTTCGTGGCGGGCGCCCGGTGTGCGGGCGTTCGGGGGCGAGCTAGGCTAGCGGCGCGGGCGAAGCAAGCGCGCGGCGCGGGAGCAGGCAAATGCGGCGGGTGTTGCGCGGATGGGCGGCGGGCGCGCTTCTTTTTGTGAGCGCTTGCGGCACAACGCCGGTCAACCCCATGCGCAGCGAGGGCCTCGCACGCCAGATCGCCGACGACGCGGTGGCGTTCAACGAGGCCTATGCGCGGGCCGTCTCCGGCCAGATCCTGCTCAACATCCTGCGCGCGAGAGACCGCCAGCCCCGCTACTACCTCTCCATGTCCGGCATCCAGGATGCGCCGGGCCTCAGCTACCGCGAAAACTTCGGCATCGGCGGCGCGCCGCTCGGGGAGGGCGGATCGCCCTGGGGCTTCGGCAATTTCGGCATCGAGCGCCAGACGCAGAGCCGGCCGAGCTACGCAGTGCAACCGCTGTCGGCGGAGACGCTCACGCGCACTGTCTTCCTGCCGACGCCGTCGAACGTCTTCGAGCACTACTGGCGCAGCGGCTGGTCGCGAGACCTGCTGCTCTTCCTGATGGTCGAGAAGATCACGCGCATCGATCCCGTCGAGGGCGGCACGCCGACGGTGACCGAATTTGTCAACGACGCCACGCTGCTGCGCGACGATTGTCGCGAAGGCGCCGATCCGCGCCGCTGCGCCTTCGTCGTCGAGGCGCGCCGCTTTCTCGCCGACGTTTCCCAGCGCAGCCCCGATCGTGAACGACCGGGCGCCGCGCCCGTGTGCGGCCTCGTCGATGCGTACGGCGCGCCGTCGCCGTTGATGGCTGCGCGCGAGCAGAAAAATTGCGAACCGCGCTTCGTCGTCGGCGGATCGAGCTTCGTGCTCTCGCTGCGCTCGTTCGACGACATGGTCTTCTACGTCGGCGAACTGATGCGACCTGCGGTCACCACGTCCGGCGAAGGCGCGCCGATGGACGCACGGCTCACGGTGTTCGCGGCGGGGCTGCGTTCCGAGCGCGGCGTGCCGCTGTTCCGCATCCTGCCGAAAGCCGACGCCGACCGCGCCGCGCCGCGTGACCCGCATCTCTATTTCGCAGCGAGCGTGAACTACGCCGGCCAACGCTTTTTCGCCGGTCCGCCGGTGAACCGCGCCTGTCCGCAGGCGACGCCCGAAGGCCAGTGCGCCGACGATCCTGCGGCAGGGGATCGTTCCTCGTCCGTATTGTCTCTCCTCGCCGAGCTCCTCGCGCTCAACCAGTCCCCCGATGCCATCCGCGCGCCGAACCGCATCATTGTGGATTGAGCAAGCGGTCGCGCCGCCAGACTCCGAAGAATCTCGCGTGATTTGAACAAGGGTGTGCGCAGCAGGAGCTGCGCGATCCGGTTTCACGGGTCATGACGTGTCTGCGGCTTCGGCGGCAGGTGCGGGTGCGCAAGTAGCCACCACCAGCGCCGGCGCGCGCGTCAGCACGAGCCCGGCGATCTTCATGCGCTTCGGCAGGCGCTTCTTCGCGCGGGCGACGACCTTGTCGAAATTCTCCAGCACGCGCCGCATGTCGGCGATCGTGCGCAGGCGAATCCCGCGCGTGTAGATCTTCATGATGTTCATGCGGCGACGTTGCATGCGCCAGCCGGGCGCCGGTCCGCGTGGACGCGATGTCCAGCGCTGTGTGACGGGAACGCTCATCCCTGCGATCATCGCGAGCGCGATGGTGAGGCGGATGTCACGCCGCGCGCGATGGATCTCGTCGCGCATGTAGCGGCGCACGCTTGCGGGCATGGGCACATACGCCGCGATCCACGCGACGAACTCCACAAACCACAGGCGCAGGTCGCGCACGGTTTCAGCGATTTGCTGTTGAGTGATTTTCGAACGAACGACTTTCATGCGCGACCTCCTTTCCTTCAAGGCCGGCATGATTTCACGGGTTCTGACCCGGTCGGATAGATTCTTTTAAATCCCTCAATCTGCGGGCGTTTGTGCGCCTATTTCTGCGCGGATGATTCATGGCGCGCATGGATTTGCGCGATCCTTGCGATGCGAACATCAACTTCTTGGCGCAACGGGTTGAGACTCCTCCGCCCCTCGCGGGCGGGGGCTGGGGGGCGG
>JAWXBS010000014.1:0-3900 GCA_034440275.1 Alphaproteobacteria bacterium
CCTACGCTCATTTCCCCCTCGCCAAGCTGGCATAGGATCACCAGACGGCGTTCGTTCGCCAGCGCCCGCAAGAGCGTGGTGGCGGCGCTGGCCTCGAAGGCGGTGCGGTCGGCGCGGGTCAGAGCAAGCATGTCGCCTATATATTAGCTATTGCTGAATTAGCAAGTACTCATATATAGAAGCCATCACTAGCCCCCGGAGCCCTCCCATGCCCGTCTCCCCCGACGTCCAGGCCTTCTTCGATCCGCAGACGGCCACCGTTACCTATCTGGTCTCCGACCCCGCCACGAAGGCCGCCGCGATCATCGATCCGGTCCTCGACTACGAGCCCAAGGCGGCCCACCTCGCCTCGACCTCCGTCGATGCGGTGCTGAAGGCGGCTGCCGACAAGGGCCTGAAGATCGAATGGGCGCTCGACACGCACGCGCACGCCGATCACCTCTCGGCGGCCGACTATGTGCGCACGAAGACGGGCGCGAAGGTCGGCATCGGCGCGCGTATCACCGAAGTGCAGAAGGCGTTCCGCAGCCTCTTCCACATCGAGGAAACCGCCAGCGACGGCGCAGTGTTCGATGCGCTCTTCGCCGACGATGAGCACTTCGCGCTCGGCGCGCTCGACGTCCATGTCCTGCACACGCCCGGTCACACGCCCGCGTGCATCACTTTCGTCATCGGCGACGCGGCTTTCGTCGGCGACACGGTGTTCATGCCGGACTACGGCACGGCTCGTGCGGACTTTCCCGGCGGCGACGCGGCGGCGCTCTATCGCTCGATCCACCGCATTCTCGATCTGCCGCCGCAGACGCGCATCTTCACCGGCCACGACTATCTGCCGGCGGGTCGCGACAAGCCGGCGTGGGAATCAACGGTCGCAGAACAGCGCGCGCGGAACGTGCACGTGCATGAAGGCGTGACGGAAGATGCGTTCGTCGAAATGCGTCGCGCGCGCGACGCCACGCTCGCACCGCCTGTGCTGATCCTGCCGTCGTTGCAGGTCAACATCCGCGCCGGCGCGCTGCCGCCGCCCGAAAGCGACGGGCAGCGCTATCTGAAGCTGCCGATCAACCGCCTCGGCGGCGGACCGAAGTGAGCCGCGCCTAGAAGTTCACGCGGTTCGAAATGGCGCCGTCCACCAGCAGGTTGACGCCGGTGGTGTAGGACGAGACCGGGCTCGCGAGGAACACCGCTGCGTTCGCCACTGCCTGCGGCGTCGCGCAGCGGCCGGTGGGATTGCGCGCGATCTGCTTCTTGAAGAAGTCGGGCATGTTGGTTTCCACCATGTGCCACACGCCGCCCTTGAAATAGACCATGCCCGGCGAGACGACGTTCACGCGCAGACCGATCGACGCGTGCTGACGTGCAAGGCCCTTGGCCATGTGGATGAGGGCTGCCTTCATCGGTCCGTAGGAGTCCGCCATTTCCGCCACCGCCGCCGACACCGAAGCGATCAGCACGAAGGCCGCATCGCCATTCTTCGCCGCAGCCTCCTTGAGAAACGGCTCGGCCGCATCGAACGCGTTCACCGCGCCGAGGACGTCGACTTCGAAGTTCTTCCTCCATGAGTCCGGGTCGGCGCCCTGCGCCATGGCGCCGGCGTTGGAGACCAGCACGTCGATGCCGCCGAGCTCTTCACCGGTCGCCTTCACCCACGCCTTCAGCGCCGGCCCATCGGTGATGTCCACCGAGGCGCCCGTCGCATTCACGCCCATGCCCTTCAGCGCCGCGACCGTCTCGGCCACCTGATCGGCGTTGCGCGCACACACCGCCACATGCGCGCCCTCGCCCGCGAGCGTGTCCGCAATCGCGCGCCCGATCCCGCGCGTACCGCCGAGAATGACCGCCTTCTTGCCCTTGAGACCGAGATCCATGTGCGTGCTCCTGCGCTGGCGTGACAAAACGGTCGCCTTGCGCCATGTATGGACGGTGCGTTTCCTGATCGCCACCCTCCTTGCTCTCGCGCTGACGCTTTTGCCGGTCTCCGGCGTGGCGATGGCGTCCAGCATGGCCGAGACGCGATCGTGCCATGACATGGGCGCCGACGCGCCCATGCCCGATCATCCCATGAAGCGCGACATGGGGACCTCTTGCGCCGAACACTGCATGATGCAGATCAGCGCGCCACGCCTTCCCGGCGCAACGGCTGCGCCTTCCGTCGCCAACGCAATCGCTGCAGAGCACGCCCTGCTGATCGACAATCGCGCCCCGCGCGCCGCCGATCCGCCAGAGACTCCGCCGCCGCGAGGCTGAAGCAGAGTTCGCCGAACCGTGCGTGAGCTCAGACTCCGCGCGGGCGCTTCAATGCATTCAAAGGAAACGACACATGCGTATCTACGCATTCATGGCGCTTGCTGCGGCTTCCGTCGCGCTCGCGCCGCCCGACGCCGACGCGCGTCCGGTGACCTATCCCGGCGGCAACATGGCGATGGTCGAACATCGCGATGAATCCACGACCGCGGAATTCGTGCACACGCTGACGCCGAAATTCGCGATCGGCTGGCACGACGAATGGGACGACGAAGGCGACTGGCAGTTTCACGGGCCCATGATTGCGGGCCTCGCGAAACGCTGGAACATGCCCGACGCGCAGGCCAACATCTTCTGGATGGCCGGCGCGGGTGCAGCCTACGACGACGTCGCCTCCACCGGGGGCGACGCGAAATCTGCGGCCTATGCGGGTGTCGAGGCCGACTGGGAGAACCGGCGCTTCTACACGCAGTACCAGGCGAAGGGTTTCTGGGCGGAGGACATCGACACCGGCTTCACCCAGCGCGCGCGCGTGGGCGTGGCGCCGTACATCGCCGAAGCGGGCGCGCTCCACACATGGGCGATCCTGCAGATCGATCACGACGCCGAGGACGACAAGCCCCTCTCCGTCACGCCGGTGATCCGCCTGTTCAAGGGCGGCGCGCTGGCGGAAGCGGGCGTTTCCTTCGACGGCGACGCGTTCGCCAGTCTCATGTTCTATTTTTGAGGTCGCACACCATGACCGTTTTCAAATCACTCCTCGTCGCCTGCGCGCTGGCCGCAAGCATTGCAACGCCCGCCATCGCCCAACCCAACCGCGCACAGGCGCAGAAGGCCGCGCCCATCGCTGCCGACGCCATCGTCTCGGTGAACGGTCTCGTGTGTGATTTCTGCGCACAGGCCATCGAAAAGAGTTTCCGCCGCCGCGCGGAGGTGAACGACATCCGCGTCGATCTCACCGCCAAACTCGTCTCCATCGACTTCAAGCCCAACACGACGCTCGATGACGCCACGATCCGCCGCATCGTCACCAATGCGGGCTACACCGTCGTTAGCGTGCGCCGCACGGGGGCGGCCTCATGAGGAGCGAACCTTTTTCGTGGCGCGATGCGGCTGCGCCGACGCTTGCGCTCTTCGGCTCGACGGCGACGCTGGTGTGCTGCGCTTTGCCCGCGCTTTTCGTCGCGCTCGGCATGGGCGCGGTCGTGGCAGGGCTCGTCTCCGCCGTGCCGCAGATCACCTGGCTGTCGGAGCACAAGCCGCTGGTGTTCGGCGGCTCCGGCGCGCTGATCGCGCTGTCGGCATGGCTGCAATGGCGGGCGCGCCACGCACCGTGCCCGACCGATCCCGAAGCCGCGCGCGCCTGCGCACGCTTGCGCACCGTATCCATATGGATCCTCGGCGTCGCCGCCGTCGCGTGGTGCGTGGGCGCGTTCTTCGCCTTCTTCGCCGCAGCACTTTTCTTCTGAACCCAACACACCCGGAGCTATCGAATGAAATTCCTCACGACGTTTTTCGCCGCCGGCCTCGCACTCTCCCTCGCCGCCTGCTCGCCGCCAGCGGCGCGCGACACGGCGGCCCATGACTCCCCCGCCGCTGAAACGACGCCCGCAGTGAAGGCGAAAGGCGTCGGCGAAGTCGTCGTCCTGCAGCCCG
>JAWXBS010000015.1:0-13531 GCA_034440275.1 Alphaproteobacteria bacterium
GGGCCCGAACGGCGCCGGCAAGTCGACATTGTCGTACGCGCTGACGGGCCGTGAAGGGTATGAGGCCTCCAGGGGCTCGGTGACGCTCGACGACGTCGATCTCCTCGCTATGTCGCCGGAGGCCCGCGCCGCGAAGGGCGTGTTCCTGTCCTTCCAGTACCCGCTCGAAATTCCCGGCGTGCCGACGATGACGTTTCTGAAGGCCGCGCTCAACGCACAGGCCAAGGCGCGCGGCGAAGCCGACGTCAGCGCCACAGAAATCCTGAAGCGCGTGCGCGCGCGCGCCGAAGAACTGCGCATCAGCCCGGAAATGCTCAAGCGCCCGCTCAATGTCGGTTTTTCCGGCGGCGAGAAGAAGCGCATGGAAATCCTGCAGATGATGGTGCTCGAGCCGCGCTTGGCCATCCTCGATGAAACCGACTCCGGTCTCGACATCGATGCGCTGCGTATCGTCGCCGAGGGCGTGAATGCGCTGCGGTCTCCCGATCGCGCCATGCTCGTCATCACGCACTACCAGCGCCTCCTCGACTATATTCGACCCGACAAGGTGCATGTGCTCGTCGGCGGGCGCATCGTGGACACGGGCGGACCTGAACTCGCGCTCGCGCTTGAGAAGGACGGGTACGACAAGTACCTCGCCGCCGCGTGATGGCTGGAACCGCTCTCCCGACGCGGCGCACGGAGGCGTGGAAGTACTCCGATCTCGCACGCGCGCTGCCGGGCGTGACGCTGTCTGCGCCGACGGATACTGCACGGATCATCGAGGCGCTGGCGGGTAGCGTCACGCATATCGATGTTCCCGCCGAGACAAGCGTCCTGTCGGTCGACCGCTTCGGCGCGGACGCGATGGAGGCGCGGGCCTTCGCCGCGCATGTCAAGGCGGGCGCGACGCTCACGCGCGTCGTCGTGCAGACCGCGACAGACGGCGTCCCGCTGGGCGCCGTCCGCGTGCGCCTGGATGCCGGCGCGACGTTCCGACAGTTCATCTACGCGGAGGGTGCGAAGCTCGCGCGGTTCGAAACCGAAGTGTCGGTGGAAGGCGCGGGCGCACATGTCGAACTGAACGGCGTCTATCTCGTCGACGACGGACGACACGCGGACCTGACAAGCCAGGTCATCCACGCGCAACCCGGCGGCGAGACGCGACAGCTGATCAAGGGCGTCGCACGCAAGGGTGGGCGCGGCGTGTTCCAGGGCAAGATCCTCGTGGCGCCGCATGCGCAGCGGACCGATGCGCGCCAGAACCACCACGCGCTGCTGCTCGAAGATGGCGGGGAGGTCTTCGCCAAGCCGGAACTGGAAATCCACGCCGACGACGTGCAGTGCGCGCACGGCAACACCGTCGGCGGTCTGGACGCCGATGCGCTCTTCTACATGCGCCAGCGCGGCCTTCCCGAAGCGCAGGCGCGCGCGCTGCTGATCGAAGCCTTTCTCGGCGAGGCCGTGAGCGCGTCCTTGCCGGACGATCTTCGTGCAGAGATTTTGCAGCGCATCGGGTCATGGCTCGGAGCGTCGCAATGAGCTTCGATGTCGCCGCCGCCCGCGCGCAGTTTCCCATCCTGTCGCGCACCGTCCACGGCAAGCCGCTGGTCTACCTTGACAGCGCGGCCTCCGCGCAGAAGCCCGACGCCGTGATCGACGCGATGACAGCCGTGATGCGTGGTTCCTACGCGAACGTGCATCGCGGTCTTCACGCGCTCGCCAACGAGACGACGGAAATCTATGAAGGCGCGCGCTCAGCGGTTGCGCGCTTCATCAACGCGCCGGCCTCCGAGACCATCGTCATCACCAAGGGCGCCACCGCCGCGATCAACATCGTCGCCGCCGGCATCGACATCCGTCCCGGCGACGAGATCGTGCTGTCGGTGATGGAGCATCACTCCAATATCGTGCCGTGGCATTTCCTGCGCGAGCGCAAGGGCGCGGTGCTGAAATGGCTCGATGTCGGCGACGATGGCGAGATCGATCTCGACGCGCTCGATGCGCTCATCGGCCCGCGCACACGCATGGTGGCGCTGACGCATATGTCGAACGTGCTCGGCGTGAAGACGCCGGCGGCCGATATCGTCCGCATTGCGCACGCCAAGGGCGTGCCGGTTCTGCTCGATGGCTGTCAGGCTGTGGTGCACGGTGCGGTCGATGTGCAGACGCTGGACGTCGACTACTACGCCTTTTCCTCGCACAAGATTTACGGCCCCACTGGCATCGGCGTGCTGTACGGCAAGCCCGATCAGCTCGCCGCGCTCGCGCCCTTCGAAGGCGGCGGCGAAATGATCGAGACGGTCACGCAGGACCGCATCACCTACAACACGCCGCCGCATCGGTTCGAGGCGGGCACGCCGCCGATCATCGAAGCCGCCGGGCTGGGTGCAGCAATCGGTTGGCTCAACGCCCAGGATCGCACCGCCATCGCCGCGCACGAACACGGTCTCTGCGATCGGCTGATGGATGGCCTGCGCGGACTCAACTGGATCCGCCTTTACGGGCAGGCACCGGACAAGGGCGCCATCGTGGCTTTCAATATCGACGGCGCGCACCCACATGATGTGGCGCAGATCGTCGATCGCCAAGGCGTCGCCATCCGCGCGGGCCACCATTGTGCGCAACCGCTGATGGCGCGGCTCGGCGTGTCTGCGACGGCGCGGGCGAGCCTGGCGCTCTACAATACCGCCGAAGACGTGGATATTTTTCTCGATGCGCTCGTGAAAGCGCGCAAGATGCTGGCCTGAACGATGACCATGACCGAAACCGAAACCACGCTGCCGAAGGAAGAACTCGCCCGCCTGACGGACGAGCTGATCGCGCAGTTCAAGACCGTGTTCGATCCGGAAATTCCGGTGGACGTCTATGAACTGGGCCTCATCTACAAGGTGGATGTGGACGACAACTATCACGTCGATGTCGAGATGACGTTGACGGCGCCAGGGTGTCCGGTCGCCGGCGAAATGCCGGGCTGGGTCGAGGAAGCGGCGCTCAAGGTCGAAGGCGTGAAGAGCGCCAAGGTCAACCTCGTCTTCGATCCGCCGTGGACGCCGGCGCGGATGAGCGACGAGGCGAAACTCGAACTGAACATGCTGTGAGAGGCTGAACCGATGGTGCGCCGGAGACCGAAAGTCGTCACGCTGACAGACGCCGCCGCCGATCAGGTGAAGGCGATCATGGCGTCAGCGCACAAGCCCTATCTGCGCGTCGGCGTGAAGAACGGCGGCTGCGCGGGCATGGAATACGTCATGGAATACGCGGATGCGCCGGAGCCGCTCGACGAGATCGTCGACGACAAGGACGTGAAGATCCTCATCAAGGCGAACGCGGTGCTTTTCCTGCTCGGATCGACGATCGATCACGAGACGACGAAGCTCGCCTCAAAATTCGTGTTCCGGAATCCGAACCAGACCGACGCCTGCGGCTGCGGCGAGAGCGTGACGATCACACCCGCGAAGGAAGACGCCTAGGATCCTTTGAACTTCGCCGGGCGCTTCTCCAGGAACGCGGCGACGCCTTCGACGAAGTCTTCCGTGCGGCCCGCGTCGCGCTGGGTGATGCGCTCGAGATGCAGCTGTTCCTTCCAGTCGTTGTCGAGGGAAGCCCAGCCGATCTTGCGGATCATGGCCACGGAGGCCGGGCCGCTGGCGAGTCCGGTGGCAAGCTTCTTGGCTGTGGCGAGCAGTTCGCTGTCCGGCACGCAGCGGTTGACCATGCCCCATTCGAGTGCGGTCTTGGCCGGCACCTTCTCGCCGAGCAGCATCATCTCCATCGCGCGCGCGCGACCGATCATGCGCGGCAGGAGGTAGGTCGAGCCGCCATCCGGCACGAGACCGATGCGCCGGAACGCTTGCAGGAAGTAGGCGCTTTCGCCCGCGACGATCAGATCGCCCATGAGCGCGAGCGAGCAGCCGACGCCGGCGGCTGCGCCGTTCACGGCGGTGATGAAGGGGATCGGCAGGTCGCGCAGGCTTGTGACGAGCGGATTGTAGGTGCTTTCCAGCGCCGCGCCGGCATCGCGGGGACCATCGCCGTCACGCGTCGCGGGGCCGCCGCCCGAGAGGTTGGCGCCGGAGCAGAAGCCGCGACCTTCGCCCGTGAGAATAACCGCGCGCGCCTCGCTTTCGGCCTGCTTGAAGGCGGCGGTGAGATCCTGCGCCATGTCCAGGCCTGCGGCGTTCATGGTGGCGGGGTCCGCCATCGTCAGAATGGCGACGCCGTCTTCGAGCGCGTAGCGGACTTTGGTCATGAGGCTCTCCCTTGGGCCCGGGAGAATAGGGCGCCCACCGGAGCGGGCCTAGTCGTCACGCCGCGTCAAGCGCCGCTTGGTCGGACTCGGTGGTGACCCGGTTGCGGCCCGTGCGCTTGGACACGTAGAGGCACGCATCCGCGCGTTCGATGATGGACGTGGGCGTCTCGTCTATCCGCGCCTGGGCGACGCCGGAGGATACCGTAATGCGGCCGAGGTCTTCGCCGGTGGATTTGCGCACCAGCGTCTTGGACTCGATCATCTGGCGGATGCGTTCGGCGAGATCGCGGCTTTCGCTCAACGCCATGCGCGGAATGACGAGAGCGAATTCCTCCCCGCCGTAGCGCGCTGCAAGGCCGCCGGGAGGCGCGAAGCGCTGCAGGATGGTGGCGACAAAGCGGATGATCTGGTCGCCTGTCTGATGGCCCCAGGTGTCGTTGAAGCGCTTGAAGTGATCGATGTCGCAGAGCAGCAGGCAGAACGGCGTGCGCTCGATGCTCGATTCCCGCAGGCGCGATCGCAGCGTTTCGTCGAAGAGCTTGCGGTTGGCCAGGCCGGTGAGACTGTCGGTCATCGCTTCGGCGCGGACCTGACGCAGCGTGCGGCGCATCCCGTCCATTTCCGCGCTCGATTTCTGGAGCTGGCTGGAGAGTTCGCGGTTCTGGGTGGACATGCGCATCGTCGCATCCGCGATGCCGGCGATGACTTCGCGCAGCGCGTCAGCTGCTACGCCCTGTTCAAGCCGCTTCGCGGCGGAATCGAGTTCGGCGCCGTAGTCGGAGGCATGTTCGCCCGCGGAATTGATCGAGGCGATGACGCCGTTCAGTTCCCTCGCGATACGCTCGCCCGTTGCGACCATCTGCGCAGTCAGGCGGGCGTTGGAGAAATACTTGTCGTGCAGCTGCTGATTCACGTCGTCGGTGAACACTTCGCCGCGCGCGATTCGGGCGTCG
This sequence comes from Alphaproteobacteria bacterium, assembly GCA_034440275.1. Taxonomy (GTDB): domain Bacteria; phylum Pseudomonadota; class Alphaproteobacteria; order Caulobacterales; family Aquidulcibacteraceae; genus VFBF01. Next base: position 5,185 of record JAWXBS010000015.1, read on the forward strand.
ATCTCCTGCCGGAGGTCCGCAAGTGCGCCGAGCCGGTATGCCAGCCAGACTTCGTAATTTTGTGCAGAGGGGAGGATCTGCTTGCCGCCCATGAGCTCGACGGTTTCGTGCCCCATCGCCAGAGCTTCGGAAAAGCGCATTGAGAGCAGGCCGTCGGTCACGCGAAAGAATCCAAACTAGTTGAAACTGCCCAGACCATTAGGGCCCGATGGGTGGACGAGAGGTAAACGGCCGTAAACGACGTGACCCAACGGCATAGCTCAAACGGGGTGGCGGCCATTTGCGCTCGAACCCGCCAGCGGCCTAACGTGCGCCTTACGGACGCCGGAGAGCGGCCCGAGGGAGATCTCCGATGAATGCGATGAACAGTGTGACCGGCGAGGATGCCAAGCGCCGCATGGCCGATATCCTCGTCCGCCAGAAGGCCGCGCACATCCGGGAGGGCGCGCCGAGCCTCGCCGTACGGACTGACCGGCTGAGCCGTTGCATCGCCTTGCTCGTCGATCACGCCGATGAACTCGTGGAGGCGCTCGACGCCGATTTCGGCGCCCGCTCCAGGGACGCCAGCCGTTTCACTGATATTTCGGGCTCTATCGGGCCGCTGAAGTTCGCCCGCGAAAACCTCGCCAAATGGTCGCGCCCGGAAAAGCGCAAGGTCGAGGCGCCGCTCGGTCTGCTTGGCGCCAAAGCGGAAGTGCGCTTTCAGCCGAAGGGCGTGATCGGCATCATCAGTCCGTGGAATTTCCCGGTGAACCTGACGTTCGCCCCGCTCGCAGGCGTGCTGGCGGCCGGCAACCGCGCGATGATCAAGCCGAGCGAACTCACACCCACCACGTCTGATGCGATGCTGCGTCTCTTCGATCTCTATTTCGACGAGGAAGAGATCGCGGTGATCACAGGCGGGCCTGATGTGGGCGGCGCGTTCGCGGGGCTCTCCTTCGATCACCTCGTCTTCACGGGCGGCACCTCGATCGCCTATCACGTCATGCGTGCGGCGGCGGAGAACCTCACGCCGCTGACGCTAGAACTCGGCGGCAAGAGCCCCGTATTCGTCGGCAAGTCGGCCGACATGGCCAAGACCGCAGCGCGCGTCATGGCCGGCAAGACGTTGAATGCAGGCCAGATTTGCCTCGCGCCCGACTACGTCATGGTGGCCGAGGACCAGCGCGATGCATTTGTGCAGGCCGCCACCGGCGCGGTGGCGAAGATGTTCCCGACCATCAAGGACAATCCCGACTACACGGCCATCATCAACCAGCGCCACTACGACCGTATTCGTGGCCTCGTGGATGACGCACGCGCCAAGGGCGCCATGATCGTCGAGATCAATCCGGCCAACGAGGATTTCAGCCAGCAGGAGCATCGCCGCATTCCGCCGACGCTCGTGCTCGATGCGACCGACGACATGAAGATCATGCAGGATGAGATCTTCGGCCCGGTCATGCCGGTGCGCACCTACAAGGGCATCGACGACGCCGTCGCCTATGTGAACGCCAATCCGCGTCCGCTGGGTCTTTACTATTTCGGCGAGGATGAAGCCGAGCAGGAGAAGGTGCTCAACCAGACCACGTCAGGCGGCGTCACCGTCAACGACGTGATCTTCCACGTAGCGCAGGAAGATCTGCCGTTCGGCGGCGTGGGTCCGGCGGGCATGGGCGCCTATCACGGGCGCGACGGCTTCTACGAATTCTCGCACAAGAAGGCCGTCTACAAGCAGATGAAGAACGAGATCCTGGCCATGACGCGTCCGCCCTACGGCGCGGCGTTCCGCAAGACCGTGGCCGGGCGCATCAAGAAATAGGGATCAGGTTTCCGTGGGCTCGCGGCGCGGTGCGCTGCGGGTCAGGAACGCGGGCATAGCGTCGCCGAAGCCCATGACCTGACGATCCTCGCGGTCGCCACGGTCCCCACGGTCGCGATTGTCGCGCTGGCGCGGTTCACGTTCACGCGGCTCCCTGTCACGCGGCGGGCGACGCTCTTCGCGCGGCGCTGCGGCTTCCGGCGCTTCACGGGCGGCGCGCGGTTCGCGGGCCTCCTCTGGCTCGCGTGCCGGACGCGGTTCACGTGCCTCTGTCGGTTCAAGCGCCTGCGTTGCTTCGGCCGTGGGCTGATCCTCGCGGCGACCGCGCGCGGGGCGGCGTGAGCGTCGGGCGGGGCGTGGTTCGCCGGCGTCAGCGGCGGGCGCCTCGCTGGGCTCCACGGTCTCAAGCGGTTGTGTGGAGGCTTGGGGCCGTTCCGGATCGCGCTTCTTAAAGCGGTCCTTGCGACCGCTGCGCTCGCGACGGAGCTCTTCGGCGCGGCGACCACGGCCGCCGGTGTCGGAGCCGTCGCCGAGGCGTTCGGTCGGCACACCCTCGATCGTCACCGGCTCGATCTTCTGGCCAATCAGCTTTTCGATGGGGCCGATGGCGCGACCATCTTCCGGGCCGACAAGCGTGAAAGCTTCGCCGGAGCGGCCCGCGCGGCCCGTGCGACCGATGCGGTGGATGTAGTCTTCCGCGTGACGCGGCGGTTCGAAATTGAAGACGTGGCCGACGTCGGGAATGTCGAGCCCGCGCGCCGCGACATCGGACGCCACCAGCAGTTTCAGATCGCCGGCGCGGAAACGATCAAGAGTCTTGGTGCGCAAGGACTGGTCGAGATCACCGTGGATCGGTGCGGCATCGAAGCCGTGCCGCGCGAGCGACTTGGCGACGACGTCCACATCCGTCTTGCGATTGCAGAAGATGATGCCGTTCTTGATCGGCAGGGATTCAAGCACCGCGCGCAGCGCCGCACGCCGCGTGCGCGGATCGCCGCTGGGAATCGGAACCACGCGCGCCGTAATGGTCGAGGCCATCGACGCGGGCTTGGAGACTTCCACCTTCACCGCGCTCGACAGGAACTGGTCCGTCAGGCGCTGGATTTCAGGCGGCATGGTCGCGGAGAAGAAGAGAGTCTGGCGCGTGAACGGCGTCATCTTGAAAATGCGCTCGATGTCCGGGATGAAACCCATGTCGAGCATGCGGTCGGCTTCGTCGACGACCATCACCTGCACGCCATTGAGCAGCAGTTTGCCGCGCTCGAAGTGATCGAGCAGGCGGCCCGGCGTCGCGATCAGCACATCGACGCCTTGCGCGAGCAATGCGTCTTGGTCGCCGAAGGAGACGCCGCCGATCAGCAGGGCCATCTTCAGGTTGTGGTACTTGCCGTACTTGGTGAAGTTCTCCGCGACCTGCGCGGCGAGTTCGCGCGTCGGTTCGAGGATGAGCGTGCGTGGCATCCGCGCCTTTGCCCGGCCGCGCGAGAGGATCTCGATCATCGGGAGCGTGAAGGAGGCGGTCTTGCCGGTGCCGGTCTGGGCGATGCCGAGGACGTCGCGGCCCATCAGCACGTGGGGGATGGCCTGCGCCTGGATCGGGGTCGGCACGGTGTAGCCGGACTCAAGGACGGCGCGGAGGAGATCGGGGCTGAGGCCCATGTCCGCGAACGTGATGTCCGAGGCGATCGGGGCGTCGGAAGACGCCGGTATATCAGTCATGAAGGTTTCCAAATTGGCGCAATGCGCCGAGGGGGCGTGGCTTGGTGGGCCCGCCGCACGGAGGTTAGATGAGGTTGGAAGCCTCCAAAGTCAATGCGGAGGCGCAACAACGGGGCGTCAGACGTCGATTTCCTCGACGAAACGGGCGTTCTGCTGGATGTAGTTGAACCGCAGCTCCGGCTTTCGTCCCATCAGGGTTTCAACAAGGTCCTCGAACTCCGGCGCGTCTTCGGCATCCAGGACCACCCGCGCGAGCGTTCGGGTCTTCGGATCCATCGTCGTTTCCTTCAACTGCGCCGGCATCATCTCGCCGAGACCCTTGAAGCGACCGATGTCGACTTTCTTGTTGGCGAACGTGGTGCGCATCAGCTCGTCCTTGTGCGCGTCGTCGCGCGCGTAGACGTGCGCCTTGCCGGTGGAGATGCGGTAGAGCGGCGGCAGCGCGAGGAAGAGGCGGCCAGAGCGGATCAGCCCCGGCATGGACCGGTGGAAGAACGTGATCAGCAGCGAGGCAATGTGCGCGCCGTCCACGTCGGCGTCGGTCATGATGATCACGCGCTCGTAGCGCAGGTCATCGAGCTTGAACTTCCCGTTCACCCCGCAGCCGAGCGCGAGCGTGAGATCGGCGAGTTCAAGGTTTGCGGAGGCCTTCTCGCCGCCGGCGCTGGCGACGTTCAGGATCTTGCCGCGCAACGGCAGGATCGCCTGGTTGTTGCGGTTGCGCGCCTGCTTGGCGGAGCCGCCGGCGCTGTCGCCTTCGACGATGAAGATTTCGGTGTCGGTGGAATCGCCGCGCGCGCAATCGGCGAGTTTGCCTGGCAGGCGCAGGCGACGCGTCGCGGACTGTCGCGCGACTTCCTTTTCCTTGCGGCGTTTCAGGCGTTCTTCGGCCTGGCCGATCACCCATTCCAGCAGACGATCGGCTTCCTTCGGCGCGGCGGTCAGCCAGTGCTCGAACGGATCGCGCACGGCCTGCTCGACGATCTTCGCCGCTTCCGTGGTGACGAGGCGGCCCTTGGTCTGACCTTCGAATTGCGGATCGTGGATGAACACCGACACGAGCGCGGCTGACGTGTTCATCACGTCGTCCTGCGTGATGAGGTCGGCCTTCTTGTCTTTCTTCAATTCGCCGTAAGCGCGCAGACCCTTTGTGAGCGCCGCGCGCAGGCCGTTCTCGTGGGCGCCGCCATCGGCGGTGGGGATGGTGTTGCAGTAGGACCGCAGCATGCCGTCGGCTTCGCCGAAGCCGTCCTCGACCCACGCCACCGCCCACTCGACCTTGCCGTGGCCGATGTCCTTCACCGTGCGACCGCAGAACGGCTCGGTGGTGACGACGCGCTTGTCCTTGATGATCTCGGTGAGGAAGTCCTTGATCCCGTTGGGGAACTTCAGGACCGCTTCAGCGGGCGTCGGATCGTTGTCGCGCAGGCGCTCCGGCGCACACTTCCAGCGGATTTCCACGCCGCGCTGGAGATAGGCTTTCGAGCGCGCCATCTGGAACAGACGCGCGGGCTTGAACGCCGCATTCGCGCCGAAGATTTCGGGATCGGGATGGAAGCGCACCGTCGTGCCGCGCCGATTGTGCGCGACGCCGATTTCCTTCAGCGCGCCGAGCGGCAGTCCCCGGGAATAGCTCTGCGCGAAGAGACGACGATCGCGGGCGACTTCAACGTAGAGTGAATCAGAAAGGGCGTTGACGACGGAAACGCCCACGCCGTGCAGGCCGCCGGAGGTTTGATAGGCCTTGTCCGAAAACTTGCCGCCCGCGTGCAGCGTGGTGAGGATCACCTCCAGCGCCGACTTCTTCGGAAACTTCGGGTGCGGATCGACCGGGATGCCGCGGCCGTTGTCGGTGACCGACAGCGAGCCGTCCGCCATGAACTCCACCTCGATGCGGTCTGCGTGGCCCGCGACTGCTTCGTCCATGGAGTTGTCGAGCACTTCTGCGAAGAGGTGGTGGAGCGCGCGCTCATCGGTGCCGCCGACATACATGCCGGGCCGGCGGCGCACCGGCTCAAGGCCTTCAAGAACCTCAATGTCCTTGGCCGAGTAGGCGTTAGGAGCAAACTCCAAGGCGTTCTGCCTCACCGCGTTCGATTTCGACATGAAAGGCCCTTTGGCACGAGTCCGGAGAGTGCGCCATGGACTCGGTGTGCCAAGTGTTAACGGCGCACACAGTCTTGCGGCGGCGCGAGGCGGCGGCATGGCGGGATTGGGGCATTGCGTGCTTTCGCCGCAACAGCGCCTCCCCATGGCCTCCAAATGACTGAACGGTCACGCCACGCCGGAACGGGACGCGCCCATGAACGCTTCACGTCCGCTCGCCACTGGGCGGGTCGCTTCAGGGAGCACCACCATGAAAGTACTTGCAGCACTGACCGCACTCGCGGCGGTGATCGGACTGGCCGCGCCGGCGCACGCACAGACCGGCGCGTATGCGAACGGCGGATACACGCACTACGACGCTGGCGACGTCACGCTCGGCGGAGTCACCGGGCGCGCCGGCTATCGGTTCCATCCGAACTTCGCTGTGGAAGGTGAAGCCAGCTTCGGCGTGAAAGACGACAATATCGGCGCGGCAACCGTGGAACTCGATCACGCCGTCGGCGTGTTCGGCGTCGGCATCCTGCCGCTTGCGCCCAACTTCGACGTGTTCGGCCGCGTGGGCTACGGCCAGGTGAAGGCGTCAGCGTCCATCCCCGGCGTCAACGTTTCCGCCGATGAGGACGGCGTCGCCTACGGCGGCGGTGCGCAGTTCATGTTCTCCGAAAAGTTCGGCGTGCGCGCCGACTACACGCGTCTCGAAGGCGAGGACGACAGCGTCGACACGGTGTCGGCGTCTGCGGTCGTGAAGTTCTGATCGACGGACCAAGCGTCGAAATGAAAGGGGCCGGAGTCTTGCGACTCCGGCCCCATCCCATCTCCCCCGAGGAGATCCCCAGTCGTTCTACGACTTGAAGTACATGTCGAATTCCACCGGATGCGGGTGCATGCGGTAGCGGTCGTTTTCTTCGCGCTTCAGATCGAGATAGGCGTCGATGAAATCGTCATCCATGACGCCGCCCTTCTTCAGGAAGTCGCGGTCCACATCGAGCGAGTGGATCGCTTCCTCAAGGCTGCCGCACACTGTCGGCACTTCCTTCAGTTCCTCCGGCGGCAGGTCGTAGAGGTTCTTGTCCAGCGGCTCGCCCGGATGGATCTTCTTCTCGATGCCGTCGAGACCCGCCATGAGCAGGGCCGTATAGGTGAGGTACATGTTGCCGGCCGGATCGGGGAAGCGGACTTCCACGCGCTTGGCCTTGGCGCCGGTGCCGTGTGGAATGCGGCACGACGCGGAGCGGTTGCGCGCCGAGTAGGCGAGCAGCACGGGGGCTTCGTAGCCCGGCACCAGACGCTTGTATGAATTGGTCGTCGAGTTTGCGAACGCGTTGATCGCCTTCGCGTGCTTGATGATGCCGCCGATGTAGAAGAGGCATGCTTCCGAGAGGCCCGCGTAGCGGTCGCCCGCGAACGTGTTCTGGCCCCCTTTCCAGATCGACTGGTGGACGTGCATGCCCGAGCCGTTGTCCTTGTAGTAAGGCTTCGGCATGAACGTCGCGGTCTTGCCGTAGCTGTTGGCGACGTTGTGGATCACGTATTTGTAGAGGTTCATCGCGTCGGCCATGTGGACGAGCGTGTTGAACTTTAAACCGAGCTCATGCTGCGCGGGCGCGACTTCGTGGTGATGCTTTTCAACCGCGAGGCCGATTTCCTTCATCACCGCCAGCATCTCGCCGCGCATGTCCTGCAGCGAGTCGATCGGCGGGAGCGGGAAGTAGCCGCCCTTCGGGCCGGGGCGGTGCCCCATATTGCCGGACTCGTACGCCTTGCCGGAATTCATCGGCAGTTCGGTGGAGTCGAAGCTGTAGCCGGTGTTGTTCGGCTCGGTGTTCCAGCGCACGTCGTCGAACACGAAGAATTCGGCTTCCGGACCGAAGTACGCCGTGTCGCCGAAGCCGCCGGACTTCACGTACGTCTCGGCCTTCTTCGAGATTGAGCGCGGGCAGCGCGAATAGGGCTGCAGCGTGCCGGGTTCGAGAATGTCGCAGAAGAGCGCCAACGTCGTCTGCTGGAAGAAGGGATCGATATGGGCGCCGGCCGTATCGGGCCGCATCACCATGTCGCTTTCGTTGATGGCCTTCCAGCCGTTGATCGACGAGCCGTCGAACATCGTGCCTTCGGTGAAGTAGCTCTCTTCGAACATGTCCACGTCGAAGGTGACGTGATGCATCTTGCCGCGCATGTCGTTGAAACGGAGATCGATGAACTCGACCTCCTTTTCCTTGATCAGTTTCATTACGTCGCTGGTAGCCGACATCTTTCACCATCCTCCTCGGTCCGGACTTCTCCGATCCGGCCGCAACAAACAAAAAGTTGGACGCAACGGGACCTATACGGCCTGCGAACCGGTTTCGCCGGTGCGGATACGGATCACGTTGGAAACGTCCATCACGAAGATCTTGCCGTCGCCGATCTTGCCGGTCTTGGCCGCCTTCTGGATCGCCTCAAGTGCGCCGTCGAGCTGGGCGTCGTCCACGACGACCTCGATCTTCAGCTTCGGCAGGAAATCGACGACGTATTCTGCGCCGCGATACAGTTCGGTATGGCCTTTCTGGCGACCGAAGCCCTTGGCTTCGACGACGGTCATGCCCTGCAGGCCGATTTCCTGAAGAGCTTCCTTCACCTCGTCGAGCTTGAAGGGTTTGATGATGGCTTCGATCTTCTTCATGGCTTGACGCCTTCCCTTGCAGCTCAGCGCGGATTGTCTCGGCCCGCGTGTCCGGGAAC
>JAWXBS010000016.1:0-14942 GCA_034440275.1 Alphaproteobacteria bacterium
CCTCCTGCGTCTCGGTGTCGGCGCTGATGATGCGGGAATTGGTCGCACGGTCGCTCGACGTGCGCCGCCAGCAAGTGCTGGTGGAGGCGTTGATCGTCGAGGTCTCCGATTCCGCGGCCCGCGAACTCGGCGTACAGTTTGTGGCGGCGGGCAACGGCTCCACGGCGGTGCCGTTCCTGTCGACGAGCTATGCCAACGCAGCGCCGAACCTGCTGGCTGCGACCGGCGCACTGTTGCTTGGCGACGGCGACGAAGAAACGAGCGAAGCCATTTCCGATCTACGTCGCGCGGCGGTCTCTTCACTGCTCGGCGCCAACGGCCTCGTCGCCGGCATCGGGGGACAGCAGAGCGACGGCACAATTCTCGGCCTGATCATCAATGCGCTCAGCGAGGATAAGGAATCCAATATCTTGTCGACGCCGTCGATCATGACGCTCGACAATGAAACGGCTTCAATTCTCGTCGGTCAGCAGATTCCGATCACCACTGGCGAGACGCTGAGCGACAACAACGACAATCCCTTCCGCACCGTCCGGCGTGAGGATGTCGGCGTGCAACTGGAGGTTCGCCCGCAGATCAGCGAGGGCGGCGCCATCCGTCTGGCGATCAAGCAGGAAGTGTCGAGCATATTCGGGCCCGTCGTCTCGGACTCCACCGATCTCATCACCAATCGACGTGCGATCGAAACCGTGGTGCAGGTCGACGCTGGGCAGGTGATCGTTCTGGGCGGACTCATTCAGGAGGATGTGCAGAACTCGGAGTCAGGCATTCCGCTTCTGCGCTCCATTCCCGTCGTTGGTCGTGTGTTCCGCACCGAAGGACGCTCACGCAAGCGCACCAACCTTATGGTCTTCCTCCGGCCCACGATTGTCAGCACGACCGAGCAGGCGCGTGCTGTGACGGATCGACAGTTCCAGACCTTCCGCAGCGACGGGGGGCTGGATGCCGGCGTGGCCGCACAGCTTGATCGTGAGTTTCGGCCGGCGCTGCCGGCAGTGGATGCGCCGCCGCCGCTGCGTCCGGTGGACGCCCCGGTCGTCCGCGTAGCTCCGAATAACTAGGCAAGCGCACCCGCGCGATACAGGCGCCGCCCATGAAGCAGACCATCAGTACGCCTGACGACACAGTGGCGGTTTCTCGGTTCGAGTACGGCTTCGCGAAGTCACGCGGCGTCGTTCTGCTGACCGGAGCGCCTCCGTGGCGCGTCGGTCTGCGGGCCGATGCCGATCCCCTCGTGCTCGTGGAGGTGCGGCGCTGGCTCGGCTCGGCGTTCGAGATTGTCACGCTTGATGCGACCGCCTTCGATACGGCTCTCTCCGAAAACTACGCTGTCACCAATGCGGCTGCTCAGTCGATAGCCCATGGCATCGATAACGACTCACTGGAAGCGCTGGTGGATGGTGCAGGTGCGTCAGCCGATCTTCTGGACTCGCAGGACGATGCGCCAGTCATTCGTCTGATCAATGGGCTCCTCTCTCAGGCGATCAGCGAAGGCGCTTCGGACATACACATCGAACCCTTTGAGAGCACGCTGAATGTACGCCTGCGTGTGGACGGGGTCATGCGCGAAATCCTGCGCGCGCCGGTGAAAGCCAAGTCGCGGCTCGTGTCACGCATCAAGGTGATGGCGCGCCTCGACATCGCTGAGAAGCGCCTCCCGCAGGATGGGCGCATTTCGCTGACGCTCGGCGGTCGCGCCATCGACGTGCGTGTTTCCACGCTGCCGTCGCGCTACGGCGAACGCGTTGTTATGCGCATTCTCGACCGCGATCAGGGGCTGCGCAGTCTGGAATCGCTCGGCATGGGCGCCGACATGCTGGCCCGTTTCAAAGCATCGCTGTCGTTGCCGAATGGAATCATTCTTGTCACCGGTCCGACAGGTTCGGGAAAAAGTACAACTTTGTACTCGGCGCTGAATGTGCTGAACGACAAGAGCAGCAACATCATGACGGTCGAGGACCCGATTGAGTATGCGATCGAGGGCATCGGCCAGACGCAGGTGAACGCGCGCATCGGACTGACGTTTGCGGCGGGCTTGCGGGCCATCCTGCGCCAGGACCCTGACGTCGTCATGGTCGGCGAAATCCGCGACGCCGAAACCGCCCAGATCGCCGTCCAGGCGAGCCTCACCGGCCACCTCGTCTTCTCCACCGTCCACACCAATGACGCCGTCGCGGCGATCACGCGGCTGAAGGACATGGGCGTGGAGCCCTATCTTCTCGCATCTACCGTGCGCGCCATCGTCGCCCAGCGCCTCGTGCGTCGGCTTTGCCCCCACTGCAAGAAGCCCGCAGTCGTTGGCGAGGCGGAACGCAAGCTGCTGTCGCGGGTCGGCGCGGCGGATGCGACGGTTTATGAAGCTGTTGGGTGCAAGTCCTGCAACGGCTCAGGCTACGTCGGTCGCATCGGTCTCTACGAATTCGTGCAAGTGGATGATGAAATCCGCCGCCTGATCCATGCGGATGCAAGCGAGCAGGACATGGCCGCGCACGCGTTCCGCGACGCCGAGCCGCTCATGTCGAGCGGCTTGCGCTGTGCGGCGGCCGGCGTCACCTCGCTCAGCGATGTTCTGCGCTCCGCCAGCGGGGTCGTCGCCTAGTCCGATGACGACGTACCAATACATCGCGCTGGACATAGATGGTCGCCGCTGCGCCGGCGCTGTCGATGCGCCCGACGAAGGCGCGGCCCGGCGCGTCTTGAACCGAAAGAAGCTGCTCCCGGTCGAGTTGCGCATCGGCGGCATGGACGAGGGTGTGCTTTCATCCGTCGCCCCGCAGGCGCGCGACAAGCTCGGCCACAAGGCGCAGATGCTGGTCACGCGCCAACTTGCCACCCTGATCGACGCGGCGGTGCCGGTGGACGAGGCGCTCGCCATGGTCGCCGCGCAGCAGGAAAACGCCGCCGCCAAGCGCATCATGTCGAACATTCAATCCGGCGTCGTGGAAGGCTTGCGCCTGTCGGACGCGCTGGGGCGTCATCCGGCATCCTTCACGCCGCTTTATCGCGCTGCCGTCGCGGCGGGCGAGCGCTCCGGCAATCTCGGCGCGGTCCTGACGCGGCTGGCCGATCACCTTGGCCGCGTGCATGCGCTTCGTTCCAAGGTGACGACTGCCATGATCTATCCCGCCGTGCTGAGCATGGTCGCGACGCTCGTCGTGATCTGCCTGATGATCTTCGTCGTCCCCAGCCTCACCGAACAGTTTCAGGCCTTCGAGACCGAACTGCCGCTGATCACACGCATCCTGATCGCGGTGTCGCAATTCCTCGCATCCTACTGGCTCTTCCTGCTGATCGGCGTGGGGCTCGCGACGGCCGCAGCCAGCCGCGCGCTTCAAGGCGAAGCGGTGCGCGAACGTCTCGATGCGGGATTCCTGCGCGCGCCCATCGTCGGGCGCTGGACAGCGGCGGTGGCGGCGAGCCGCTTTGTGCGCGCTGTCAGCACGCTGGTGGCGTCCGGCACGCCGGTGTTCGAGAGCGTGCGCATCGCGCGGGCTTCGGTCGGCAACCGCGTGGCGGCCAAGGCCGTCGATGGCATGGCCGAAGAAATCGAGCAGGGCGAGCCGCTTTCACAGGCCATGCGGCGAAGCGGCTTCGTCCCTGCGATGGTCGTTTACATGGCGGCGAGCGGCGAGAATGCGGGCGACCTGCCCGGCATGCTGCAGAAGGCGGCTGAACATCTCGATGCGGAATTCGAGGCGTTCACGACCGCAGCCATAAGTCTTCTCGAACCGGCGGTGATCGTCGTGATGGGCGTGGTGGTGGCGTCCATCGTGCTGGCGATCATGCTGCCGGTGCTGCAACTCAACCAGATGGCGATCGGATGATCATGTCGGAACAGGAAGATGCCATGGCGACCCCGCGCCGGTTCGCACCGGATGCAGGCGTCACGCTCATCGAGATGATGGTGGTGATCGTCATCATCGGCCTCATCACGGCGATCGTCGCGCTCAACGTGCTGCCGGCGCAGAACACCGCGCGCGTCGAAAAAGCCAAGGCCGACATTCAGGTGCTTGAGCAGGCCATCGAGCTCTACCGCCTACAGAACGGACGTCTGCCGACGACTTCAGAGGGATTGCAGATCTTGCTGGCGTCCTCCGGCGAAGGCGGAACGCCGACTGCAGGCTATATCCGTCGTCTTCCGGACGATCCGTGGGGACGCGACTACATCTACATCAGCCCCGGCGAAAAGGGCGAGTATGACCTCGTCTCGCTCGGCGCTGACGCCCAGGAGGGCGGGGAAGGCGTCAATGCCGATGTCGGAAACTGGCAGAAATAGTCTCCCGCGCAGCGACGCCGGCTACACGCTAATCGAAGCGCTGGCGACGCTCGCGATCGTCGGCCTCCTCGCAAGCGCGGTTGTCCTCGCGTCTCCCAGTCCTGACCGGCGCGCACGCGAATCCGCCGAAGCGCTGGCCGCGCGGCTCTCCCATGCGGGCGAGGAGAGCATCATGACGAACCGTCCGGTCGCTTTCATCGCCAATGAAAAGGGCTACGGGTTTGCACATCTCCAGCAGGACGGGTGGCGGCGCATCGAGGGACGCTCGCCGCTTTCCTTTCGCGCCTGGCCTGAAGGCGCGAGCTTCCGCATTGAAGGCGCGACCCGCGATGTCATTCTCGACGAGGAGGCCTACGGCGTGTATTTCGCGCCCGTCGGCGAGGCGACTCCGGCGCGTATCGAACTCACGAACGGCGGCGTGCGTTTCGATGTGGAAGTGGATGCCCAGGGCGGCGCGCGCGTGATCCGCCATGACTGAGTGCAGCCGACGCCGGAAGACTCTGAACGACCAGGGCTTCTCCATGGTTGAGGCGCTCGTGGCGCTCTCGGTGTTTGCTCTGGCGGGCGTGGGGCTCGTGAACCTGCAGACGCATTCCATCTCGACCCTGCGCAAGGTGGAAACCCACGCGTTGGCCGGCATGGTCGCGCAGAATGTGCTGGTGCAAGCGATCGCCGTGCGCACCACGCCCGATCTCGGCGCCGAGACAGGCGAGACGGAACTGAGCGGTCGCACATGGACATGGCGTCGACAGGTCGACCCGACAGCCGAGTCCGGCGTCTTGCGGGTGACGGTTTCCGTCAGCGCTGCGGATGGCGATGCGCCGCCAGTGCAGGTCCATGGTTTTCGCGTGCAGCCGACGAACGAATGACCACGCCCGCGCCCCGCGACGCCGGCTTCACACTGGTGGAGGCGCTCATCTCCCTGGTCGTCTTCAGCCTGATCGCGGCTGGATGCATGACCATGCTGATGCAGAGCGTCGCTTCGCAGAAAACGGTGACGGAATCGCAGGCGTCGCTCCGCGAGTTGCAGACGGCGCGAGCGCTGCTCAGCGCGGATGCACTTCAGATTGTTCTGCGCTCGACGCGAGAGGTGGACAGCGCGCGTGCGCCGGCGTTCGTCGGCGGTCAGTCGCCTGAAGTCGCGCTGCATCTGGTGCGCGGCTCGGCGGACGCCGTGTCGGGCGGCGCGACGATGGGACGGTTGCAGGTGGTGGACTATCGTTTTGTCGATGGCGCGCTTTTGCGCCGTAGCCGCGATTTTCTTGATCCCGTTACGGATGAGGGCTTTTCCGAGCGCCGCCTGTTCGCCGCCATCGAGAACGGACGTTTCGAGTTTTTTGACGGCGCGGAGTGGCGCGAGACGTGGGTTGTCAGCGGCGCTGGAGGTTCGCTGCCGCGCGCTCTGGCGCTTGTGGGCGACATACCGCGCTATGGCGCTGTCCGTATCGAAGTGCTGGTGGAGCCGTCGTCGTGAGCGCGCCGGACGATCGCCTCGGTCAAGACACGCACGGCGATCGTGGCGCCGCGCTGGCGCTCGTGCTCGTGATGCTGGCCATCATGTCGATGCTTGCAGCGGTGGCGCTTGAGACATCACGGTTCAGCGTGCGCCGCACGGCCAACCAGGCGGGACTGGAACAGGCGCGCTGGTATCTCATCGGCGCCGAAGGCTATGCGCTGCGTCAGATTGCACGTCTGAATGATGCGAACGCCAGCGGCATGGTCGATCAGGCGGACTGGCAGAACGTGGACAAGACGTTGCCCCTCGACAAGGGCACGATGACGCTGCGCCTGCGCGACGGCTCCAACTGCTTCAACCTCAACAGCGTCGTCCTGCGCAGCGAGGACGGCATGCTTTCGGCCAGTCCCGGCGGCCAGATCCAGTTTGCGCGCCTTCTCGATGCGACGGGCGTGCGCCTGGCGGGTTCGCTGGACGCGGCGCTGGCTGACTGGATTGATACCGATGAAGTCGTCCTGCCCGGCGGTGCGGAGGACGCCATGTACGCAAGCGACGGGCGCGGCTTCCGCGTCGCCAACACGCTGCTCAGCGATCTCTCCGAACTGCGCAGGATCGTCGGCTTCTCTCCCACGGTGATCGATGCGCTGGCGCCGCTCGCGTGCGTGCGACCGGACGCGGCGCTGACAACCGTCAACGTCAACACGATCCTGCCTGATCAGGCGGCGATCCTTGCCGCGGTCATGGGCGATGGCGTGAGTGTTGCGGTGGCGCAGGATGTCATCCGGTCGCGCCCCCGCGGCGGCTGGGCGGACGTCGACGCCTTCCTCGCGCATCCGCGCTTTTCGGGTCTTGAAATCCCTGCCTCCCTGCGCGCGCAGCTTGCCACCCGGTCGCGCTATTACGTACTGCAGTCGCAGGTTCGAATCGAGGGCGGGGGAGAAAACGCCTTGGCGTTGATCGATACGGCGGGGCGTGCACGGATTGTGCGGCGCGTGTTCGGCGTGGGCGCCGTGGGGTATGCGCTGTGAGTGCGGTGACGATCCTCATCGGCGGCGACGGCCCGGATGCGCCGATGCGTGCGTTCCGCGTGGACGGCTCCGTTGCGCATGATCTCGGTGTCGCGGCGCCTGTGCACGGCGAGAACGTCGTACTTGTGTTGCCGGGATCGGAGGTACAGGTTCGGCGCCTCGCCATCGCCGCGCGTTCGGACGCACAGGCGCGCAGCGCCGCGCGCTACATGCTCGAAGACTCGCTCGCCGCGCCCGACGCCGATGTCCATGTGGCGGTCGGCGACGCGCAGGATGATTCCGGACGACGGCTTGTGGCGGCGATATCGTCGGCGCGTCTGCGGTCCTGGATCGAGGTCTGTGTGGCGCGCGGCGCTGATCCGTCCGCAGTCTATGCCGATTTCACCGTCTGGCCGGCGCCCGAGCACACCGTCGACGCGGTGAATATCGGCGCGCTTTGCATGGTCTCCGCCGGTCGCGCCGGCGGTTATGCCATCGAGGCCGACATCGCCCCGGCGCTCTTCCAGAAATGGCGCGCGCAGACGGCGGGCGACATGCGCGCGCTGCGTCGTCATCCTGCACTCACGCCCGCCTGGCGCGATGCGGCGCTCGATGTGGACGTTTCGCCATGGGCGCCGGAATCCTCGCCGCTTCTGGTGCTGGCGCGCGCGGCGGCGGACCCGCCGGACCATGCACCCGATCTTCGGCAAGGGGATTTCGCCCGCGCGAGCAATGCCGCGTCGCCGTGGGGATTCTGGCGTGCCGCTATCGCGTTCGTCCTGCTGGCGTTTCTCGTGCAGACCGGCGCGCAGGCGGTGAGCGCCTGGCGCGATGCGCGCGCTGCGAAGGCGACGCTCGAACTCGCCGAACGCGACTTGCGTGCGGCCCGCCCGGACATCGGGCGCATTGTCAGTCTGCGCGCGCAGGTGGCGGCGATCAGGACCGACATTGCACGTTCTGGCGCACACCCTGTGCTCGCGGTGAATGCGGCGCTGGTTGAGACGTTGAAAGCGAATCCTGCGGTGCGTCTCGATGAGGTGCGCCATGTCGAACCCGGTCGGCGCGTGACGCTGCGCATTTCCGCCGATACGCCCGAACCGCTCGACGCCTTCGGCGCTGCTTTGCGTGAGAAAGGCGTAGCGGCCCAGCTGCAAGCGCGCAGCCCGGAAGGCGGTCGCTACGTGGCGGACATCGTGGTGGATGCGCCATGATGACTGCTTTCAAGAGTTGGTGGCAGGCGCGGACTTCGCGCGAACGTTTGATCCTGCGTGCAAGCGCTGCGCTGTGCTTTCTGGTGCTGCTGCCGGTCACTATTTACGCGCAAGTCGCTGACCAGCGGACACGCGCCGCGTCTGATCTCGCAGCGGCGCGAGGGCTGCTTGCCGACGTCGGCAAGATCGCCGCCGCAGGTCCGCAGAAGGTAGCGGCAGGCGACAATCGCGACATCGCCACCGCCGCCGCCGTCGCACACGGTCTCACCATCGCGCGTCTCGAGCCACAAGGCGCCGATGGTCTGGTTGTCGTCTTCGGCGTGTCGGACTCGCGGCAGGTCTATCAGTGGATCGACGCCGTGGGCGCAGCCGGGCTCGTCGTTCGACGCTCCGCCATCGTGCGCGCCGACGAAGGCCCGCTGGTGACGGCGGAGTTCGAGATCGGACGTCGCCGATGAGCCTCCGCAGCTTCGGGCTGAAACCCTGGCACGCCGTCTTCTTCATCGTCGCGCTGACGGTCTGCGCAATCGCGCTCGCGCCGATCTCGCTGCTGCTGCCCCAGCGTCCCGGTGTGCTCACCTATGAGCGCGCCGAGGGCGCGATATGGAGCGCGAAATTGCACGGCGTGCGCATTGGCGATCTGGACGCGGGCATCGTCGACTGGCGCTTCGATCCTTCGCCGATTCTGAGCGGCGCACTTGGCGGGCGGCTGACCTTCAATGGACAGCAGCTTCGCGGCGACCTCGCGATCACCTATGGCGCCGACGGCGTGCGACGCATCCGTTCTGACCGCCTGACGGTGCGGGATGCAAGCGTGTTCAAAACGCCCGTGAAAGGCGAGACGACGGCGTCCGGTCTCGACATCGCCTTCGCGAAGGACGCCTGCGCCACGGCGGCAGGTGCGCTGAAAAGCGATCTGGCCGACCGCCCAGCCGGACTGCAGATTCCGGCCCTATCGCTTTCGGGAACCGCCCTGTGCGGCGACGCTGAAGCCTGGCTGCCTCTTGAGGGCGATGCAGGCGGCGAACGCGTGCGCATCGTCATCGCGCTTCGTGCGAACGGTGAAGCGAAGTGGCAGGCCGATATCGTACCCGCTAGTGTGGAGTCCGCGGCGGCTCTCACGCTCGCGGGTTTCGCCGCCGCGCCGGGCGAACCGTATCTCAGACAGACAAGGACATTCCGATGGCTTCCGTTCTGAAGCGACTGACGTTCGCCGCCGCCATGCTCGCCGTCAGCGGGGCCGCCTCGGCGGCGGAGCAGCGTCTGGAGACGCTCGCGCCGCAAACGCTGGAGGCCGGTCAGTGCGGCCTCTTCCTGTGGTCGCGCAGCGCCGACCAGTCCTTCGTCGTCGTCGCCTATGATCAGCCCGCGATCGCCCGCGTCCGGCTCGAAGGGCGCGACAGGCAGCTCGAACGCACGTCCTTTGCGGGCGAGCCGGTGCAGGGTCATTTCGAGTCGCAGACGTTTTCCGACGGACGCATCAAGGTCGTCATCGACGTTCAGTTCGATCCCGACAAGCCGATCCGCGACGGCGCGATCATTCGCAACGGACTGCTGCGCATCAGCGCGACGGGCGAGGCCGAAGTCGTCATGCCCGTCGGCGGCATGGTGGCCTGCAAGCGGACCTGAGCCGTCAGCGCGGGCGCGGTGGCGATCCAGACCGCAATGAGGCCCGCGCCGATGAACGGGCCGAAGGGCATGTGCGTGGTGCGCTTCATGCCGCGCGCCACGGCGTAGCCGATGCCGAGCAACGATCCCGCAAGCAGCACGAACGGCAGATACATCCAGCCGACCCAGGCGCCCGCGCCCGCCAGCATCTTGGCGTCGCCCATGCCGATGCCGTCGCGGCCGCGCAGACGCCGGTAGAGGAGATTGGCGGCCACGATGACGCCGTACCCCGCCGCGGCGCCGATGAGCGCATCCCAGATCGACCGCCCCAGCAGCCAGTTCGCCGCGAGGCCCGACGCGACCAGCAAGGCGTTGAGCGGGTCGGGAATCCGCATGGTGCGCATGTCCCACACGGTCGCGAGCGCGACGATCGCGACAAGCACCGCAGAGACAGCGAGGAACGTCATGGCCCGCTCTTGTCCGCCTCGGGCTGGAAGGGCAAGGGGCGCACCCTCGCTGCGCCGGGCATGTCATCAAACTGTCGCAAAACCTTCACGTGAGCGTTGCGGCGGCTGCCTATCGCTCCGGCGTCGTATGGTGCGCCCGGCTGATTCACGCCGCGCCGACTCTCGAATGGGGGCAGTTTTGCCGAACAACATGATCGCCGTCGCCGCGAAGGGCGCCGCTTGCGCGCTCGTCGTCACTCTCCTTGCCGCGTGCGGCGATGGCGGTGCGCCGAAGACCGACGCCGCCAAGGCGGGCGTGTTCACGGTCGTCGTCGACGGTTCGTCGACGGTGTTCCCGATTTCCGAAGCCGCGGGCGAAGCGTTCCAGGCCGAGCAGAAGGGACGCGCGCGCGTCACGGTCGCTGAGTCCGGCACAGGCGGCGGCTTCCGCAAATTTTGCCGCGGCGAAACGCACATCCAGGGCGCATCGCGTCCGATCCTCGCATCCGAAATGGAAGCGTGCGCGGCCGCCGGCGTGAAGTTCATCGAGATCCCGATCGCGTTCGACGCGCTGACGGTCGTCGTGCATCCGGAAAATCCGGTGACGACGATTTCCTCCGCCGAGCTGAAAAAGGCGTGGGAGCCTGCGGCGGAAGGCAAGATCACGAACTGGAACCAGATCAATCCGTCGTTCCCGAACCTGCCGCTGAAGCTTTACGGCGCGGGCACAGCGTCGGGCACGTTCGACTATTTCACCGAATCCATCGTCGGCAAGGCGAAGTCATCGCGCACCGATTACACGCCGACGGAAGACGACAACGTCACCGTGCAGGGCGTCGCCGGCGATCGCGGGGCCATGGGCTATTTCGGCATGGCGTACCTGCAGGGCAATACCTCGCGTGTGCGTGCGCTGACCATCAGTCATGAGGGCAAGCCCGCCGTCGGGCCGTCGCCGGAAACGGTTGTCGCGGGCGCCTACCAGCCGCTGGCGCGTCCGATCTTCCTTTACCTGTACGCCGATGCGCTCGAACTCGCCCCGGTGCGCATGTTCATGGACTATTACGTCACCGGCGGCGCGGGCTTCGCCAAGCAGGTCGGTTATGTGCCGCTGCCGGCGGAATCCTATGCCGAACTCGACAAGCGCATCACCGAGCGCCAGATCGGCACGGCGTTCGGCGGGCATCAGAGCGTCGGCGCGACGATCAGCGAAATCCTCGCCCGTCCGCTCGTCGCCACCGCCCCGGTCGCGCCCCCGACGAAGTGACCCAGCAACGGGAGCGCCCGCGTGGCCACGCCGATCACCCGCGATTTCACAGTCAAGCGGCCTCGCTACGGCGAGCGGCTGATCGAGGGCGCGCTGTTTCTTTCTGCAGCGGCCGCCGTGTTCATCACGGTGGCGATCATCTTCACGCTGCTGAAGGAGTCGGCGATCTTCTTTTCGAAGGTCTCCGTCGTCGACTTCCTCACCGACACCGTCTGGTCGCCGCTGTTCCAGAATCCGCGCTACGGCATCGCGCCGCTGCTCGCGGGCACGTTCCTGACGACGCTGGTCGCACTATCGTTCGCGGTGCCCGTGGGGCTCGTGGCGGCGATCTATCTCTCCGAGTTCGCAACGCCGCGTGCGCGTGAAACGATCAAGCCGGTGCTCGAACTGCTCGCTGCGGTGCCGACGGTGATCTACGGCTACTTTGCGCTGACGGTGGTGACGCCGTTCCTGCGCGCGACGATCCTGCCGGGCCTGCCGACGTTCAACATGCTGTCGGCTGGCCTCGTCATCGGCGTGCTGATCGTGCCTTACATCGCTTCGCTGTCGGAAGACGCCATGCGCGCCGTGCCGGCGTCGCTGCGCGAAGGCTCGCTGGCCATGGGCGCTACGCGGCTCGAAACCTCGATGAACGTCGTCCTGCCGGCGGCGATCTCGGGCATTTCCGGCGCGCTCGTGCTCGGCATGTCGCGCGCCGTCGGCGAGACGATGATCGTCGCCATCGCCGGTGGTCAGCAGCCGAACTTCACGCTCAACCCCACAGAATCCGCCGCGACCGTCACCGCCTACATCGCGCAGGTCGCCATCGGCGACGTGGCGGTGGGGACCATCGAGTATTATTCGATCTTCGCGGCGGGCTTTGCGCTTCTCGTGGTGACGCTGGTGTTCAATCTGGTCGCCTTCTGGCTGCAACGACGCTTCCGCGAGGAATACTGAGATGGCCGTGACCGAAGACGTGCACGACCCGTTCAAGGCGCCGCCCGGCATGGCGCGTCGCAAGTTCTTCGACCGCAGCTTCACCGTGTGGGGAATCCTCGCGACATTGCTCGGCCTCGTCGTCCTTGCGGCGCTGGTCATCGATCTTCTGCAGACCGGGCTGCCAAAGCTCGACCTGCACTTCCTGACCAGCTTTCCCGCATCGACGGCGGCGGAGGCGGGCATTCTCTCTGCGTGGGTCGGATCGCTGCTGGTGATCTTCACCACCGCTGTGATCGCCATCCCCGTAGGCGTCATGGCGGGGGTCTATCTCGAGGAATACGCGGGCAAGAATCCGGTCACCTCGATCATCGAAGTCACGGTGAACAATCTCGCGGGCGTGCCGTCGATCATCTACGGCCTGCTAGCGCTGGGTCTTTTCATCTACGGGCTCGGCGCCAACAACGCGCTGTTCGGGCAGACGATCCTGACATCGGGGCTGACACTCGCGTTGCTCGTGCTGCCGGTGGTCATCGTCGCGACACGCGAAGCGGTGCGCGCCGTGCCGGCCGGCATCCGTGAAGCGGCGATCTCCGTCGGCGCCTCGAAGTGGCAGGCGACGTCGCACCACGTGCTGCCTTACGCAACGCCGGGGATCATCACCGGCGTCATCATCGCGCTCTCGCGCGCTATCGGTGAAACGGCGCCGCTGATCCTCGTCGGCGCGCTCACATTTGTCGCGTTCCTGCCGTTCGTGTCGCCCGGCGAGGTGGGGCAGACCTATTTTGACGCCGCCGGCAATGAATCGACGATCACGACGACGGACATGTTGCTCAGCTGGCTGCCCTGGGCGCCGGACGGACAAGGCTGGTTGTCGCAATCCTTCACGGTGCTGCCGATCCAGATGTTCAACTGGACGAGCCGTCCGGAAAAGGAATTCCTCGAGAACGCCGCCGCTGCTGGCGCAGTGCTTTTGTTTGTGACGCTGCTGCTGAACGGCTTCGCGATCTGGCTGCGCTACAATCTGCGCAAGAAGATCCGCTGGTAGAAAGCCAGCACCCATATCCGCACGCGCTTCCACGCTGCGGGCTCACAATGGGAGGGCCGGGGACGCGGACGACAATCCGCGAAACTGGTTGGTAGAAGAAGATGCGAACACCGTCCGCGTCCCCGTGACCGTTTCGCGCCAGCATGACCCCGGGCCTTCATTCGGACCCTTGTCCAGTACGGCCGACGCGCGTGCGGGTCTCAGCTGTTCCCCGAGAGCCCCGGAACTCGGCTGCGTTGGTCCGGGGTGCAAAAGTCCCCCCGGCGCAGCGGCTGCTCACGCTCGATCACACCACTCCCGCGCCGACAGAACAGGGTACCGGCTGCCCTCCCTGCGGAAGTGATGCCGCAAGCTAGGAACAAAAGCAGAACGTGTCAACCCCTCTCCCCTTAACGGGAGAGGGAAGATCGCGAAGCGATCAGGGTGAGGGCGCAGTGGTGCAAGAGGAGTCTCATTCTGTGAGACCGGGCCCTCACCCTGCTTCTCGCTTTGCTCGAAGCTGTCCCTCTCCCGTGAACGGGAGAGGGAGTTACTGCGACGGCGGCGGCGCGGAGCCGCCGGGAAAGATGCCGGCGGCGACGGGTTTTGGCTTCTTGCGACGCAGTGCGCGAAGGCGACGCCAGAAGCGCTTCTTCTCGGGCTTCGGCAACGGCTGGAGATTGTGCAGGAAATCCTCCGCGCAGGCGCGCCAGGAAAACTTCTCCGCGTACTTCCGCGTCGTCCCGCGATCGCACTCCAACGCTTCCATGCATGCGATTTTCAGGTCGTCGTTCACCGCGCCGGCACCGGAGTCGGGGATGATGTCCTTCGGACCCGGCGCCATGAAACCCGCGACCGGCGTGCCGGCGGCCATTGCTTCAAGGATCACGAGGCCGAACGTGTCGGTGAAGCTCGGGAAGACGAAGACGTCGGCGTCGGCGTAGTGCTGCGCGAGTTCGTCGCCGAACTTCGGCCCCGTGAACTTCGCGGCGGGATACTTCTGCGCCAGCTCCTCCAGCAGCGGCCCGCCGCCGACGACCACCTTCGTCCCCGGCAGATCGAGCTTCAGGAAAGCCTCGATGTTCTTCTCCACCGCCACGCGGCCCACGTAGGCCCAGACGGGCTTTGCGAGGTCCTTGTAGACGCCGCCGTCCATGCCGCGTTTGGAGGGATGGAACATCTCGGTGTCGACGCCGCGGCTCCACGCC
Source organism: Alphaproteobacteria bacterium (assembly GCA_034440275.1). Classification (GTDB taxonomy): domain Bacteria; phylum Pseudomonadota; class Alphaproteobacteria; order Caulobacterales; family Aquidulcibacteraceae; genus VFBF01. Next base: position 14,419 of record JAWXBS010000016.1, read on the forward strand.
GTGATGTTCTTCATCCCGCGTGATTCCAGCCGTTCCATCATGGAGGGCGTCGCCACCATCACGCGGCCGCTCTTGTTGTGGAAGGCGCGCATGTAGGCGTAGCCCGCCCAGGTCGGAATCCACCAGAAGCGCGCGTGCACGTATTCCGGAAACTGCGTGTGATAGCTCGTCGTGAACGGAAACTTGTACTCGAGGCAGATCGCGCGCGCGTCCCAGCCCAGCGTGCCCTCGGTGGCGATGTGCACGGCGTCCGGCGCGAACGCCTTGAAGCGCTCCTCCACATCGTCGCGGGCCCAGAGCGCGAGCTTGATTTCCTCGTAGGTGATGAGCGGCATCGTCTTGTAGCCGTCGCTCGGCGAGACGATCTCCACCTCCACGCCCATCTCGCGCAGCTCCTTGATCACGCGCGAGAGCGTGCGCACCACGCCGTTCACCTGCGGCTCCCAGGCGTCGGTCACGACCATGAGGCGGGTAGGGTCCTGGTCGGGCGGGGCGGGAATCAACGGACGGTCTTGGGGGCGATC
>JAWXBS010000017.1:0-6277 GCA_034440275.1 Alphaproteobacteria bacterium
CCAGCAAAGCGCTCAGCTCCGCAATGGCCCCCCCAATACTCTTCCAGATCATCGAAGTAGAAACCAGCGTAGCAACGGTGAGGAGTATAATTCAGCCCCATGGCGCAAAATGCTTCGACAACTTCAAGCCTTGCCCCTGATAGCTCGATCCGCTTTCGCCATAAAGCTTTTCACACGGCCCTGAGAGCGCTTCGAACACGAGCTTTCCGACAGGCTGTCCGTCTTCCAGAATGAACGGCACGTCGCGCGAGCGCACTTCGAGCACCGCCTTGCCTTCGTGCGGGGGTATGCCGAAGCCCGGATCGAAGAAGCCCGCATAGTGCGCGCGAAACTCGCCGAGCTCGGGCCGGATCGGCGCCATTTCCGCCGCTTCGTCGGGCGGGATCAGCACCGGCTCCTTTGACGCGAAGATGTAGAACTCGCCGGGATCGAGCACGAGGCGGCCGCGCCGCGCTTCCAGCGGCTCCCAGAAATCGCGCGGGTCGTGCTGCGCGAGACGCTCCACATCGATCACATGCGAATGGCGCTTCGCGCGGAAACCGACGGGACCGTCGAGCGAAAGATCGATGTTGAAATCGATCGAGCGCTTCGGATGCGGGGGGCCGCGACGCAGGCGCAGCTGCGACAGCCGCGAGCCCGTGCGCACAAGCACCGAGAAGGTGCACGGGCTGATCTCCGCATAGAGCGGGCCTTCATAGCCGGCGGGCACGTGATCGAACGCCGTGCCGTGATCGCAGATCAGGCGCGTGAAGACGTCGATGCGCCCCGTCGAGGATTTCGGATTGGCCGCGCCGTGCAGATGCGGCGGCAGCACCGCGCGTTCGAGCAGCGGCACGAGATAGACGCAGCCCGTCTCCAGCACTGCGCCGTTCGTGAGGTCGATGCGATGCATCACCACTTCGTCGTCGAGACGCTCGGCGACGGTGGCGGCGCCCGGCAGGAAGCTCGCGCGGATGCGGTAGGCGATGTCGCCGAGGCGCAGGTCGAGGCTCGCCGGCTGGATCTGGTCGCGGTGAAGCGGGGGGCCGGGCTCGATGAACCCGCGCTCGATCGCGCGGCGGATTTCGGCATCGGGCAGAACGCCGTGGCTGACCATGTCGTGCTCCTGTCGGGCGCTGCTTGGGCCATGACGGGGCCAGCTTGTCCAGACTCATGAGGCTTGACGGCGCGCGATCAGGCGCACTAGACGGACCTCGCGCCGATTTGAACTCTGCTTGCGGGCGCGTTAAAAATGCCGCTAAACGAGGGGTGCGAGAGCTTTGGGCTGTCGCGTGTCTCCTGACCCGCAAGCGATTCCGGCCGGCGCGCCGTTGTTGAGATGCTTGCGAGGCTCGTGCTGTGACCGCCCTTGATGTTCCCCTGAAACCGGCCGGGCTCGACCCGTGTCATGATCTGCTCGTCGCCGGGGCGGACGCCTGGATGATGCTCGCGGCGGTGGCCGATGCGTTCGCGGGCGCGCCCAATGGACCTTCGGCGCAATTGCTGTCGCTGTCGGGCTCCAAATTCACCGATGGCGACTGCACGCTCTCTTTGCGCGTTGGCGGCATCGATCCAAGCGAGGCGGGGCGTATCGCCGACACGCTTGCCCAGCACCCCGATGTGCGCCTCTCGCGCATCGAACACATCGTCTGGAAGGCCCGCACATGAGCAAGAAGAACACGCCCAAAAAGCCTTTGGGTCTGGCCACCCAGCTCGTGCGCGGCGGCATCAATCGCAGCCCGCACAAGGAAACGAGCGAAGCGATCTGGATGACCTCGGGCTTCGTCTATGACAGCGCCGAAGAAGCCGATGCGCGCTTCGCCGGCACGTCGCCGGGCTTTCTCTACGGACGTTATGCGAACCCGACGGTGCGCATCCTCGAAGAGAGGCTGATGCTGCTGGAAGGCGCAGAGGAATGCCTCTGCGTCGGTTCGGGGATGGCGGCGGTGACGGCGTCGGTGCTCGGCGTGGTGAAGGCGGGCGACCGCGTGATCGCGCCGCGCGCGCTGTTCTCGTCTTGCCTGTGGCTTCTGGAAAATTTCCTGCCGCGCTTCGGCGTGGAGGTTGAACTCGTCGATGGCGAAGATCTCGAACAGTGGAAAAAGGCCGCGCAAAAGCCCGTGCGGCTGGCGCTCATCGAAACACCCTCGAACCCCGTGCTCGGCGCCGTCGATCTGCAGGCCGTCGCCGACATCCTGAAGCCCACGGGCGCCATCATCGTCGTCGACAATGTGTTCGCGACGCCGCTGAACCAGAAGCCGCTCGAACTCGGCGCGCATGTGGTGGTGTATTCGACGACCAAGCACATGGACGGGCAGGGCCGCACGCTGGGCGGCGCGATCCTCACGTCGAAGGCGCTGATGGACGAGCACTACCGCGAATACTTGCGCCACACGGGCCCCGCGATCTCGCCGTTCAACGCGTGGGTGATCCTGAAGGGGCTGGAGACGATCCATCTGCGGGTGCCCGCGCAATGCGCCGCCGCCGCGAAGATCGCCGATGCGCTGGCGGAGCATCCGAATATCGCGCGCGTGCTCTATCCGGGACGCGCGGACCATCCCCACCGCGCGGTGCACGCCAAGCAGATGACCGGCGGCGGGCCGCTCATTGCGTTCGAGGTGAAGGGCGGGCAGGCCGGAGCTTTTGCCTTCCTCAACGGTCTGGAGATCATCGACATCTCCAACAATCTCGGTGACGCGAAATCGCTGGCGACGCATCCGGCCACCACCACGCACCGCCGGCTCACCGAGGAGGCGCGTGCGCACATCGGCGTTTCCCCTGGATCGGTGCGGTTGAGCGTCGGCCTTGAGGATGTGGACGATCTGATCGAGGATGTGATCCAGGCGCTCGACCGGATCTGAATTCATGTACGAGGAAATCACCGAAGGCGTGCGCATCCGCGTGACGCCGGCTTATGTGCCCGCCGAGAGCGCGCCGGCGGACAACCGGTATTTCTGGGCCTATACGATCGAGATCACCAATCTCTCCGCGCGCACGGTGAAGCTCATCAACCGCTATTGGCGCATCGTCGACGCCACCGGGAACGAGAACGAAGTGCGCGGCGATGGCGTCGTCGGCAAACAGCCCACGCTGGAGCCGGGCGAAGCGTTCACCTACACCAGCGGCTGCCCGCTTTCGGCGCCGTCGGGCATGATGGGCGGGCACTACGGCATGATCGACGTGAAGGGTCATCTGCCGTTCGTCGCCATCGTGCCGACCTTCGCGCTCGACAGCCCCTACACGAACCGCCGCGCGAACTAAGTCGCCGCCACTTCCGCAGGGTCGATGAGATAAAGCCGCGCGCAGAACTGGCAGCGTGCGTGCAGTTTGCCGTCGGGCTCGATGAGATCGGCGATTTCTTCCGCCGTGAAGCTCTGCAACAGCGCGGCGAGCCGTTCGCGGTTGCAGGTGCAGCGGTCTTCAAGCGGATAGGGCGCGGCCATCCGCACGCCGTCCTCATGGAAGAGGCGATAGAGCGCGACGTGCGTCGCGAGCGTCGGGTCGAGCATTTCGGCGTCGGTGAGCGACGCGAAGAGGATCTGCGCGCGGTTCCAGTCTTCCTCGGTGAAGCCCCGCGCCGCGTCGCCCGCGACACGCTGGATGAGACCGCCGCCCGCGCGCCAGAGCGTGCCGTGTGCGGTGATTTCCTCGCCGACCGCGAGCAGGATGCGCGTCGGCGTCTGCTCGGAGCGGTCGAAGTAGAGCTCCGCGCATTGCGCGAGCGTATCGCCTTCGAGCGGCACCACGCCCTGCATCTGTTCGGTGTCGGGACCTTGGTCGAGCGTGAGCGTCAGCGCGCCGGCGCCGATGAGATCGGCAGGTGAGCGCCGCTCTTCGCCAAGGTCGGCGTCGCGCACACGCGCATACCCACGCAGACCACCGTCGCTGCGATATTCCGCGACAAGCAACGGCGCGGGGCCGTCGCCTTGCGCCTGCACGGTGAGCTTGCCCTCCGCCTTCAGCAGTGAGCCGACAAGCGCGGCAAGCGTCAGCGCCTCCCCCAGCAGCAGCGCCACCGGGCGCGGATAGTCATGTCGCTTGATGATCGCATCGATCGTGCCGGCGCCCAGCCGCGCATAGCGCCCGCGCACCGGCGCGCCGTCGATGGTGAAGGCGGCGACGCAATCGTCGTGCGCGTGATCGCTCAAGGCGACAGACACCACAATAGCACGGCCTTTTGTGCGTGGATGCGGTTTTCCGCTTCGTCGAAGATCGCCGATTGCGGACCGTCGATCACGTCGGCGGTGACTTCCTCGCCCCGGTGCGCCGGCAGGCAGTGCAGGAACACCGCGTTCTTGGCGCCGCGCGCCATCAGTTGCGGCGTCACCTGGTAAGGCGGAAACGCCGCCATGCGCTCGTCCTTGTCGGTGTCGCCCATCGAGACCCAGCAATCGGTGACGATGACGTCGGCGCCGTCGGCGGCTGCCTCCGCCTTCTGGGTGACGCTGATGCGCGCGCCTTCGGCCTGCGCCGCCTGCACGTCCTGGGTGCGCGGCAGATAGCTCTGCGGCGATGCAATCGCGAGTTCGAAGCCGAGCTTGCCGGCCACATGGATGAAGCTCGAGCAGACATTGTTGCCGTCGCCCACCCAGGCGATCTTCTTGCCCTTCACGTCGCCGAGACGTTCCTCGATGGTCATGAGATCGGCGATGATCTGGCAGGGGTGGCTGAGATCGGTGAGGCCGTTGATCACCGGCACGCTCGAAGCCGCGGCGAAGTCGATCACGTCCTGATGCGCGTTGGCGCGGATCATCACCGCATCGACCATGCGCGAGAGAACACGCGCCGTGTCCTCGATGGTCTCGCCGCGGCCGAGCTGCGTGTCGCTGGCGTTGAGCACGATGGTGTCGCCGCCGAGCTGGCGCATGCCGACGTCGAACGACACCCGCGTGCGCGTGGAGTTCTTCTGGAAGATCATCGCCAGCGTGTGGCTGATCAGCGGCGCGTCTGCATCCTTGGCGCCTTTCGTGGCGCCGATGCGTGCGGCCTTGCGACGGTGCGCCTCGTCGAGCAGCGCGCGCAGCTGTGCGGGGTCGAAGGTCGCAAGATCGATGAAGTGGCGGATCCGCGAGGACGAAGCCGCGGTCACGCCGTAGCCCTTGCATCGCTGATCGCGGCGTCGAGGATCGCCACTGCTTCGGTGACATGGCTGCCGTCGATGATGAGCGGCGGCGCCAGACGCACGCAGTTCTCGCCGGCGATGCCGACAAGGAGCTGGCGCTCGCGCGCGGCGGCCTGCGTGGGCTTCGGATCGCTCGCGAGCTTCACGCCGCGCAGGAGGCCCTTGCCGCGGATTTCGAGCACGTAGCCGGCATGGCGATCCTTCAGGCCCTCGAGCGCCTGGCCAAGATGGTTGGACACGTCGCGGACGTGTTCGAGGAACGCCGGCTCGTGCAGCATGTCATAGGCGGTATTGCCGACGGCCATCGCCAGCGGGTTGCCGCCGAAGGTCGTGCCATGCGTGCCGCGCACCATGCCCTTGGCCGCTTCGCGGGTCGCCAGGAACGCGCCCATGGGAAAGCCGCCGCCGACGCCCTTTGCAATCGCCATGATGTCCGGCGTGACGCCTGACCACTCATGCGCCCACATCTTGCCGGTGCGCCCCGCGCCGGACTGCACTTCGTCGAAGATGATCAGCGCGCCATGCTGGTCGCACAGTTCGCGCAAGCCCCGCAGGCACTGGTCCGGCACTGCGCGGCAACCGCCTTCGCCTTGCACGGGTTCGAGGATCACCGCCGCCGTCGTCGGGCCGATCGCTTTCTTGAGCGCGTCGTGATCGCCGTAGGGGAGATTGATGTAGCCCGGCAGGCGCGGGCCGAAGCCGTCGACATAGCTCGGATTGCCCGCCGCGTTGATCGCCGCGTAGCTGCGCCCGTGGAACGAGCCGGAGAAGCCGATGATGTCGATCTTCTCGGGATTGCCGTTCGCAGAATGGTACTTCCGCGCCATTTTCAGGCAGCCTTCGATCGCCTCGGTGCCCGAGTTGGTGAAGAAGACGACGTCGGCGAACGTCGACGCGACGTATTTGGCCGCCAGCGTTTCCTGTCCCTCGACGCGGAACATGTTCGACAGGTGCCAGAGCTTGCCGGCCTGTTCGGTGAGCGTCGCGACCATGCGCGGATGGGCGTGACCGAAGGCGTTCACGGCGATGCCGGCGATGAAGTCGAGGTAGCGTTCGCCGGTCTTGGCATAGAGGTGCACGCCCTCGCCGCGCACGAACACCTGCTCCGGCGGGGAATAGACGGGCAGAAGCGGGCTTTCGACGGTGGTCATGGGGCGCTCCAGACGGGGGCGGGGG
>JAWXBS010000018.1:0-11980 GCA_034440275.1 Alphaproteobacteria bacterium
GCCCTAGAGACCCGGCAGCTTCGAGCGGTCGCCTTCGCGGCGCTCAATCGTCACCGTGGCGCCGCCTGTGGCGCGACGCACCGTTTCGGCGTTGGCGAGGCGTTGCTCTTCGGTCAGCGCAGCGGCGGCGGGGGCGGTGGAGCCCTGATAGCTGAGGACCTGATCGGAGAAGCCTTCCGGCTTGCGCACGAGCGCGGCGCCTTCGAGGTCGACCTGCGCACGGATGGCGGGATCCACCGCATCCGCGCCGGCGCGCGACACGAGCGCCCGCTCGCCGGCGGTCGCCTGACCGCCAACGTCCTGGCCGAACACCGCCGCACGGGCCTGACCGTCGGGGCGCAATTCCTGCGGCCGCGGATCACCCGGGCGCGGCGGACGCAGCGCATAGTCGGGCGGCATCACGAGGGGCGCGCGGGTCACGACCCGGAACTCGTCCGGCGCCACCTTCTCCACGCCGATCGCCTTGCTGAACCCGCCGCAGCCGGACACCGCCACGCACGCAACCGCCATCGCGGCGAGGGTCATCGTCTTTTGCATAGCCGCCCTATCCATTTCTTGCGGGGCCTCCGCTTGTTCTGGGTGTCTCATAGACCTTGAAATCGGGCAGCGCCAAGGCGGACGCTCAGCCGGGCGCCTTGTCGGGCGCCTTTTCCTCGCCGTTGCGGAGAAAATCTAGCGCCAGCAAGGCCGCGCCGACCGTGATCGCCGCATCCGCCACATTGAAGACCCACGGGAAATAGAAGCCCGAGAAGTCGAGAAAATCGGCAACGGCCCCGAATCGGATGCGGTCGACCACGTTGCCGAGCGCCCCGCCGACCACGAGCCCGAGCGCCCAGCCGGTCAGCGAGCGGGTCGCCGTGCGCATCCAGTAGATGAAAAAGCCCGCAATGCCGATGGAAAGGACCACGAGCGCCCAGCGCGCAATGCCGTCGCCGGCCTTCAGCATCCCGAAGCTGACACCGTAGTTCCAGACCATGGTCAGATCGAAGATGCCGCTGACCTCGATCTTGCGGCAGCCGATATGGGTTTCGAGACACCCCGGCGGGCTGAACTTCAGCACCTCCAGCACCCAGTATTTGGAAGCCTGATCGAGGACGAAGACCCCGGCGGCGAGAAGCAGTCCGAAACGCAGCATGGCGGGCCTTATGGCGTGACGCGCCTGTTACGCCAAGGGCGCTCAACCCATCGGGCGCGGGGCCAGTCCGGCCCATTGCACGGTCCAGTACCGTTGATCCAGCGCCGCCACGACCGGGCCGATCGCGTCCGCGCGGCACCGTCGGAATGCGCAACGCTCTTCCAGAAAGGCCGTGGCGGGCGGTCGGCCGCCGCAGGCCTTGTCCGCAGCACGCCCCACGCGACGCATCAGGACGGCGACTCCGCGGTCGGTGGAAAGATCGAGATCGGTGATGGAAACGCTCACCGATGTTTCGGACCGCACCGACTGCGCCGGCGCAGCAGAAGCTGATGGTGCGGAGACCGCTGACACGAACGCCACGACGGCGATGAAGGCGAGCAACTTGATCATGACGCGCTCCTGAGCCTCCGACATCAAAGGCCAAAAGCGCGCGCCGTGGCGTGACGTCCGTCACGTCGTTATTTGGTGTTCACAGAGGCCGCGCCGGACGCCGCGCCACCGGCCAGCAGACCTCGTCGTCCTCGATGGCGAGCCCCTGCCGCAGCGCCGCGCGGTGATCGATCCACGCGGGATCGCCCCACGGCGTCGCATCGGCCTCGACATGGAAATACTGCAGATGCGGCGTCCAGCCGCCGAACTTCGGCGCACGCGCCGGGACGTCTTCAACGCCCGGACCGTACACGTGACCGGCCGGGCCGCCGACGAGGTCGCCGCGCAGGATGCCCTGCGCGGGAAAGAAGACGTTGGTCCAGCGCACCGCCGAAAACACGGCCGCATTGTGCGGCGCGCGCGGGCCGGCGTGCGGATCGTCGGCGTTCCCGTATTGGCGGCAATAGGTGAAGCGTTGCACGCCATCGGCGAAGGTCTCGAATTGCGGTGGGTTCGTCGCGTGCTCACGCCGCTCCAGCGACTGCGTGAATTCCTCGAGCGTTTCGGCGAGCAGCGTCTGAGCATGCGCCAGCGGCGCGCCGAGCGTGACGAAATCGCTGATGAGCCACAGCGGCTTTTCCTCGCCCACCGGCGCATCGCGCAAGGCGTCGAACACCAGCCGCTGCGCCAGACGCCAGCGGTCGCGCACCTCGGTGTCGTTCGGCTTGATGAGCAACGCGGCGGCGGCTTCCTCGGCGAATTTCAGCGCATCCTGAATCGGACCAGGCCGATCCATGCGCCGGTTGGCGCGGCCCCACATGTGGGTGATGAGGTCGTAGCCGATCACGCCGCCCAGCGAATGCCCGACGATGATGATGCGATCGTACTTGCCGCACGCGTGCAACTCGTCGAGCAGCGCGAGGCCCTTCGCGCGAATGTCCTGACGGCGCTGGATGTCGCTCGCTTCGCGGCTGAGATAGCGCGCGGCGTCGCCGAGCACGGGCGTGAGAAAGAGTTTCTCGGCGACGAGCACCGTGATCCACAGCAGCGTCACGAACGTGACCATGCTGATGAACGACGCCGTGAGATGCTGCGCGACGATGGCGTTCGCCGCCGCGAGCGCCAGCAGCACCAGCAATATCCCCGCCGCCAGCAGCGGCGCCTGCAGCACGCGCCACGCCTTCACCAGCGACAGCGGGACCTGGTGACGCGGCCGCATGGCGAGGCGCGCCATCCAGCCGATCACATGGCCGAAGCTGTTGCCGTGCATCAGATGCGCCCAATAATATTCGAAGAAGTCCGTGCGCTTGCCGTGGACATTTTCGTTCGTGGACAGCCGGCGCAGCTCGAAGATGCCACTCATCTCGTCGGGTTCGGAATAGACCGCACGCGGTTTGCCGTCCGGCCGCGGATCGTTCATCCACACCGTCTGGACGAGCTTCCAGAGCGTGGCCATGGGGCGTTGCTCGCCGATCCCGTGAATGAGAACGACGGCCTGCTTTTTAGGCTTCTCCCCGGTCGGCGCGCCGGACGATGAGTCCGCCATGATCCCTCGGCTCCCTCGACGACGGGACGAAAGGCCGATCAACCGGCGCGGTCAACCGGCTTCCCGGCAGACGCACGCCGCGAAGGCTCCGCACCTATGAGGGGTATCGCTTGCGCATCTCCGCCAGGCTGTGCGTCGCGAGGTCCTTCAGCACCGACTGGTCCACGTCCGAGAGCTTGTTGATGTAGAGGCAGGACTTTCCGGTCTTGTGCTTGCCGAGCTTCGCCAGCAGCGCCTTCTCCTTCGGAAAGTCGCCCAGCACATAAAGCACCAGGTTGGCCTTGCGCGGCGAAAACCCGATGATCGGCCAGTCGCCCGATGGTGTCTTCCATGAACCGAATCCGATGATCGAAGGCCCCCACATGGCGGGCTTTTCGCCCGTCACTTCCTTGAGCATCTTGAGCACGGCCTTCGCATCCGCGCGCCGCACCTCGTTCTCCACCGCATCGATGAAGGCGCTCACCGAGGCCGTCGTCTTTTTCGTTTTCGGTTCAGCCGCCATCCTCAGCCTCCATCGGCGCCATGCGCAGAAACGACCAAACATGATCGTAAAGACCATCGTTGACGAGTGTTGAATGCCCGCCGCCCGGCACGGGCACGAACTGTTTGGGCTCACGCGCCAGCGCAAACATCCGTTCGGCGTGCGCGATGGGAATGACGTCGTCGGCATCGCCGTGTACAATCAGCACGGGCGTGCGCACCTTGCCGATCCAGTCGCGGGAGAGGAAACGATCCTGCATCAGCACACGCACCGGCACGAAGCGCACATTCGCCGCCGCGAGATCGACGATGGCCGTGTACGGCGCTTCCATGATCAACGCTTGTGCGGGAACCTCGGCTGCAAGGCGCACCGCCACGCCCGTACCGAGCGAGAAGCCGTGAATGACGATGTGCTCCGCATCGACCTTCGTGCGCAGCCAGTCATAGGCGACACGCGCATCGGCATGCAGCGCCGCTTCGCTCGGGCTTCCCGTCGACCCTGCATAGCCGCGATACGCCACCGCCAGCATGCCCGCGCCCTGTTCTGCAACGTTCGCGAAGCGATAGCCCTGCAGGTGCAGCCGCCCGCCATTGCCGTCGAAATAGAGAAACACCGGCTCGCCGGGCTCGGGCGCCATCCACCATGCGCGCAGCGTCTGCCCGTCGGGTGTCTCGATGCGGATGTCCTCGATGGCCGACGGATCGTCCGCGCCGAGCGCGATGACGGCGGGATCGGGGTGGTAGATCAGTGCGCGGCCGAACAGGAACAGCCCCAGCACCGCGCACGCATAGAGCGCGACCACGCCGATCAGGACGCCCATCAGCAAACGAGGGGGCAGCCAGCGGCGGATCATGACATCGGCGCCTGTGTCGTGCATTGCGCCGGCGCCGGCTTGAACGGCCGCGCATTGCGCCGCAGGGCGAACGCCGCGCACGCGCCTGGATTACCGGCGAACACCACGCGCCCGTTATAGCCGCCCTCGGCGTCGACGCGACCGTCGAGCATGGTCATGCTCCAGCCTTCGCCGGGCTTAAGGATCCAGCGCGTCGGTCGCAACACCACGCGGCCCGAAGCGCGGTCGATCGTGCCGTGTGCGTTGTAGCAGCCGGATGCGATGCCGGGATTACGTGGATGGGCGAAGAACGTGACCGTGGCGTCGACTTCATCGCCGCGTTGCGGGCGCAGCTCGACGGTCATCCCGGTCAGCCCTTGCGAGCAGGTGTATTCGCCGCTCCACTGGCCGCCCATGAGGCGCGGGGCCTGCGCAAAGGCGACGCTCGCCGCCAACGCCGAAGCCGCAACCGCCGCCAACCCGATCCACTTTCGCTTCGCCATCGCCCGCCTGCCCTGTTCCGCCGCGCCGCAAAACACTACATGCACCGGCGATCAAAGCACGGCGCTTCGGAGGCGGCAGCATGGCGTACTGGCTGGTGAAGAGCGAGCCCGAGGTTTTCTCCTGGGGCGAGCAGAAGAAGCTGGGCGCCAAGGGCGGCGCATGGACCGGCGTGCGCAACCACCAGGCCAAGATCTACCTCAACACCATGCAGAAGGGCGACCGCGCCTTCTACTACCACTCGGGCGGGGAGAAGCAGATCGTCGGCGTCGTCGAAGTCACCAAGGCCGCCTACCCCGACCCCACCGACGAGACGGCCAAGTTCGTCTGCGTCGACGTGAAGGCGAAGGAAGCGTTCGCGACGCCGGTGACGCTGGCGTCGATCAAGGCGGAACCGAAACTCACCGAGATGGTGCTGGTGAAGAACTCACGGCTAAGCGTACAGCCGGTGACGGATGCGGAGTGGGCGATCATCGCGAAGATGGGCGGGGTGAAGTAGGATGGATTTCGCTCCGCTCAATCCACCCTACGATCTGCTACACTAGCGAACAAGCTGCGAGCCGCCGGGTAGCTCAGGCTTCGCTTCGAGGGTTTCGCAAAGAAACTCTATCAGGAACCGCTCCTCGTCGCGCGCCAACCATCGACCCAAAGAAACCAGCCCGACGCCGAAACCGAGCATGACCAATGGGAACAGGGCGATGACAGGCGTCGGCAGATCACTTTCGATCCGTTCCGGCGCCAACATAGCGGTCAGCGTGATCGTTCCGCCGATGAGTACGACCCCGGAAAACCAGAACACCAGGAACATCAGGAACACCACCACGGAGATTGGCGGCCCGATGCTGCATTTCAGGGAGCACCCTCGCGCACCGGGCAGAAAGTCCAGCGACAGTCTCGTCTGGAAGGAATTGCGATAGCTGATCGCTCGAAACAGCGTCGCGCTTACGTCGTCCACCGCACCCCGCACTCCCGACTCGGATGGTGATGGTCCGAGACGAAACAGCCGCGTATCGACTTTGGCGCGCAAGCGTTCGACGCACGCTGATCTCGTTAGCGGCGAACTGAACGTGAGGGAACGCCAAAGACTCACAGCGACTTCGCAATCTCCTCCGTCATCTTCTTCGCATCCGCGAACAGCATCATCGTGTTGTCCCGGAAGAAGAGTTCGTTCTCGACGCCGGCATAGCCCGCCGACATGCCGCGCTTGATGAAGAGCACCGTCTTGGCCTTTTCCACTTCCAGAATCGGCATGCCGTAGATCGGGCTTTGGGGATCGGTCTTGGCCGAAGGATTGGTGACGTCGTTGGCGCCGATGACGTAGGCGACGTCGGCCTGCGCGAATTCGCTGTTGATGTCCTCGAGCTCGAAGACCTCGTCATACGGCACCTGCGCTTCGGCGAGCAGCACGTTCATGTGCCCCGGCATGCGACCCGCAACCGGGTGGATGGCGTACTTCACTTCCACGCCTTCGGCCTTCAGCTTGTCGACCATTTCCTTCAGCGCGTGCTGCGCCTGCGCCACCGCCATGCCGTAGCCCGGCACGATGATGACCTTCGAGGCGTTCTTCATGATGAAGGCCGCATCTTCCGCGCTGCCCTGCTTCACCGGTCGCGTCTCGACCTTGCCGCCCGCGGCTGCGCCATCGGCCGTGCCGAAGCCGCCGAGGATGACGCTGATGAAGCTGCGGTTCATGGCCTTGCACATGATGTAGGAGAGAATGGCTCCCGAGGACCCGACCAATGCGCCGGTGATGATCAGCGCGGTATTTTCCAGCGTGAAGCCGAGTGCGGCCGCCGCCCAGCCCGAATACGAGTTGAGCATCGACACGACGACCGGCATGTCTGCGCCGCCGATCGGGATGATAAGCAGGATGCCGATCAGCAGCGAGAGGCCGAGAATGGCCCAGAAAATCCACGCCTGCGTGCCCTGCGTCATCACCATATAGACGACGAGGCCGACGATGGCCGCAGCGTTCGCGATGTTGATGACATGGCGCAGCGGCAGCATGATCGGTGCGCCGCTCATGTTGCCGTTGAGCTTTGCAAACGCGATGACCGAGCCCGTGAACGTGATCGCGCCGATCGCCGTGCCGAGCGCGAGTTCGATGAGCGAACCCGTCTTCAAACCGCCGTCGGGCAGCGCGATATGGAAACTCTCCGGCGCGTAGAACGCCGCCGCCGCCACTGCGACCGCCGCGAGACCCACGAGTGAGTGGAACGCCGCCACGAGTTGCGGCATCGCCGTCATCTTGATGCGGTTGGCGATCACCGCCCCCACTGCGCCGCCGACGAGCACGCCGCCGCCGATGAGACCGATGGTGGTCGGATCGAGCTTGACGCTGAGCAGCGTGGTGCCCACCGCGATGGCCATGCCGATCATGGCGTAGGTGTTGCCCTGGCGCGATGTCTCGGGGCTGGAGAGCCCGCGCAACGCGAGAATGAAGAGCACGCCCGAAGCGAGATACGCGAGCGCTGCGATGTCAGCCGTCATGATTGGTCAGCCCCAGGTGAAGACTTGTCTGTTTCGGAATGCGTGTGATCAATCGACGCTGCGGTCAGCCCCGCAGCGCTCTGCATGCGGCCCATGCGCCGCATCATCAGCATGTTGAGAACCGTCGCCATGAAGAGCGCGAAGAACACCACGCCCGCGAGCAGCGGATGCCAGCCCCAGCGGTCCACCGCGCCGAACCACGCGACGACGCAGCCGACAGGATAGAGCGGGCTCAGGATCGCCGCCGCGAAATAGCCCATCGGCGCGTCGAGCGTGAAGACGTGCGACAGCTGTGGTCCGCTCGCCGGGATCTGCAGCGCGAAGAGGATTGCGAGATTGAGGAAGAAGCCGGGTGTCTTCATGCCGCCTCCTCCTCGGCCTTGCGTGCCGTGACCGCATCGATCCAGCGGTGCAAGGCTGCGCAGACGAGAAATCCCGCAACGAAGGCCGAGAGCGCCGCGCCGTCCGACAGCGCATACGCGCATCCACCGATGGCGAGGCCGGTGATGATCAAGGCGCGCGCCCACTCGCCGAGCCCTGCGCGCCAGCGTCCTGCAAACGCCACCGCCACGCCGATGGCGGCGACAGCGAGTGCAGCGTAAGCGAGCGACGCCGGGCTCATCGCTGCCCCCCGCGCGACATCTGCGACCAGCCGCCGAGCATGGTAATCGCTGGTACGGCGAGGAAAGCGAGGCCCGAGAGCCACGGCGCCCAGCCCCAGACATCTTTCGCGCCGAAGAATGCGGTCACACTGCCAACGACGGGAATGAACGTCACCGGCACGGAGACAAGTGTCGCGGGCGCCGGGCCCCAGCCGGTGAGGCTCTGCATTTGCGCTGCCACAGCGAAGAACTGCAGTACGCCGATCCCGAGCCACGCCAGCGCGAGCAGACAGCCCGCACCGCCAACCGCGCCGACGCGAAACACCGTCCCGCGCATCTGCGCCTGCGCGGCGCGGATGTCCTCTTCCGTGGGCCGCGCGGCGCCCGGCGTCACCGCGTCTGCGAGTTCGGGCAAAACGGTCAGCGTGCGCTTCGCAGCGCGCAGCAGATCGTCATCGTCGGCGACGTCATTGCCGCGCTCGGTCGGATCGCCCGCGTAGGCTTCGACGACGTAGGCCAGCTCCTGCACCGCCGGGTGCGTGGGCGCGCGCGTGCGCACCGCTTCGGCGTGGGCGTCGAGGAAACGACGCTTGAAGCCGTCTGCGGACAAACGCCCCGAGACATACGCCTCGATGAGTTCGCGCCAATGAGCTGTCATCTGGGGGCTGTCATCTCGTGGTCATCAGGTCGCCGGCTTTGCCGCCGGGCGTTCCTTTTTCTTGTACATCGCAAGCATCCGCGCTGTGACGAGGAAGCCGCCGAAGATGTTCACCGCCGCGAGCGCCGCCGCCAGCGCGCCGAATCCGCGTGCGATCCAGAGATTGCGCGCTTTCTCGGCAGGATCGGCAGTGAGATCGTTGCCGCCGGCGTTCATCGCCGCGACCTGCGTGTATTGCTCCGCACAGCCATCGACGGCGCCGAGGAGCTGTTCGTCGTTCGGCCACATCTCCTTCGGCGCAAGCGCCTGGTGGCCCTCGGCCTGCGCTGCGACCATGCCGCGACACGTGGCGCGGATCTGTTCGGGGCCAGCCGCGCTCGTCGCGCTTGCGGCCGCCGCGATGATCGCGCCGACGATGATCACCGACGAGATCGCGTTCGTCACCGACATGAGCGGCGTGTGCAGCGCGGGCGTCACGCTCCACACCACATAATAGCCCACGAAGATGGCCAGCGCGAAGATCGCGAGGCGGAAGATGGTGGGATCGACAGCGTCCATGTCAGGCTCCGCAGAAGTGCTTGAAGACGCCCTCAGGCGCCCGTCGGATTGATTTCGTAGGCTGCGCTTGCGCGCGTGATGAGACCCGCCGCGTCGTACTCGTGCGTCTCCGCGACGATGACGCCGGACTGGTTGCGGTAGATGAGCGTCTCCCCGTCGGCGCCGGCGCAAATCGCAATGGGCTCGAAGCGGAGATCGGGAATGCGCGGCAGCGCCGTCTGCACATAGGCGATGAAATGCGACTTGCCGAAGAGCCGCCCGTCCGAGCCGAAGCCGAGCGCGGCCACGAAGGGCGAGGCGAACTCCACGTCATCGGTATAGAGCGCGGCGATCTTCTGCGGATCGCGGGCGTTCCAAGCGGCGTACCAGTCGGCGGCGCGCTGTGCGTCCATCACGCGGCCGCTTGCGGTGCAAACGTCGGGTGGATGACCGCGCCATCCTTGGTAAGCATGGCGCCCTTGATGATCTCGTCGTCCCACGCGGGCGAGAACGCCTTGGTGTCCTTGTCGGTCAGCAACGGGAGCAGCGCGAGGAGGTTTTTCGCGTAGAGCGCAGAGGAGTCCGACGGCAGGCGCGCCGGCAGGTTGGTGAAGCCCGCGACCTTCACGCCATTGGGCCTGTCGACGACCACGTCGGGCTTCGACACCGGACAGTTGCCGCCCTGCGACACGGCGAGGTCGATGACGATGGAGCCCGGCTTCATCGCCGCGACCATGGCTTCGGTCACAAGCACCGGCGCCGCGCGTCCCGGAATCAGCGCGGTGGTGATGACGATGTCCTGTTTGGCGATGTGCTCGGCGACGAGGGCTGCCTGCTTGGCCTGATACTCCGCGCTCATGGCCTTCGCGTAGCCGGCGGCGGTCTCAGCCTGCTTGAATTCCTCATCCTCGACCGCGACGAACTTCGCGCCGAGAGACGCCACCTGTTCCTTCGCGGCGGGACGCACGTCCGTGGCGGTGACGATGGCGCCGAGGCGACGCGCGGTGGCGATGGCCTGCAGGCCCGCGACGCCCGCACCCATCACGAAGACCTTCGCCGCCGCAACCGTGCCCGCCGCCGTCATCATCATCGGAAAGCCGCGCCCGTAGAGCGAGGCCGCCTCAATCACCGCGCGGTAACCCGCGAGGTTCGACTGCGAGGACAGCGCGTCCATCGACTGCGCCCGTGTGATGCGCGGCACGAACTCCATCGCCAGCGCCGCGACGCCCTGTCTGGCGTAGCTCTCGACGGCCGCCTTGGCGCCGTACGGGTTCATCAGTGCGACGACGCCTGCGCCCTTGCGCAGCGCGGCGAGTTCGTCGGCCTCAGGCGCGCGCACCTTCAGGAGAAGATCGGCGTCCTTCAGCGCAGCTGCGGCACTGGTCGCGATCTCCGCGCCAGCCGCCTTCAATTCGCTGTCGGGAAAACTCGAACGATCCCCCGCGCCGGATTCGATGGCGACGGAGTGTCCCGCCGCGATGATTTTCTTGACGGTGTCGGGGGTGGCGGCGACGCGCGTCTCGTCAGCCGCACGTTCCTTGACTACAGCGATGCGCATGCTGCCCTGCTCCTGCCCCGGAAAATCACGGGGAAAACTGCGGGCCGGACATGATCACGCGTCGCGGTTCGGTGCAACCGGCCCCGCAATCATAGGTTTTCTGGCAGAGAATTCAGGAGATCGCCTGGATGCCCATCGTCACGGCGCCGCCGACCGCGAGCAACACCGTCGAGCCGATCACGAATGCCCACCAGGCGCCGCCGAGACCCATCAGGAAACCGGCGAGCACGCCAATCACGAGCCAGACGATCAGGCCCGTCCACCAGCCAAGTCCCATGGCGAATGCAAAGACCGTCAGCCCCAGCAACATGGCCATCATGACGCACGACCATTCCGTGGTCTTCACG
This sequence comes from Alphaproteobacteria bacterium, assembly GCA_034440275.1. Taxonomy (GTDB): domain Bacteria; phylum Pseudomonadota; class Alphaproteobacteria; order Caulobacterales; family Aquidulcibacteraceae; genus VFBF01. The sequence goes on from JAWXBS010000018.1 coordinate 11,057, forward strand.
AAACCGGAGAACATCGCCTTGTGAGAGGTGATGTCCATGCAGCCATGTTCGACCGAACCGTGGTTTGCCCCGTGATTTGCCCCGTCGTGGGCCCCGTGCGCAGCCATCTTCGTCTCCGACAGATTTTTGCCCGTCTAAACCGCGCCGCCCGGCCTCGCAACGCCTGCGCCATGCGGCCAAGCCGCCAGCAGACCCCGGATCGCCGCGACGAATGGCAGCGGCTGGTCGATCATCACGTGGTGGTCGGCGTCGGGGATGGCGAAGAACGGCGTTCCCGCCGGCGCGGTCCGGCGCATGTGGGCGATCACATCCGGCGGCATGAGCGTCGACCGGTCGCCCCAGAGCACCGCCATCGGGCACATCGTTTCGCGGAGAAAGGGGCTGGGATCACCCAGCTCGAACTCGCTCCATATGAAGGGGTCGAATTTCCAGGTGAAGCCGCCCGCGGCCGCCTTGATCGACCCTCGCCCCACATGGTCGAGATACCAGAGGTTGTCGCAGGCCTGCTGCGGCGCGAGGCGGAACCGCGCCAGCGCCTCCTCGAAGGTCGCATAGACCCGGTTGGGCCGCGATCGGGTCGGCGGGCCGTCGTGGACGAAGCCGCTAGGCCGGATGGGACTGTCCACGCTCATGACGCCGGCGAAGCGCTGCCCGTGGCGCGCGCCACAGTATGCCGCAAGGAAGCCGCCGAATGAGTGCGCGACAAGGATCGGCTTCGCCGCCGCGTCGAACAACCCCGTCGCCGCGCACCCCGCGATGACTTCCTGCGCGAAGGTCTCGGGGTCGTAATGCGGACGCCAGTCCGAACCGCCCATGCCCGACCAGCTCAGCGCCGCCACCCGGTAACCGCTCTCGACCAGGAACGGCGCCAGCGGGCTCCACCAATCGGCGTGCGCGCCGTTGCCGTGCAGCAGCATCAAACCC
>JAWXBS010000019.1:0-12272 GCA_034440275.1 Alphaproteobacteria bacterium
ACCTAAGCCCTAACCCCCTTCACCCCCGCATCCCCTCTTCCCAGCGCTTCCACCGCCGCGCACACGATCCCGTCCGCATCCAGCCCCGCTTCCGCGATCATGACCGCCGGGCTCGCGTGGTCCTGGAACACGTCCGGCAGCGTCAGTGTGCGGATCTTCACGCCGCGATCCAGAAGCCCGTCTTTCGCCATGAACTGCAGCACGAAGGCGCCGAAGCCGCCCATGGCGCCTTCCTCGATCGTGATGAGCACTTCGTGTTCGCGTGCGAGGCGGCGGATGAGATCTTCGTCGAGGGGCTTTGCAAAGCGCGCGTCGGCGAGCGTGGTGGAAAAGCCCTGCGCGGCGAGCCTGTCGGCGGCCTTCACGGCGTCGCCGTAGCGCGCGCCGAAGGAAAGCAGCGCGACCGTCGTGCCTTCGCGCAGGATGCGGCCCTTTCCGATTTCGATCGGGCCGATTTCGTCGAACGCCGGCATCGGCAGGCCAAGCGCCTCGCCGCGCGGATAGCGCACCGCGCTCGGGCGATCGTCGATCGCCGTGCAGGTGGCGACCATGCGCGCAAGCTCCACCTCGTCGGCGGCGCCCATCACCACGAAGCCCGGCAGCGCGCCGAGATAGCCGATGTCGAACGAGCCCGCGTGCGTCGGGCCGTCGGCGCCGACGAGGCCCGCACGGTCCAGCGCGAAACGCACGGGCAGACGCTGGATCGCCACGTCGTGGACGACCTGGTCGTAGCCGCGCTGCAGGAAGGTGGAATAGATCGCCGCGAAGGGTTTCATGCCGTCCGCCGCGAGGCCGGCGGCGAAGGTCACCGCGTGCTGCTCGGCGATGCCGACATCGTACATGCGGTCCGGGAAGCGTGCGCCGAAGAGGTCGAGGCCCGTGCCCGACGGCATCGCCGCCGTGATCGCCACGATCTTGTCGTCCTTCTCCGCCTCGCGGATCAGGCTTTCACCGAAGACGGTCTGGTAGTTCGGCGGGCCGGCCTTGGCCTTCTGCTGCTCGCCGGTGACGACGTTGAACTTGGCGACGCCGTGATATTTGTCCGCCGCGTTTTCCGCCGGCGCATAGCCCTTGCCCTTCTGCGTGCGGACGTGGACCAGCACGGGCTTGTGGTCGATCAGGCTGGCGTTGCGCAGGATCGGCACGAGCACGTCGAGGTCATGCCCGTCGACGATGCCGATGTAGTAGAAGCCCAACTCCTCGAAGAGCGTGCCGCCCTGCATCATGCCGCGCGCGAATTCCTCGGCCTTCTTGGCCGCGTCGTGCATCGGCTTCGGCAGCGCTTCGGCGACCTTGCGCGCGGCGTTGCGGATGTGGCGGTAGGTGTGGCCCGAGAAACGGCGCGCGAGATAGTTGCTCATGGCGCCGACCGGTGGCGCGATGGACATGTCGTTGTCGTTGAGCACGACGATGAGACGCTTCGTCGAGGACGCCGCGTTGTTCATCGCCTCATAGGCCATGCCCGCCGACATCGAGCCGTCGCCGATCACGGCGATGACGTGGTTGTCGCGGCCCTCACGGTCGCGCGCGGCGCAGAAGCCGAGCGCGGCGGAAATGGAGGTCGCGGCGTGCGCGGCGCCGAAGGGATCGTATTCGCTCTCGTCGCGCTTGGTGAAGCCGGAGAGGCCCCCGCCCTGGCGCAGCGTGCGGATGCGGTCGCGCCGGCCGGTCAGGATCTTGTGCGGATAGGCTTGGTGACCGACGTCCCAGATGACGATGTCCCTGGGGGTGTCGAAGACGTAGTGCAGCGCCACCGTCAGCTCGACGACACCCAGGCCCGCGCCCAGGTGCCCGCCGGTCACGGAAACGGCGTCGATGGTCTCGGCGCGCAGTTCGTCGGCGAGCTGGCGCAGATCGCCCTCCCGCAAGGCGCGGAGGTCGGCGGGCAGTTTGACGGCATCAAGCAACGGCGTGGAGACGGTCATGGGCGCCTTCGATCAGGTCGGAGCGCCGTCGTGGTCCGCGAATATTACGTCGCGTTCATGGCGGGCCGACGTTCAATACCGGCATTCGAGGATGAAATCGACCGCCTCAGACAGAACCTTGGCCCGCGGACCAAAGATGGCGAGGTGTTTCTGCGCCTGTGCGGCCAGAAGGCGCACCCGGAGCTTCGCCGCGTCCACACCCAGCAGGCTGACGAGGTTCACCTTTCCGGCGATGGCGTCCTTCGAGACGGCCTTGCCCACGACCGCCTCCTCGCCGGCCACGTCCAGCAGGTCATCGACCATCTGGAACACCACGCCGAGGTCGGTCGCGTAGCGCGCAAGCGCGTGGCGGGCGTCCTCCTGGGCGCAGCCGATCAGGGCGCCGGCGTCCACCGACCAGGAAATCAGCGCGCCGGTCTTGAGCCGGTTCATGCGCGCGACGGCGGAGGTGTCGCCCGCCACCGTCTCACCCTGCATGTCTATCATCTGGCCGCCGACCATGCCGTACGGGCCCGACGCCTTGGCGAGACCGGCGATCAGCAGACAGCGCATCTGCGGGTCGGAGTGCGTGGCCGGATCGGCAAGGATCTCGAACGCCAGCGTCTGCAGCGCGTCGCCTGCAAGCACGGCCGTTGTCTCGTCGAACTGTCTGTGCACGGTGGGCTGGCCACGGCGCAGATCGTCATCGTCCATGCACGGCAGATCGTCGTGGACGAGCGAGTAGGTGTGGATCAGTTCTACCGCGACGCCCGCCCGTACCAGCGCGTTCTCGTCGGCGTCGAAGAGGCGCCCCGCCTCCAGCATCAGGAACGGGCGCAGGCGCTTGCCGCCGCCGAGCGCCGCATACCGCATGGCTTCCAGCAGACGCGCCTCGTGTCCCTGCACCGGCGGCAGCAGCTGGTCGAGGGCGGCGTTGAAGCGGTCAGCTGTGGCGCGAAGGCGCTCGTCGATCGTTTGCATCGCCGCCCCATAGCAGAGCGCGATGGTGGTGCAAGCTGGCCACTTCGCACAATCCCCAGCCCGTGCTAGGGCGGGCAAAAGACGGGGAGAAACATAATGCGTTTTGGAATCGCCGCCGCCGCTCTAGCCCTCGGCCTCCTTTCGGCCTGTGCGAACACGCCCGCCTCCTCGCCTGACGCGGCTGCCCCTGCGACGCCTGTCGCGGCCGCTTCCTCGCCCGACTACGCCGACCCCGCCAGCTGGCTCTGCCTGCCCGGCCGCGCCAGCGACGCCTGCACGCAGGACCAGACGACGACGGTCGTCGCCGCCAATGGCGCGCTGACGCAGGAAACCTTCCGCGCCGATCCGGCCGCGCCGATCGACTGTTTCTACGTCTATCCCACCGTTTCCACCGACCCCACGCCCAACAGCGACATGACCATCGACGACGCAGAGCGCTACGTCGTGCAGCAGCAGTTCGCGCGCTTCGGATCGAAGTGCCGCACGTTTGCGCCGATGTACCGTCAGGTGACCCTGGCCGCCCTGCGCGGCGTTGTGACGGGCCAAGCCGTCAACGTCGATCGCGCGATGGCCTACAACGACGTGAAAGCGTCTTGGGCGCACTATCTCGCGCATCACAACAACGGCCGCGGGGTCATTCTCATCGGCCATAGCCAGGGCGCGGGGCTTCTGTCGGCGCTGCTCGCCAACGAGATCGAGGGCAAGCCGGTCGCGGCGCGTCTGGTGTCGGCGTACATTCTCGGCTCCAACCTCGCCGTGCCACGCGGCGGCGTTGTCGGCGGCGCACTGAAATCGACGCCGCTCTGCACGAGCGCCACGCAGACGGGCTGCGTCGTCTCCTATGTGTCGTTCCGCACGGATGTGCCGCCGCCCGCGAATGCGCGCTTCGGCACGACGCAATCGAACTATCCGCTGAACCTGCCGCCCGGCGACTACACCGCCGCGTGCGTCAATCCCGCAGCGCTGCTGCGTCCCGCGCAGGGGCCGGTCGCGCAGCATGCCTATCTCGCCGCAACAGGACGCGCGATCGTTACCGGGGCGCCGGCGCCGGTGTGGGCGAAGGACAAGACGGTGAGCACGCCGTTCGTCTCCGCGCCGGGGCTGCTGTCAGCGCAATGCGTCTCGACGCCGACGCACACCTACCTGTCGGTGACAACCAAGGCCGATCCCGCAGACCCCCGCATCGACGCCATTCCCGGCGACGTCATCGCCGGCGGACGCGTGCTGCAGGACTGGGGCCTGCACCTCATCGACGTGAACATCGCCATGGGCGACCTCGTCGAACTGGCGGGCCGTCAGGGCCAGGCGTATCGCGCGGCGTTAGGCGCCAGAACCAGATCCCGGATTCCAGTAGAGCGCGTCCGTGTTGTAGCCCTTCGCGCGGACGCGTCCGATCAGGTCAGCCTTCATGGCGTCGTCGACCTTTTCCGCGCGGGTAAGCACCCAGAGGTAGCGCCCGCGCGGTTCGCCGACGATCGCCCACGAATAGTCGGGCGCGAGATCGATCACCCAGTAGTCGCCGAAGAAGAACGGCCCGAAGAAGCTCACCTTGAGTTTTGCGTTCGACGCCGCATCGGCGATCTTCGCGCGGCCATCCACATCGGATGTCGACCCGTCCGCCTTCGTGCAGACATTGCGCACGCCGACGAGGCCGTCCTCGCGCTGCGTATAGGTCGCAGTCGCCGCTACACAGTCGCGTTCGAACTGGTTGGGCAGGCGCGCCGCCTCGTGCCAGAGCCCCGCGTATCGCGCGAGATCCACGCGCTCGACTGAGGCGAGCGTCGTGGTCGACGCGCGGTTGACCGGCGGCATGTTCACACAGGCGCCCAGCAGGACAGGCGCCGCAGCGGCGAGGAGGAGGTTTCTGATCATGCCGCCTAATACGCGCGAGTGCGCCTGTGGTTCAGATCAGCCGATCTTGGCGGGCTCGGACTTCACGCCGTCCGGCCCGAGCACGATCTGCTCGACCTTGAGCTGGGCGTCCTTCAGCTTCGTCTCGCAATGCGCCTTCAGCGCAGCGCCCCGCTGATAGAGGGCGATGGAATCCTCCAGCGCCACGTCGCCCCGTTCCATCTGGGCGACGATCTTCTCGAGTTCGGCAAGCGCCTGCTCGAAGTTCATGGCGGCAGGATCGGGGAGGGATTGGGCGTCTCGACTCATGATGTGGATGTAGCGTCTAAGCCGGCGCGAGAGAAGCCGCGAGGTGCGGCGGCAGGATCACGGCCATGGCCAGCTGGGCCCATCATTTCGTGCTGGATGTGGAGGCGGACGGCCCCTGTCCCGGCCTCTTCAACATGATTTCCTTCGGCATCGTGTCGGTCGCCGATCCGTGGCACGGCTTCCTCGGCGAAGTGGCGCCAATTGTGGATCATCCCGGTCTCGCCGCCGCGCGCGAGATCGTCGGCGTCAGCTTCGAGACGCAGAAGACCTACGCGCCGCCCGGGACGGTGATGCGCGCCGCTGCGGACTGGGTGACGCAGACGACCGGGGGCAAACGGGCGATCTTCTGGTCGGACAATCCCGCCTTCGACTGGCAATTCTGGAACTGGTACTGCCACCGCTTTCTCGGCGACAACCCTGCCGGCTTCAGCGCGCGCCGCATCGGCGATCTGGACGCCGGTCGCCGCGACGAACCGCTCAACACGCTGGCGTGGAAGAAGCATCGCGTGACGCAGCACACGCACAACCCCCTCGACGATGCGCGCGGCAATGCGGAGGGCCTGCAATGGATCCTCACGGAGATGGGCGAGAGCTTCTAGTCCCCCGTATAGGACGCGCGCGGGCGTATGACCCGCCCCGTCTCGCGCTGCTCGATCGCGTGCGCGCACCATCCGGCCATGCGACCGCCGGCAAAGATCAGGAATGGCGCGTCGCGCGGCAGACCCAGCTCGAGCGTCAGCGCCGCGAGCGCCATGTCGATGTTGGCATGGTCGCCGGACGCGGATTCCGCTGCATCTATCGCCGCATTCAAGGGCTTTGACGCCTCGAGCACTTTCAGCAGCGAGGCAGCGCGCGGATCGCCCATGGGATAGAGCGCGTGGCCGATGGCCGGCAGACGCTCGGCGCGCGCGAGCGTGGCGTTCACCGCTGCATCGGCGCCGTCGCGCACCGCCGTTTCAAGAAACAGCAGCGCGCGTGCGGAGGCTTCGCCGTGCAGCGGACCCGACAACGTCGCGTATCCGGCAAGCGCCGCCGCAGCGACCGGCGCGCCGGTCGACGCTGCAACACGCGCGGCGAAGGTGGACGGATTCAGTTCGTGATCGGCGACGAGCACCAGCGCGCGCCGCACGAGATCGGCGCCGCGCGCATCGAGTTTCCATAGCGTCGCGAGGTGTTGATGCAGGTGCGCATTCGTTTCGTTGGCGCCGGCGAAGGCCACGCCGAGCCCGGCGATGAGATCGAGCGCTTCGCCGGCGAGTTGTTCGGGGCGGCGGCCGAGGCTCGGCGCATCGACGGCGGCGCGTGCGGCGAGGAATGCATAACCCCGCGCCTTCGCGGTCGCACCCGTCGCCGATAGCGCTTCGCGCGCGGAATCTTCCGGCGCATGTGCGATCAGCAGTCGCGCCGCTTCTTCCAGCGTCGCCGTCCCGGCGAGCGTCACCGCATCGACGCCGCGATAGATCAGCCGCCCGTCGCGCACGGTGGTGATGGCGCTTTCGAGCACCGGATCGCCCCAGGCAATGGCGCGCGTGGCGACGCTCTTGCGTCCGCGCCCGCCGCGCCGACGCCGCTCCAGCGCCGCCACGTCTGCTGCCGCATACAGGCTCTGGCGCGGATCGTCGTCTGCGGGCCGCGCCGTGATGTGGCCCCGGCTCACATAGGCGTAGAGGGTCTGCGGCTTCACCCCGAGGCGGGCGGCGGCGGCCTGGGCGGTGATCCAGCTCATATATTGATTATCTTGATCAAGATTGACGATAGGAGCCGATCATCCACTTCTTGTGCTGAAACCTCAAGGAGAATGACGATGGATGCGGGTCTCGAGAACGTCGTGGCGGCGGAAACCGTGCTTTCGGACGTGGATGGCGCCGCCGGGAGGCTGGTCCTGCGTGGCTACGAGCTGGGCGAACTCGCCGGGCGCGCGACCTTCGAAGAGGTGATCCACCTGCTCTGGTCCGGCTTCTTCGACGACCTGCCGGCGGCGCGCGACCTGCCCGCAGCGCTGGGCGCGGCGCGAGTCGAGGCCTTTGCTCAACTTCCGTCGTTCCCCGCGCACCTCAACGCCGTGGAAGCGCTGCGGGTCGGGTTGTCCCACATCACCGACGGCGATGATCTCGCCACCGCCTTGCGCCTCGTCGCGGCCGGGCCTGTCTTCACCGCCGCCGCCGTGCGCCGCGCGCAGGGCTACGCGCCGATCGCGCCTGATCCCACGCTCTCGCACGCCGCCGACTTCCTGCGCATGCTGACGGGGGCAACACCCGCGCCGTCATCGGCGACCGCGCTCGACGCCTACCTCATCACCATCGCCGACCACGGCCTCAACGCTTCGACGTTCGCGGCGCGCGTGGTTGCGTCCACGCAGGCGGGGCTCGCATCCGCCGCCGTCGCAGGATTGTCAGCGCTGAAAGGCCCGCTGCACGGCGGCGCGCCCGGCCCCGTGCTCGACATGATCGACGCCATCGGCACGCCGGCGAACGCCGAAGTCTGGATCGACGCCGCACTCGCGCGCGGCGACCGGCTCATGGGCTTCGGCCACCGCGTCTATCGCGTCCGCGATCCGCGCGCCGACGCGCTCAAAGCCGCCATCGTCAAACTGCCGAAGACGACGGGCCGTCTCGCCTTCGCCGAAGCCATCGAGAGCGCCGCGTTGAACAAGCTCGCCGCGCGCTATCCGACGCGCAAACTCGAAACCAACGTGGAGTTCTACACCGCGCTGTTGCTCGAAGCGCTGAAAATCCCGCGCGAGGCGTTCACCTGCGTCTTCGCGTGCGGGCGACTGGCAGGCTGGATCGCGCACGCGCGCGAACAGCTGGCGACGGGACGGCTGGTGCGGCCAAAGTCGGTGTATGTGGGGCCGAGAACGCGCGCGGCAGCCTGAGAAGGCGCGCCATTGCGTTTCCGGGTGAACGCCGGATCAAATAAATCGTCCACGCCACGGAACCGACCCTCTCCCAGCGCATTCACCCCCTGCCGGGAAACCGGTGAGATGGGCTGGAACAGTCCACATTGGCAGGTAGCACCCTGAACGCGACGATGCCCGTCGGCACGGCAGAAAGGGCCTGAATGTCAGTCATACTGATCGTGGAGGACGAAACGTTCATCCGCGAGCTTGCGGCCATGGTGGTGGAAGACTGGGGCGATCAGGTCCTGACGGCGAGTGATGTGGACGGCGCGCTGGAGATTTTACGTTCTCCCGTGCAGATCGACCTCCTGTTCACTGACATCTATCTCAAGACTGCCGTCTTCGGCGGCTGCGATCTTGCGCGCGAGGCGGTTCTGATCCGCCCCAATCTCCGTGTGCTCTACACAACGGGGAACTCCGCGACGGAGAAGTTGAAGGCGCTGTTCGTCACCGGCTCGCACTTCCTCGGCAAACCCTACACGCCCCATCAGCTGCAGGGCTCAGTGGAATCGCTGTTCGCCGCACTCGCCTGAAGTCGCCCGAAGGAACACCCCATGTCCGACATTGCGGCAAGCGACATCGTCGAAACCGTCCCCAGCGCCCTCATCATTCTCGACAAGAACCTGAACATCACGTCGGCAAACCGCGCCTTCTACCAGACATTCCGCACGAGCGTGGACGAGACAGAGGGCTGTCTCATCTACAATCTCGGCAACCGGCAGTGGGACATCCCCGCGTTGCGCAACCTGCTGGAGAGCGTGATCCCGCACCGCGCATCGGTGGAGGGCTTCGAGGTCGAGCACGACTTTCCCACCATCGGCCGGCGCACCATGCTCGTGAATGCGCGCAAGATATTGCGTCCGGGCGATCACGACGGTTTCATCCTGCTCGCCATCGAGGATGTGAGCGAGGAACGCGCAGCGCGCGCGGAAAGCAAACGCAACTGGCAACTTACCCAGAGCATCGTCGACACCATTCGCGATCCCCTCGTCGTGCTTGAAGACGACATGACGATCGTCACGGCGAGCAAAGCCTTCCTGACCATCTTTGGAATTACCGAGGCGGAAACGCGGGGGCGACGTGTCTCCGAACTGGGTCAGCACCAGTGGGACGTTCCCGCACTTCGCCATCTGATGGAGAAGGTGCTGCCGGAAGACAGGCCGATCGAAAGCTTCGAGATCGAAGACGATTTCCCCGGACTCGGACGACGGGTCTTCAACCTGAATGCACGGAAAATCACGCAACCGGGCAACCATGCCCATCGCGTGCTGCTCGTTTTCGAGGACATCACCGACCGCAAGCAGCGCGAACGCGACGCGCTCACCCTGGCCAACGAGATCTCGCACAGGATCAAGAACAACCTGCAGATCGTCGTCGGCCTGATCGCTTACGAAGCGAAGTTCACGCGAGCGCCCTGCGTGCAGGGCTACAAGGCGATGCAGAGCCGGATCGGCGCAATTGCGCAGCTCTACGATCTCATTTCCCAGTCCAGTCTCGGACCGACGGTTGCGATCGACGCCTACCTGCGCGAAATCGCCAAGATGATGTCGGCCAGCCTCATCGGCGCCACATCGGGCATAAGGATCGAGGTCAAGGCGGAGCCGCTCGAGATCGATCCCGATCGCGCCGTGCCGCTCGGCCTTCTGGTCAACGAACTCGCGACCAACGCCATCAAGCACGCGTTTCCGCACGGCGCTGGTCACGTGACGCTCAGCGTGGAGCGGGTGGGCGACGATCTTGAACTGGTTGTGGCCGACAATGGCGTGGGCATGCTGGACAAGGTCGCGCCAAAAGGCACGGAAAAGCGCGGCTCGGACTATGTGGCCATCTTCGTGCGCCAGCTCGGCGGCGCCATCATCGCGTCCGACCCTGCGGCGTCCGGCACGACCGTCCGAATAAGACTGCCCCTGCTGCTGGCGACATCCGGCGGCGCCGAGCCGCTCGCGGCCTGAGAGCTACAACCGCCGCACATACTTCCTGTACGACCAGTACTTGTCGCCGCCGTCGTGGATGCACTTCCAGCCCCACGACAGCAGCACCGGGCGCATCATGCGGTTGAACCAGCCGTGCGCGCAGACGACGACGTTCTGGCCGCGCAACGCGTGCGAGGCGAGCGTGGCGGCGGCGGCTTCGGCGCGCTGTTCGGATTCCTTGCGCGTCTCGCGTCCGCCCGACAGACCGAAATACCACGCCACCCGCGCATAGACGCCCCAGCGGCGCGGCTTGCGGCGACCCCAGATTTGCGGCGGCGGGAGCGGCGCTTCGATGAACACCTCGTCGCGGGTGACCTCCTTGCCCTGGGCGACGGCGCCGGCGGTCTCGCAGGCGCGCCGCAGGGTGGAGGCGAAGATGATGTCGGCTTCGCGGACGACGGCGCGCAGGTCCTCGGGCGGCGTCTGGCCGGGCACAAGCCCCGCCTCGTCATAGCCCTGCCACCAGTCGATGTACTCGCGCCAGGTCACGCGGACCTTGCGGTCGCCCTCGGGCTTGCCGTGGCGGACAATGACGATCCAGCCGGGCCCGTCGCCGCGTGCGGTCGTCGTCGCATGGTTTGCGGCTTCGTCCATCCCGGCTCCGCGATACGGCGGCCTCTCTCCCCGACAGGCTCTTGTGACGCCGCGCGTTGCCCCCAACCGACCGTGGGGCGGCCTGGCGCAGGGCGAGCCACCGTTACAGGCGCCTCGCGACGGAAACAACCGGCCCCTTGCAGGCGGTTAATCCAGGAGTGCGCCCACGAAGGCCGCCGTGCTGGAGGCGAGCGCCCGCAGATCATAGCCCCCTTCGAGGCTGGCCACGATCCGCCCCCCGGCGCTGGCGTCGGCGACTTCTTTCAGGGCTGTGGCGGCCCAGGCGTAGTCGGCATCTTCCAGGGACATCTCGGCCAGGGGGTCCGCCCGGTGGGCGTCGAAGCCGGCGGAGATGAAGACAAACTCCGGCCGGAAGGCCTCCAGCGCCGGCAGGACGCGGGCCTCCATGGCCTTGCGCCAGAGCGCGCTGTCGGCCCCTGGCGGCAGCGGCGCGTTGACGATGTTGTGCGCCGGGCCCGTCTCATGGACGCGTCCCGTGCCGGGATAGAGCGGCGACTGGTGCGTGGACGCGAAGAAGAGCCGCGGCTCCTTGTCGGCGACGGCCTGCGTGCCGTTGCCGTGGTGCACGTCGAAATCAATCACCGCCACACGTGAGAGGCCGTGCGCCTCCAGCGCATGCAGCGCGCCGACCGCGATGTTGTTGAAGATGCAGAAGCCCATCGCCTGCGCGGGCTCGGCGTGGTGGCCGGGTGGACGCACCGCGCAGAAGGCGATCCGATCCTCGCCCGCCATCACCGCATCGACGGCCGCAGTCGCTGCCCCCGCCGCACGCCACGCCGCTTCGCGCGAGGCGTCGCAGAGGAACGTGTCGCCGCTGTCGAGCGCGATCATGCCTTCGCCCGGCTTCGGGAAAACACCCTCGATGGCGCTGACGAACGCCGACGGGTGCACCCGCTCCACCGCCGCGCGCGCCGCGAACGGCGCCGCGCGCCGATCGAGTGGCATTCCCTCCAGCGCCTTCAGCACGGACGCCAGACGCTCCGGCCGCTCGGGATGCCCCGGCGGGCCGACGTGATCGAGCATGGCGGGGTGGGTGAAGAGGAGCATGGCCCCTCATCGCCCGCGTGGGCGCCCTCCGCAAGACCGTGCTATGCGCGCGCATGACCGACGTGTCCCCCGAACTTCTCGCCGCGCGCAAACGCGCCGCCGCCTCGCCGCGCCGCGCCGCCATGGCCGACGCTCCCGCCGTCTCGCGCACGCTCGCGCGTTCCTTCGCCACGGACCCCGTGGTCGACTGGTTCGTCCGCGACGACGACAAGCGCGATAAGGCGATGGGCCAGTGGTTCGACTTCGCGGTGAAGAAGCTCGGCCTGCCGGGCCGCGAGACGTGGATGTCGGACGACGCCAACGCCGTAGCCCTCTGGATCCCGCCGCCGCAGGACACGATGCAGCTCTCGCTCGTCGATGAAGTCGCCGCGATCCCGATGTTTCTCTCGGTGGTGAGCTTTCAGCGCCTCGGCCGCATGCAGCGCCTGCGCGCGGCATTCGACGCCAACCACCCGAAAGCGCCGCACTGGTATCTCTTCTTCCTCGCCGTCGATCCCGATTGTCAGGGACAGGGCCTTGGCTCGGCGATCCTTGGCGCGACGCTCGACGCGATCGATGCGAAACACGAAGCGGCCTATCTCGAAGCGTCGAGCGAAAAGAACGTGCCGCTTTATCTGCGTTATGGCTTCGAGATCGTGAGCGAGTTTCGGCCGGAGCCGAGCGGGCCGAAGTTGTGGGGGATGTGGCGGAAGG
>JAWXBS010000020.1:0-3897 GCA_034440275.1 Alphaproteobacteria bacterium
GCGCGCCGAGGGTGACCACACCGATGATCCCGACGCGCACGCCCCCGACGCCACCGTCGTCGTCGGCATCACGTTCGGCCACGCGACTGGTCGATTCGTGGTGGTGTCGATGATGTTGGCGGCAAGAAACGGAAACCTCGCTTCAGCCGCGCGCGCCTTCAACGCACCGCGTGGATCGTCCGCGGGCGATTGCGGCGTCGCCGCGGGTCCGACCGGACCGAAATCGAATTCGTGATTGCCGATTGCCGCCGCGGCGTAGCCCAGCGCGTTGTAGGCCGCGACGACGGTCGCGCCCTCGGCCAGATTCGACTCGAGCGTGCCCTGAAACATGTCGCCGCCGTCGAGCAGAAGGACTGCTCCACCATCGCGGGCGCGCGCCGCGCGCAGATTGGCGACGTAGCCGCCGAACAGAGCGAGCCCGCCGCGGCCCTCGCGGGCGACGATGCCGCCGTGCAGATCGTTGGTGCCGACGATCGACAGCGTTATCGTCGGCGACGCTGGCGCCGCCAGCGCTGGTCCGGCCGCCGCGGCCACCGGCGTCGCGGGCTCGTGGCGTGCGCCGGCGCACGCCGATGCAATCGCCAACACAAGAACGACCAGACTGAAACGGCGGAACACAGCGCAAAGGTTATCAGTCGCCGGGTGCCCTTCCATCCAGATTCTCTTCGAGGCGCTTCGGAACACGGCGTTAGATTAGGATGCTGAGTCGGCCGCCTGCTTCACGAGGGCCGCGGGGGGATCTTCCAAGTGGCCGTCAACGGCCGGCTCGTGTTTTCGAAGAAATCCGCGGGCCGCTTTGCGCGAGACCTAGAACGATCGATCGTCGGCCGCCATGACGATGGCGTTGCTTTCAATCCCATAGATTTGCGCGATGTTCGGGTGATTGAGCGACGCCAGCGTCTGCGCTTCGCGTGTGAAGCGCGCGAGGCGATCGGCGTCCTTCGCGAATGCTTCTGGCAACACTTTGATTGCGACGTCGCGGTTGAGCCGCGTATCGGGCCCGCGATAGACCTCGCCCATGCCACCGGCGCCGATCGGCGCGACGATCTCGTACGAGCCAAGACGGGATCCGCTCGTCAGCGACATGTCATCGCCCCTTTCCGAGCGTCGCGGTCCAGTTCGTCACCAGGTCCATGCGCCTGACTGACTCGGGTGGGTTTGTCGTCCGGTCAAAAAATAGAAACCGCGGTCCGTCTGACGAGATGTCGTAACAGCGAACAACGAAGCAGGACTGATTCTGCCCGACGGGATGCCGAAACAGTTCGCGTGGTGTTCCGGCCGTGCCGGCGGCAGCGATGTCGGCGGCGAAGACGCTGTCGAATGACATGTAATAGAGCGTTCGGCCGTCCGCCGACCACTTCGGATTCCACACGCTGCCCGTGGACACCTGCGTCCGCGACCCCGCGCCCGGAAACGCCTGCACGAACACGTTGTTCTTGGAGAGATAGGCCAGCCAGCGGCCGTCGGCTGACACGTTGGCATCCGTCCCCATGCCGAGCGGCACGACGACCTGGCCGGCGCTTCCGCCCGGCTCGAGGTATTTGATTTCGTAGTTTGCTTCGTCGGGCGAGGACAGATAGACGATGCGGCCGTCAGCCAGCCAGCCCGACGGCAGGAGGGACCGACCCGCCTCGCGGACCATTACCTGGTCCGGCGCCGATGAGTCGAGCGTGTGCGCGACGAGCGCATCGTTCTTGCCGAACAGCAGACGCCGGCCGTCGGGTGACCATTCAGCAGCGCCGCGCGTAGTGGTGCAATCGCCGCACGCGGTCCAGACGTTTCTCGTCCAGTCTGCCAGCCACAGTTCATCGCGTAGCGGCGTGAGTAGCTGCACAATCGCGCGCGATCGATCGGGCGAGATCCTGAAGAGATGACGAGCGCCCGCCGGCGCGCCGCTCGCGGGTTCGGCGGAGGATCGCTGGCCGTCGCGCGTCACCCAAATCATAAGGCGGTCACGCGGACCCAGCAGAGGCCCCCTGATGACGGCCAGCGAGCCGAGGCTCGACACCGCGAACATGCCGGCGCCGGTGTTGTCCACCCCGCCATATCCGCTCAACCCGCTCTGCATCACGCCGCTCATCGCAGCCGCGGCGTCGCCGATGGTCTGGGCGCTCGCGAGGTCGAACTCGACGGTCATCAGCGTGCCAAGCCGCATGAACGCCAACCGGCCCGACGGCAGCAGCCGGCCATCGGTGGCCGAAGCGACGACGAGCTTGGCGTCACCGCCGTCGAGGGACTGGACCATCAGGCGCGAATCGCTCGCGTCCTGGGTGGAGACGTCCGAGAACAGGATGCGCTTGCCGTCCGGCAAGACAAACGGCGCAACGTGCCTCCGATGGCTGGCCGGCGGAGGCGGCGCGGTCACCGCGACCGGCGTACCGCCGATGGCCGAGCCGCGCATGATGCCGCGCGATGCTGAGCCGCCAAAGACGATGACGTCGCCCACGCCCCAGGCCGCACCGTACGGGCGGGCGCCGCATTCACAGATGGTCGTCGCCTCCCCGCCCGCGATCGGCACTTTCCTGATCTCGCCCACAGCCGAGAAGCCGATCCATTTGCCGTCTGGCGACACGAACGGGACATACGCGTCGTCGGTTCCGGCGATGGGCTGCGCGTCGGGTCGATCAAGTGACCGCAAGAACAACTGCGACTTCCTCGTGCTCTTGCCTTCGATGACAAGGGTACGTTCCGCCTGGATGATGAGCGACAGACCGTCACGCGTGAACACGATCGGGGTGTGCCAGACGCTGCTGCCAAAACCCGTCTCAGCAAGCACCGAGTCTTCAGGCGCGTCGAGCGTTGAATACACGGATGCCAACGGTCCGACGTTCGCACTGCGCCATGCGAACGTCGCGGCGATGACCAGCGCGGCGGCCGTCATCGCCCATGGCACCGCGCGCCGCCAGAGCGGCACCGTCCGTGCTGAGGCCAGGGCTGGAAGCGCGGGAGCGCCGCTCATCCCGCTCGAATCGATCTGCGACACACCCTTCAGCGCGAACGCCAGATCCGTCGTCGACTGAAATCGCGTCGCCGGCGCTTTCTCGAGGCAGCGTTCGACGATGCGAATGAGCGCGGGCGGCGGTGGACGTTCAAGGAGGGACGCGATTGGCGCGGGCACGTCGCGGCTGATCGACGTCATCGTCTCGAAGGCCGTCGCGCCGCTGAACGCGCGTTGGCCGGTGAGCATTTCGTAGAGCACCGCGCCGAACGAGAAAATGTCGGCGCGCCAGTCGGCCGGCTGGCCGCGCACCTGCTCCGGCGACATGTAGCCGGCGGTACCGAGTACCGTGTGGGGCGCGGTCCCTGTTTGCGTGGGCAGTTGTTCGGCCGCTGATACGTCTGTCGTCTTCGCCAGGCCGAAATCGAGAATCTTCGCGCGCCCATCGGTTGTGATGAAGAGATTCTCCGGCTTGATGTCGCGATGGACGATGCCCTTCGCGTGCGCGGCGGCAAGGCCGTCGGCGATCTGCGCCGCGAGATCGAGCGCGCGCGGGGTCGCGAGCTTTTCATTCGTCAGGACATCGCGCAGCGTACGACCCTCAAGGAGCTCGGTGACGAGATAGGACACGACATCGGGAGTCGTTTCCTTGCCGATGTCGAAGACGGCGAGAATGTTCGCGTGATTGAGGGCCGCGGCCGCACGCGCCTCATGCTCGAAGCGGCGCAGCCGATCGGGATCACCCGCAACCTCGGGCGGAAGCACTTTGATCGCGACATCGCGATTGAGGCGTGTATCGCGCGCGCGGTAGACCTCGCCCATTCCGCCTGCGCCGATGGGCGCGACGATCTCGTACGGGCCGAGCTTCGTTCCGACCGCGAGACTCATCGATCAGTCCTTCCGGCCAACGAGGGCCGCGATCTCCGCGCCTCCGGATTGGCGAACGTCACATGCAGCGC
>JAWXBS010000021.1:0-4350 GCA_034440275.1 Alphaproteobacteria bacterium
AGTGCGCGCTCGCCGTCGGCGGCCTCCGCCACCGTGTAGCCCTCCGCTTCGAGCATGGCGGCGAGCAGCCTGCGATTTCTTTCCTCGTCGTCGACGACGAGCACCAGCGCCGCTTTCTTGTTTTCGTTCATGTCCTCTCCCCCACTGGAAGTCGCAGCGTGCCGCGCGCTCCGCGGTATGCAACACCCAGGGGATCCCCGCCCACAGCACGATCACGGTCAGTCCGAAGAGCGTGAAATACCGGAATCGGCTGTACTGCACAATTGCGTACGCCCGCTGCACGCACCCGGCGCGCACCCGGCGCGCACCCGGCGCGCACCCTATCCATGCTCATCGCCCCCGCGCAAATTCGCACCGGGCCGCGCCGCCCCGAGCAGCGCCGCTACCTCGGCGAGAAACGCCTGGTAGCGGATCGGCTTCGTAATGTAGCCGTCGAACCCGTGCGCGACCAGCTGCTCGGCGTCGCCCGCCATTGCGAGCGCGGTGAATGCCACCACCTTGAGCCCCGCCGTGCGCGGGTCGGCGCGCAGGCGCGCAAGCGCCGTGATGCCATCGATATCCGGCATCTGCACGTCCATGAGGACGAGGTCGGGCAAGTGCGCGAGCGCGGCGTCGATGCCCTGGGCGCCGCTCTGCGCGCACAGCACCTCGTGGCCCGCCTGCTCGAGTACCGTCGCCGCGAGCCTGAGGTTCAGGCAGTCGTCGTCCACCACGAGGATGCGAGCCATTGGCGGTTCCTTCAAACCGTCCGCCGGGCGGCGGTGGCGCGGCGCAATTCGGCGAGCAAGTCGCTGCGGCTGAAGCGCCCCTTCTCCAGGATCGCGGTCACATCGCCGCTCAGGCGCGCGCGGTCCTCAGCCGTCAGATCCTTCGCCGTCAGCACCAGGATCGGGATGCGCGCGGTATCCTCGGATTCTCGCAGCACGCGCGCGACATCGAAGCCGCTCACCTCCGGCATCATCAGGTCGAGGATGACGAGGTCGGGCCGCGCCCGGCGCACCACCTCAATCGCCTTCGCCCCGCCGTAGGCGCGCATCACGCGGCAGCCTTCGGCCTTGAGAACCGAGGCGACCAACTCGACCGCATTGGGATCGTCGACCACCACCAGCACGCGCGCCGGTTCGCCGTTCGGGCGCGCTTCGATGAGCCCGGCGAGCGCCTCGGCCAGCGCCTCGCGCGTGAGGGGCTTTTGCAGCACACCCCGCGCGCCGAGCGCGAGGCCGTACTTCGCGTCCGGCGACACGCTGACGATCACCACCGCGGTCGCGGTGAGCGCCGGCATTTGCTTGAGGCGGCGCAGGAACTCCCAGCCGTCCATCTCGGGCAGGAAGATGTCGAGCGTGATGAGATCGGGCCTGCTCTTGGCGGCGCGCGCCAGGCCCTCTTCCGCGGTGGCCGCGCGCATCACCTGGTAGCCTTCGGCGCGCAACTGCTCCGAGATCGCCTCCGCAGCCGAATCTTCGTCCTCGACCACCAGCGCGAGCGGGGCCGACCGCGCAGCCGCCGGCGGCGGTTTCGTATCCCCGGCTGGCGCGGTCCGTGCCGCGGCGATCCAGGGCAGCCAGACGCTGAAGCGGCTGCCTTCTCCGGGGCGGCTCGCGGCGCCGACGGTCCCGCCGTGCAGCTCGGCAAAGCGCCGCACCAGCGAAAGCCCCAGCCCGGTGCCGCTCTGGCGCCGCGAGACTGAGCTGTCCAACTGCACGAACGGCTCGAATAGCTTGGTCAGCTGCTCTTCTGCGATGCCGACGCCGGTGTCCGCAACCGAAATTTCCAGGAATTCCCCGCCTTCACCCGGCGGCAGGGCGAGCACACGCGCCGGCATCGACTCGTCCAGCGCCACCTCGGCGCGCGCGCAGCGCCGGGCGCGCAGCGTCACCGCGCCGCCTTCCGGCGTGAACTTGACCGCGTTGGAGAGCAGGTTGAAGACGATCTGCTTGAGCTTGCGTTCGTCCGCGAGACTCGTGCCCAGCGCCGGATCGAGTTCAGTATGCAAGCGGATGCGGTGCGCGAGCGCCTTTTCCCTCACCACCAGCGTGCTTGCCATGAGCAGGACCGCCAAGTCCACCGGCGCAGGCTCGATCTGCATCATCCCCGCCTCGACCTTGGAAAGATCGAGGATGTCGTTGATGAGCGAAAGCAGATGTGTGCCGGCGCCGAAGATATCGCCGATGAAACCACGCTGCTTCGCGTCCAGCTCGCCGAGCACCCCGTCCTTGAGCATCTCCGAGAAGCCGATGATCGCGTTCAAGGGCGTGCGCAGCTCATGCGACATGTTGGCCAGGAAATCGGACTTCGCGCGGCCCGACTCCTCGAGCTGCGCCGTGCGCTGCGCAACGCGCTGCTCGAGGCCCTCGTTGAGCTGCCGCAATTCCTCCTCCGCCCGTTTGCGCTCGGTGACGTCGCGTTCGGTCGTGGCGATGGCCACGGGCTTCCCGTCTTCATCGGTCAGCAACGTGGTGGTCAGCCACACATCCAGGACCCGGCCATCCTTGGTGACACGCCGCAGTTCGAACGATTTTACGATCTCCCCCTGCTTGATTTTCTCGATCAGAGCCAATGCCGCTTCACGATCGGGCTCAGCGACAATATCTCTGACATTCATTGCCAGCGCCTCGGCTTCGCTATAGCCGTAGGTCTCTTTGGCGCCGCGGTTCCATGCCAGGATCTTTCCTTCGAAATCATGCAAAATCACCGCGTCGTTCGAATCGCTGACCACCGTTGCCATGCGGCGCAGATCTTCCACCTTCTCTTTTAAAGTGGCCTCCGCCCGCTTGCGCTCGGTGATGTCGCGTTCGGTGGTGGCAATGGCTACCGGCTTTCCCTGCCCATCGGTCAGCAAAGTCTTGGTCAGCCAGATATCCAGAATCCGACCGTCCTTGGTGACCCGTCGAAGTTCAAACGATTTGACAATCTCCCCGTGTCTGACTCTCTGAATTAGAGCCGCTGATGTATCACGATCGGCTTCAGCGACAATATCTCTGACATTCATTCCCAGCGCCTCGGCTTCGCTATAGCCGTAGGTCTCTTTGGCGCCGCGGTTCCATGCCAGGATCTTTCCTTCGAAATCATGCAAAATCACGGCGTCGTTCGAATCGCTGACCACCGTTGCCATGCGGCGCAGATCTTCCACCTTCTCTTTTAAGGTGGCCTCCGCCTGCTTGCGTTCGGTGGCCTGTGCCTGGAGCGCCGCCCCGGTTGCGTTGAACTCGGTCATCAGGATGCCGATTTCCCCGGACGGAACCGGCTCCGCCACACGTGCCGTCAAATCGCCCGCCCGCAGCCGTGCGGATGCCTCGGCAAGACGCATCACGGGCAGGCGCACGCTCTTTTCCGAGACCCGCCAGACGAGCGCGAATACCGCGCCGGCCAGGAGGGCGAGCGCCACCAGGTCGCGCCGCATGGCGCGGCCTGCCGCCGTGTCGACCTGCGCGTTGGCGATACCGAACGCCAATGTCAGGCCCGACCCGGCAAGCGATGCCGGTCTGGAAATCGCGAAGATCCACGGCACGCCGTCCAAACCGAGCGCCTCCTGATAATCGCCGTCCTTGGCGCCCCGCGCCGCTGCGATGAGCGGCGCATCCGCTTGCAGGCTTCCGGTCAGTTGCGCGCGGTCCGGATCTCGGTACAGGATGCGGCCTTCCTCGTCCCATATGAGCATCGTCATCCCGGGCAGCGAATCCTCGCGGTGGAAGAGCTCGCGAAACCCGCCCAATGCGATGCCCACCACCAGAACCCTTTCCACCCGCCCATCGGCACCGAGAATCGGCCAGGCGTACGGAAGCACTGCCGTCCGGCTGACACGCCCCATCACTGGCTTGCCGATCGTCGGCGCGCGCAAGGCAAGCGCGCGGCGCAACCACTCGCGGTCCGCGAAATCCAAAGCCTCGGCCGATGCGACCGAGCCGCAAAGAAGATGTCCGTCGCCGCTGACGACGAAGGCACTGTTGAGACGCTGCGACTGCTTCACGATGTCCGCCAGCAGTTCGGTGCACGCGGGCGCGGTGGCATGGCGCACGGCAGGCACCCCGGCCAGGGCCTGGAGCAGAAGACTCGCCCCCGTGACCTGCGTTCTCATGTCGCGGGACGCGTTTGCGGCGATTGCGCGCAGATCGCTGCGCGTGCGCTCACGGGCGTCTTCGAGGTTGGAGTCGGCGTCAAAAATGATCAGCGCGGCGAGCGGCAGCATCGCCAGGAGCACGATTAAGATGAGTCGCGCACGAATGCCGGATAACCGGCGAAGCAGCGGGACAGGCCGCTCGTTATTCATTCTGAAAAACACTCTCGCGAAACATAGCGACGAGCCATTCTCGTGCAGAAGTTGCTTTCCGTATGTACGGTATCAAACATTGC
>JAWXBS010000022.1:0-5408 GCA_034440275.1 Alphaproteobacteria bacterium
CCCCTGTGAATGACCCGGCCATGTCCAGATTGCGAAATTCCACCGCAGCCCTTGCCGACCATGTCGCATTGCGCCCGCCCGCCTTGAGCAGTCCATTGGACTGCCTGTGGATGGGCCGATGACTACGGTTACCGACTCCTTAACAACCATCATCTCCCTCATAAGAGATTCATGAAGATTGATTCTTCCTTGGGTGAGGGAAAACCTCTCCTGCGGGTTCTGGCCGGGGAACGGCTCGAAACCCCGCCGGTCTGGATCATGCGCCAGGCCGGGCGCTATCTGCCGGAGTACCGGGAGATCCGGAGCCGGGCGAAGACGTTCCTGGACTTCTGCTACGCCCCTGCGCTGGCGACGGAGGCTGTGCTCCAGCCCCTGCGGCGGTTTGATCTCGATGCCGCGATCCTGTTCTCCGACATCCTCGTCGTGCCCCACGCACTGGGCAGGGACGTCACCTTCGTGGAGGGCGAAGGCCCGCGCCTGCCGCCCCTGCTCGACGAGGAGGACTGGCGGTTTGAGGACCCGGAGCGCGCGATCCAGCGCCTCGCGCCCGTCTATGAGACTGTCGAGCGGCTGACGAAGACCCTGCCCGCGAAGGTCGCCCTGATCGGCTTCGCCGGCGCGCCGTGGACTGTGGCGACCTACATGCTGCAGGGTCAGGGGGGCGACAAGGATCGCTCCCGGCGCGGCGCGTACGCCCGCCCGGCCGAGGTGGACGCCCTTCTTGCGACGCTGATCGAGGTCACCGCCCGGCACCTCGAGGCGCAGGCCGAGGCCGGGGCCGAGGTGCTGCAGCTTTTCGAAAGCTGGGCAGAAGGCCTCTCGGAACCCTTGTTCGAACGACTGGTGCTGAAGCCGACCGCCGCCCTCGTGGCGCGCGTCCGGGCGCTGGGCGTCACGCAACCGATCATCGGCTTTCCCCGGGGCGCGGGTCTGCACTACCCGCGTTACGCCTCGGAGACGGGGGTGAACGCGCTCGGCCTCGACACCAGCGTGCCGGTCGCGCGGCTCCGCGCGTTCCTTCCGAAGGACCTGCCGCTGCAGGGCAACCTCGATCCGCAACTGCTGGTGCTGGGCGGCGAACCGCTGCGCGCTGGCGTGGCGAAAGTGATCGCATCGTTCGAAGAGCGGCCGCACATCTTCAATCTCGGCCACGGCATAACGCCGGATGCAAAGCCCGAACATGTTGCGGAACTGATCGCCGCAGTGAAGGCGAGCGCGGGATGAGCCTGCGCAAGGTCGCCGTCATCCTCTTCAACCTCGGCGGGCCGGATGGACCCGACGCGGTACGGCCGTTCCTGTTCAATCTGTTTTCGGACAAACGCATCATCGCCGCTCCTGCCCCGGTGCGGCTCGCGATCGCGACACTGATCTCAACCACGCGCGCGCCATCGGCGCGGAAGAACTACGCGCTGATGGGCGGCGGGTCGCCGATCGTCCCGGAGACGCAGGCGCAGCTCGATGCGTTGCAGGCGCGCCTGGCGCCAACGGCGACGCACGAATTCCGCGTGTTCATGGCGATGCGCTACTGGAAGCCGTTTGCGAAGGACGCCGCCGCCGCCGCGCTCGCTTGGGGCGCCAATGAGGCGGTGCTGCTGCCGCTCTACCCGCAGTTCTCGACGACGACGACCGCTTCGGCGCGCGATGCGTGGGCGAAGGTGTTCCCCGGCCCGACGCGCGTCGCGTGTTGCTATCCCACGGAGGCCGGCGTCGCGCAGGCGCACGCCGATGCGATCCTCGCCGCATGGAAGCTAGGCGGCTCGCCCGACAAATCGCGCGTTCTCTTTTCCGCGCACGGCCTGCCGCAACGCGTAGTCAACGCCGGCGATCCCTATCAGTGGCAGGTGGAACAGACGGTCGCTGCGGTGCGCGCGCTTCTCCCACCCGACTGGGATTTCCGCACCTGCTACCAGTCCCGTGTCGGCCCGCTGAAATGGATCGGCCCGTCGACGGTGGAGTCTCTGGAGGAAGCAGGCCGCGATGGCGTCGGCGTCATCGTCTCGCCGATCGCCTTCGTGTCCGAGCACATCGAGACGCTCGTCGAACTCGATGTGGAATACGCCGAGATGGCGCACGAGCTTGGTCTGCCCTTCTATCTCCGCGCGAAGGCACCGGGCGTCGCCGACGCTTTCATCGATGGCCTCGCCCGCGTCACCCGCCGCGCCGTTGACGATACGCAAGGCATCGCGAGCGCGACCGGCGCACGCCTGTGCCCCGGCGCGTTCGGCGCCTGTCCGATGCACGCACGAAAGGACGCGGCATGAACGCGATCACCGCCCTTCTGGACTACGACTGGATGCGCGCGCTGCATCTCATCTCGGTGATCGCGCTGATGGCCGGCATGCTGATGCTGCCGCGCTTTTACGCCTACCAGACGGGCTCCGAACCGGGCGGCGAACTCGACCGCAAGATGACGGACGCGTCGCGCAAGCTGACCCAGATCATCCTCAATCCCGCGCTCGTGCTCACCTGGATCTTCGGTCTGCTCACCGCAGCGTCCTCGAACTGGATCCAGTTCCAGATGGGCTGGATGCACGCCAAGCTCGCGCTCGTCGTCATCCTCTCGGGCCTGCACGGCTACTACGTCTCGGAGGGCAAACGCCTCGCGAAAGGCGAACGCCGCCGCAGCGAGAAGTTCTGGCGGATGATGAACGAGGTCCCCATGCTCATCGCCATCGCCGCGGTCATCCTCGCGGTCGTTGAACCGTTCTGACCCCTTGTGACTTGACTGCCCCGCGCCAATATGGTGTCCATCTGGGGTCGCGCTTTCAGCGCGCATGGCGTCTGGCGGCGCCCGCTTTTCTCCCCCGCCAGAAAATCAAAACCTCTTTCACAGCGACGCCCACCGGCCCCCGGCCGTGTCCGCGTCGCGCGCCATACTTTTTTTGGGCGGTACATCCATGACAAACGAACAGCTCCTTGAGGGGCTCACCCAACTCACGCTTCAGGACCTGAAGAAGAAGCCGCCGGCGGAACTGCTGGCCTTCGCCGAAGCGCTCGAGATCGAGAACGCCAACTCCCTGCGCTCGCAGGAGATCATGTTCGCGATCCTGAAGCAGCTCGCGGAGCGCGGCGTCGAGATCGGCGGCGGCGGCGTCGTCGAGGTCCTGCCCGACGGCTTCGGCTTCCTGCGCTCGCCGCAGTCGAACTATCTCGCGGGCCCCGACGACATCTACATCTCGCCGCAGCAGATCCGCAAAGCGGGCCTCCGGACGGGCGACACCGTCGACGGCCAGATCCGCGCGCCCAAGGAAGGCGAGCGCTATTTCGCCCTCGTCAAACTCAACAGCGTCAATTTCGAAGACCCCGACCGCGTGCGCCACAAGGTGCACTTCGACAACCTGACGCCGCTCTATCCCGACAAGCGCCTGACGATGGAGCTGCCCGATCCGACGGTGAAGGATCGCTCCGGCCGCATCATCGACATCGTAGCCCCCATCGGCAAAGGCCAGCGCGCGCTGATCGTCGCGCCGCCGCGCACGGGTAAAACCGTGCTTCTGCAGAACATCGCCAAGTCGATCGAGGCCAACCACCCCGAGGTCTTCCTCATCGTTCTGCTGATCGATGAGCGCCCCGAGGAAGTCACCGACATGCAGCGCACGGTGAAGGGCGAGGTCGTCTCCTCCACCTTCGACGAACCGGCGACGCGTCACGTTGCGGTGGCGGAAATGGTGATCGAGAAATCGAAGCGCCTGGCGGAACACGGCCACGACGTGGTCATTCTTCTGGATTCGGTCACGCGCCTCGGCCGCGCCTACAATACCGTCGTCCCCTCCTCGGGCAAGGTGCTGACGGGCGGCGTCGACGCGAATGCCCTGCAGCGCCCGAAGCGCTTCTTCGGCGCCGCGCGCAATCTGGAAGAAGGCGGCTCGCTCACCATCATCGCGACCGCGCTCATCGATACCGGCTCGCGGATGGACGAAGTCATCTTCGAGGAATTCAAGGGCACGGGTAACTCGGAAATCATCCTGGACCGGAAAGTCGCCGACAAGCGCATCTTCCCGTCGATGGACATCCTGAAGTCCGGCACCCGCAAGGAAGAGCTCATCACGCCGAAAGAGCACCTGCAGAAGATGTACGTGCTCCGCCGAATCCTGAACCCGATGGGCACCCAGGACGCGATCGAGTTCCTGCTCGGCAAGCTCAAGGACTCGAAGACCAACGAAGACTTCTTCCAGAGCATGAATACGTAAGACAAGCCGCGCCTTCTCTCCCGCGCGGGAGAGAAGGTGTTACTCCTGTACTCGTCATTCCGGGGCGGCCGAAGGCCGAACCCGGAACCCAGGCGTTCAAGCGAACCATCTCACCCAGTCCTCTGGGTTCCGGCTCTCCGCAAAGTGTCGCTTTGCTCCGGCCGGAATGACGGGTCAGGTTTTCGCCGACGATGGTCTCTCGTTGAGCAAACGCTGCCAATCATAGAGGTTCGGATCGCCGGGGCCGAACGCGTCTCCGTAGAGCCGAATCTCCGCTTGTTCAGGACGAAGCATTGGCTTTGCCCTTTGGCCCTTGTGCATACGCGTCAATGCTTCGGCGAGGTCAGCACCAAGAAAGCAGAAGGCGTCATGCACAATGCTGTTCTCAAACACGCGCCCGTCTTCCGACATGTACAGTTCGCCGTGGCTGTTGTGGGTCCAACCGATCCCGACAAGCCGCGTGTGAAGAAGTTCAGCCCATCGAGCAGCGTTTTCGTCGCCACCGAGGATAAGGTCGAACTGAACATCGGACCTAGCGCATTGCTCCCCAGGCCCTGTGTCGCCAAGGGCGAGCGTGCCGAACTCCGACAACGTCGCGAACGCGGGGTGCTCCGATGGGACGCGTTCTCGATTTAGGCGTTCGACCATATCATGATCGCGTCGCCCTGATGTCCAGCCAGCTCTGCGCAGCGCGTCCAACACGTCGCGTGGAAAGTCATTCATGGGCAGACAATAGCTCACCGCGTGACGTTCCGCAGCGCCCGCTCCGGGCCAGATTCTGAAGCGCTGGCCCCCCTCATCCGTCCGCTTCGCGGACACCTTCTCCCTCATGGGGAGAAGGGACGCGTCTCGCCTCTCACGCGAACATGACAGTCCGTTAGGGGGATTGCGGAGTCTTGTTCCCCTCGCTTTCGCGCGTCGCTCCAAAAATCTTCCAATGGCGCGCAACGCCCTCGCGCCGTCGCTGCAGAAAAATCAGCAAATGAATCCGACCGGGTCGCCAGCGCCCTGACACTCACCTCACGTCGCGCCGGGATCGTCCCGCTGTCACGGAGAGGAGAGCAAGATGCAGATCGCGAGACCGCTACGCCATCGCCGCGCCGCTTACGCCGCTGCCGCGCGCGAGCTGCATCTGTGGCTGCTGCAGGTCATGGCGTGGCTGATGGCGCGCGTGCCCGCACCGCGCTTTCTGCGCCTCGACTTTCAGGCTGACATC
Source organism: Alphaproteobacteria bacterium (assembly GCA_034440275.1). Classification (GTDB taxonomy): domain Bacteria; phylum Pseudomonadota; class Alphaproteobacteria; order Caulobacterales; family Aquidulcibacteraceae; genus VFBF01. The sequence goes on from JAWXBS010000022.1 coordinate 5,407, forward strand.
CG
>JAWXBS010000023.1:0-9280 GCA_034440275.1 Alphaproteobacteria bacterium
CCGGCGTCCCTGTTTTGCTTTCAATTGAAAGCGGACTTGCTGAGTACTTGCTCGATGCCGTGTCCAAATCGATCATCGCCAATGACATGGCCGAGAAGTGTTTGGCCAATGTGCTGTATCAATCATCAGACGACATTTCTGACGACTGGGTCGCGCGCATGTCATCGAGTCTTTCCGATCGACAGGCGTCCTTCGCGCGGGCGCAAACCCTTCGTGCAGCGTTGAAGCCGGTGATGACCTGGGGCAATGCCGCGAGAGATTTGCTGAATGCGATCGAAAATTCTCTCTGAAGAATCCAAGGCGGCGACTCCCTACAATCGGAGTTGCAATATCGAGACGGAACCGCAGGCCCGGACTGCAGTCATCAGCGTCTTGACCGCTTCCTTCACACTGTGGCGCTCGGCGCACGTCTGCTTCGGATAGCGCTTGTGCCGTCGCTAGAATCTGAAATGCCCTAAAGGGTCGGGAGAGCTCGCGACCTCACCCTTACCAAGGGCGCGCTCTACGACGTCCGTTATCGATGCTTAGGTCTGAGCAGCGATCGTCCGGAAATGCCCCAAAACGGACCTAGTCTCGAAGCACGCCGATCCTGCAAACACCGACTGGACTAGTGCGCGGAACGGAGCGCTAGTGCTCATGCGCTGCCGCAGAAACGTGTGACGCGCAAAGACGCCCGGAAACCGGGCTTGAGGTCGTGGGGCCGCGCGAATGGCGCGCTGATCCCACCAGAGGACCTCACAATGGCCAAGAAAGCCCCCGCCCCGCGTAAGCGCGCCAAGACCGTCGCGCACCGCCAAACACCGTTGCGCCGTCCAGCCGCGAAGGCTGCCGCCGTCGACACAGGCAAGATGCCGACAAAGCTCGACACCCTGATCGCTCTCCTCTCCACCAAGCGCGGTGCGACGGTCCCAGACTTGATGGAAGCCACCGGTTGGCAATCCCATTCCGTTCGCGGTGCGCTTGCGGGCGCGCTCAAGAAGCGCGGTCACGCCATCACATCGATGAAGAACGATGGCGAGCGTCGCTATCGTATCGAGACCCGGTGATGGCGACGATCAATGCCGTCGACCTCATCTGGGAGGTGCTGGTCGAGCGCGCGGAAGAGATGCACGACGCCGTCGTCGCCGGTCAGCGTCATGCAAAAGCGCGTGACGCTGGCCAGGTGGCCGCCCTCGCACAGGAGATCACGCAGCTGGCGCTTACCGCACAGCTGCTTCGGCGACGCGAGGGGATACGCCCATGAAGAACGCGGCGCCGTCGGATGATCTTGATCGCCTCAAGATTTTGAACCTCGCCCTGCTGCGCGCAGACTGGCTCAAGCGTTTTGGCGACCAACCACCCGCCTTCCGGTCGCGCGACCTGCTGTTGCGCGCGCTTCACTATCGCCTCCAGGCCGCGCAACAGGGCGATCTGAGGCCAAGTCTCAAACGGCGACTATCTGCGCTTGCGGCGAAGTTTTCCGCCGATCCTTCTTACGATCCGGCGCCCCGCATCAGTGCGCGGGTGGGCAGCGCGTTGGTGCGGGACTGGAATGGGGTACGTCACGTCGTGCTCGTGACAACCGATGGCTTCCAATACGGCGACGCGACCTACACCTCCCTCACCCAGGTGGCGAAGGTCATCTCCGGCACGCATCAGAGCGGCCCGCGGTTCTTCGGAGTGGCGGGATGACACGACAACGACTGCGCTGTGCGATCTACACGCGAAAATCGACGAGCGAGGGTCTTGAACAAGACTTCAACTCGCTCGATGCGCAGAGAGAGGCATGCGCCGCCTATATTCTCTCCCAAGCGGGCGAAGGCTGGGAGCGAGTCAAGACGACTTACGATGACGGAGGTTTCTCCGGCGGCTCCATGGAACGCCCCGGACTGAGAGCCTTGATGAAGGACATTGAGGCGGGGCGCGTGGACGTGGTCGTCGTCTACAAGGTCGATCGGCTCACGCGCTCGCTTTCCGACTTCGCGAAGATCGTCGACATTTTCGATGCCGCCGGCGCATCGTTCGTTTCCGTCACGCAGGCCTTCAACACCACCACAAGCATGGGCCGGCTCACGCTGAACATGCTGCTCTCCTTTGCACAGTTCGAGCGCGAGGTGACCGGCGAGCGCATTCGGGACAAGATCGCCGCGTCCAAGGCCAAGGGCATGTGGATGGGCGGCAATCCCCCGCTCGGCTACGACATCCGGGAACGCGCGCTCCACATCAACGAGAGTGAAGCCGGGATCGTCCGCGACATCTTTCAGCGCTTCCTTGCACTGCGCAGTGTGATGGACGTGCGCGATGCCCTCGCAGCCGATGGCGTGCGCTCCAAGCGATGGGTGAGCAGCACGGAGCGCGTCCATGGCGGCGTGGCGTTCACGCACGGGGCGCTGTTTCACATCCTCAAGAGCCGGCTCTATCTCGGCGAAGTGGTGCACAAGGATCGCGTCTATGCGGGGCAGCATGCGCCGATCATAGATCTCGACGTGTTTGAGCGCGTGCAATCGAAGCTGAAGGCCGGCGCGCCGGTCTTGCCGGGCAAGCCAGTCCGCGGTGTCGGGGCGCCGCTGCTCGGCAAGCTGTTCGACGACCTCGGAACGCCGATGACGCGCGCACACGGCAACAAGGGATCGAAGCGATACCACTACTACGTCTCAACGGCTGTCGCGCAGCGCAAGCGCGTGGGCAGCCAACCACGTGTCTCCGCGCCGCGGCTGGAAGCCGCGATCGTCGACTTGCTCGCGCCATCGCTCGCGCACGCATGGCATCCTGAAGCCCCCGTGCGCGATCGCGTCATGTCCGCGATCGACCGTGTGGTTCTGGCGCTTGGTCGGATCGAAGTCTTTGCCAGGGCCGGCGCCATCAATCTCGATGCGCCGACGTCATCGACGATGTCGGTGGACGAAACGGGCATCCGTATCGTCGCGGATGTCGATCTTTCGGCGCCATTGAATGATCGCAGCGTCATTGACGGAGAGCGGCCCACAGAAATTCGGGTGGATCGCGCTCTGGTGCGCGCGGTTGTGATGGCGGGCGTCTGGACGCGACGTCTCGGCGAGCATGGCGCGCCATCGCTCCAGATATTCGCCGAGCGCGAAGGCGTCTCGCCGATCTACGCCGGGCAGATCCTGCCGCTGGCGTACCTGGCGCCTGATCTCGTCGAGGCGATCCTCGACGGGCGTCAGCCGCGCCGCCTGTCGTTGTCTTCGCTCATCGCCCACGCCCTTCCCGTGGACTGGGCGGGCCAACGCGCCCTCTTCGCGACCTTCGCCTGACTGCGCGCTGAGCGCGATCCCGAGCGAACCCATCTCAGGCTTTCGAGTCCACGGTTCAAAACAAGGCCCGGGAGATACGGCGCGGATTTCAGCCCCAGCTGCCGCGCAGAGACGTCTCTGCAACGTCCGCACCCTCGCAAAGCCCCGGACTTTCAAAGGTATTTTCGGGAAGGCCCCGGTTTGCCCGAAAGGCCGGACTGGTTGGTGGTGGCGGGTGGAATTGAACCACCGACCTTGGGGTTATGAATCCCACGCTCTAACCAACTGAGCTACGCCACCGTCCGCGACGGCGGGCGTCGCCCACGCGCGAAGGCGGGACTGATAACGGCGTGCGGGCGGACGCGCAAGCGGCGCGCGAAATGCAGGGCCCCGGCGCACGGCTGTTGCGCGTCCGGCGCGATTTTGTTTGCCGAAATGCCCAAAGGGCGCAAAAGTGACCCCCAAAATGCCCGCCGGACTTCCACAGGGAGGAAACCTTGTCCGAGGACCTCGACGCCATCGACACCCGCATCCTCGACCTGCTGCAGCAGGATGCGAGCCTGTCCATCGCCGACATCGCCGACCGCGTCGGCCTCTCCTCCTCGCCCTGCTGGCGGCGGATCGAGCGGCTGAAGAAGGCGGGCATCATCACCGGCCAGGTGACGCTGCTGGACCGTGAAAAGCTCGGCCTCAACTTCGAGGTCATCGCCTCCGCCAAGCTCCAGCTGCCGACGCGCGAAAACCTCGAGAAGTTCGAGGCCGCGGTGCTGAAATGGCCGGAAGTGGTGGACTGCGCGACGGTGACCGGCGCGGTCGACTACATGCTGCGCATCGTGACCACCGACATGCACGCCTATGACGACTTTCTGCGCGACCGCATCCTGTCGCTGGGCCTGGTGTCCGACGTGCAGTCGCGCATCGTGATTCGCGTGGCGAAACGCACGACGGCGGCGCCGCTGGGTCTGGTGTCGAACTACGTGCAATCGCGCTGACACGCATCGCTACACGCCATCTGAAGGACTGATCGCATGCGCATGATCGTGCTCGCCGTGTTCGCGGCGTTCTGCTTCGTCTCGCCCGCGGCGTGGGCCGAGCGCCTGCCGCGCGCGGTGATCGCCGATCCGGCGCCCGATGCGCAACATCCTGCGGGCATGGAGCCACTGCACATTCCGAGCGGCGGCCCAAATGACAGAGTCGAGATCAACGGTGTGATCTACACGGCGTCCGGCAAGGGGCCGCATCCGACCTTCGTGCTGTTCCACGGCTTGCCGGGCAATGAGAAAAATCTCGACCTCGCGCAGGCGGTGCGCCGCGCGGGATGGAATGTGGTGACGATCAATTATCGCGGCTCATGGGGCAGTCCCGGCGCGTTCCGCTTCGCGCATACGCTGGAAGACGCGCGCGCGACGCTCGCCTTCGTGCGCGATCCAGCGAACGCCGCGAAGTACAGGATCGATCCCGCGCGCATCGCCGTCGGCGGCCATTCCATGGGCGGCTGGGTGACCGCGCATACGCTCGCGGGCGACGGCGCGCTGCTCGGCGGCGTGATGATTTCCGCCGGCGATATCGGCCGTGCGACGGGCCTGGCGCGCACCGACCGCGCGACGGCGCTCGGTTTCATGAATGCGAGCCGCGAAACGCTCAACACGAGCGGCGAAGCGATGGTGGATGAACTCATCGCGACGCGCGCCGACTGGACGCTGCCGTCGCTGGCGCCCGCCCTGAAAACGCGCCGCGCGCTCGTGCTCTACAGCGACGACTTCGTGAAGGCGGATTCCGAAAACTTCATCACTGCGCTGCGCGCCGGCGGCGCCACGCAATTGCAGGTCCGCCACGCGGCCACAGACCACTCCTGGTCCGACAAACGCCTTACCCTACAGGCGATGGTGATCAACTGGCTGGCGACACTGTAGGGCGCGGCTTTTTACGGCACCCATCACAGCTTCTTGCCCAAACATCTCGCGCGCGCCCCGCCCGGCCTTCGCTGCGCTCAGGCCGCCCTCCCCATCGAGGGGAGGGAGGATCTCTCGCGCGTCATGCACAAGGGTTCGAAGCCTGGCTCCGCTCCCTCCCCTCGATGGGGAGGGTGGCCGCGTAGCGGCCGGGGGCGGGGCGCGCGCGAGATGTTTGGGCGAAGAACGACGTTGGGACGGACGCCTTGCCGGAAATTAGGGGGACCAACGACTCCTTCGTCCCTAACTTTTTCTGTATCGCGTAAAAATATCTCCATGGCGCACAAGCGCTACACGCCCCCGCTGCAGAAAAATCACCAAAACAATCCGACCGGGTAAACACCGCCCCCATCATCCCCTCGCCCATACAGCGGGAAAGGAGGGCGGTGATGACGACACAGATTCTGACATGGCTGCCCGAGATCACGCTGCCGCCCGCCTATCGGCGCAAGGCCGATGAAGCGATGGGCGTCGCAAGGCGCGGCCTGATCAAACTGATCAACGGCTTCGGCGATCCCGAAGACGCGCCGCGCCGCAATCACGTCGAGCCGCACGCGATCGCTTGGGCGCGCACGCAGCTGCGGCGGCTACACGACATCGTGCGCTACACGCTCGCACTGTTTGCGATCCATCTCGATGTCGCGCCGGTGAAGGCGCGCTGCGCGAGTGCTTCGACGCACGCGCCGAAAAAGCCCGTCACGCATGAAGCGAAGACGTGGCGGGTGACCCTGCGCCTGCTGCGCAGCACGTCTGCGCCGACAGACCGTCCGGCGCCGCCGCAGCTCGCAAAGACCGCGCACGATCCGTTGCAATCGCTCGCCCGCAGCATGGAAGCGTTGCGCCGCGTGCTCGCGAATCCATTGCCGCATGCGCGCCGCCTCGCACGCGCCATCCGCGCGTCGACCGTCGTGACGCGGTTTCCGCAACTCCAACGCGCGCCGCCGGAAGGCCGTGACGACTATTTCGCGGAACGCCGCGACATGCTCCACACGACCGCCTGGGCGCTCGACATGTTCTATCGCCCGAAACGCTATCGCGATGATTCCAGTTGAGCGCGCGCGCAGTTCTGCATGTCGATCGCCGCGAAAGCAGACGCTTTCGCGGGCGCCGACGCGTGCGCGTTACCGCACCCGCCCCGTCATCGCGCTCTGGATCACCTGCGTCTGCGATCCCACCGACATGTTCGGCAGCGAAGGCCGCACGTTGTCGCGCGCTTCCCAGCTTTCAATCAGGAGTTTCGCTGTGCCGAACGCATCCATCAACGGGCGGTTCTGGCGCATGGCCTGGTTGATGAAGGCCTCGCCGAAATACGTCCAGTCGCGCTCGGGCTGGCAGCCGAAGCTCGTACGGTCATACGCGGCGGCAGTGAGGACGATGGTGGTGTCATTGGCGAGCGCGGGAATGAAGGCGCCCGAAAAGCACGACGACACGATCACGAGACGGTTCTTGATGCCGGTCTCGTCCAGCGCCTCGCGCAGGAAAAGCGGACGCAAGGCAAAGCGCGTGCGGAACTGTTCCTGGATGGCGATCGAGCCGTCCGGGTTGCCGTGCGAGGTCATGAACAGCACGAGCACATCCTCGTCCTTGTCCATGATCTGGCCGAGACGACCGAGCGCGGACGCCAGCTGGTACGGCCGGGCGCCCGGATGCTCGCGCGCCGTGCCGGGCCCCTCGCCGTTCGTCAGCACGAGCGTGCGACCCGTGGCGTTGAAGCGCGCGCCGAGCACGCTGGCGGCGCCTTCCGCTTCCTGTTCGAACACGTGCTCGTCCCAGAAGCCGACCGACAACACATACGTGTCCACCACGCCGCGCCGCTGGGGTTGCAGCGCCGCGAAGGCCGCTTCCAGGCGCTGGTGCTGGCCGAGTTCTTCCTTCGGACTGATGGCGATCGGCTGGGCCGGCGGCTGGAAGGCCGCCTGCGCCAGCGCCGCCGGCGCAGCGAGAACCAGAAGTGCAAAAACCGCAGCCGCCAGACGCATCAGGACCCTCCGTTGGGTCGGACCATTTCAGCGGTTTGCCAGGATGGCAAGGCGGCGACGGCAGCCCTTTCCGAGATCAATCGTCCCGGTGGATGCGCTCGCGACGCTCGTGGCGTTCCTGGGCCTCGATGGACATGGTGGCGATGGGGCGGGCTTCCAGACGCGAGAGAGAGATCGGCTCGCCGGTCTCCTCGCAGTACCCGTACTCGCCCTCGTCGATGCGGCGCAGCGCGTCCTTGATCTTGGAGATCAGCTTGCGCTGGCGGTCGCGCGTGCGCAGTTCGATGGCGCGGTCGGTCTCGGACGTGGCGCGGTCGGCGTCGTCGGGCAGAGCCACCGTATCCTGCCTGAGCGCCGCGATCGTGGAGCGCGATTCCTCGAGGATCTCGTCGCGCCACACCAGCAGCTTCTGGCGGAAATAGGCCTGCTGCCGCTCGTTCATGAACGGCTCGGCGTCGGAAGGTCGGTAGTCAGCCGCAAGCGGCTCGATCTTCTTCGCGTCTCGCAAGGTCGTCATTGCCCTTACTCCGCCAATCCGGGCGCCGCCCTGACAGGCAGCCGCCGTATACACCTGCCCCCGCGCCGCGACAATCGGGCGTGCTGCAAGCCTTCCGCTACGCAAAAACCTCGCCAAATCAAGGGCGGGCGGCGCGTCTCTCCCGTTTGGCCAGCTCCACCGCACTGCGCACGTCGATCTCGCGCAGCACCGAGTCGAGGCCGTGGTCTCCCGTGGGCTCGCGATCGGCGAGCGCATCGCGCAAGTCCGCAAGATCGCCGCCCGAACCGTTTCCGCCCGCCAGCAACGAGGCCGCCAGCCGGTCAAGCGCATCGAGCGCCATGGCGCCGCGCCGGACCTGGCGACGACGCTTGCCGCCGGTGTCGACCTGCAAGGCCAGCAACGAATCGAGCGCGGTCAGCGGGCTCGCGGCGCTCGCGGCCGCAGGCGCTTTCGCCTCCCCCGCCGGCAACGAAAAGCCCGGCCCTTGCGTGGACGTCGTGCGCTTCGAAGTGGGGGCGGCGGCAGGACCGCGCGGCGGTTCGATCTTCATCGTCGCCGAGCGCTAGGCCGCTTCGATTGCACGGGGGTTAACGGCGCTGCAGCGAGTGGAGCCACTCGGCAGCATTCGCCCGGCAGGATTTTCCGGGCGGCGGCAACGGGCCGAGTCCGCCTCCATGCGCGCCAAGCGTTTCAGAGCGACCGAAGAGTGGCGCCATTCTGGCACAGTCGACGTGCGCGCGTAGGCGCGACCAAACAGAACGGCGACGTACACGATGACCTTCATGAAGAACCTGCTCGCCGCCGTGGCCGTGACCGCGATGATGGTCGGACAGGTGGAAGCCGCCTCCCGCATCAAGGACATCGCCGACTTCGAAGGCGTGCGCGAAAACCAGCTCATCGGTTACGGCCTCGTGGTGGGTTTGCAGGGCACGGGCGACTCGCTGCGCAACGCGCCGTTCACGCGCCAGTCGCTGACCGCCATGCTCGAACGCCTGGGCGTCACCACCCGCGATCTCAATCTCAACACCCGCAACGTCGCGGCGGTGATGGTGACGGCCAACCTGCCGGCCTTCTCCAATCAGGGCGCGCGCATCGATGTGACGGTGTCGGCGCTGGGCGATGCGAAAAGCCTCGCAGGCGGCCAGCTTCTCGTCACCCCGCTCGTCGGCGCCGACCAGCAGGTCTATGCGGTGGCCCAAGGCGCAATCGCCATCGGCGGCTTTTCGGCGGAAGGCGCTTCGGGATCGTCGGTGACGCGCGGCGTGCCCACAGCCGGCCGTATCGCGTCGGGCGCATTGATCGAACGCGAGCTGCACTTCGACATCGCCGCGCAGCGCGAACTGCGCCTCGCCCTCCGCAACCCCGACTTCACCACCGCGCGCCGCATGGCCGATGCGATCAACACCGCCGTCGGCTCGCAGGCGGCCCGCGCGACCAACCCCGGCTCCGTCGCCGTCATCAAGCCGGAAGCCTTCGCTGGCGACATGGTCGAACTGCTGACGCGCATCGAGAACCTGGCCGTCGATCCCGACCAGCCCGCCAAGATCGTCATCGACGAAACCTCCGGCGTCGTCGTCATGGGCGAGAATGTCCGGGTCTCCACCGTCGCCATCGCCC
>JAWXBS010000024.1:0-66552 GCA_034440275.1 Alphaproteobacteria bacterium
ATGAGGGCGGGCGGGAGAATGGCGGTCATGCGTCGTCGGGTTTCCCGGTTGCGGCTTGAAAAGAGCGGATGGCGCCGAGCAGCGGCGTCTCGTGGGATATAGGCGCCGGCGTCCGACCCACGACCCAGTCGTAGACGTCCTGGTCAGGGGCCTCGAGCAGCGCCTCGAACGCCGCTACGTCGGAATCACTGAGGCTCTCAAGGCGCGCATCGGCGAATCCGCCGAGGATCAGGTCAATTTCCCGGAACCCCCGACGCCATGCCCGGAACCTCAGCCTCTTCCGCCGTTCATCCAACATGTCGCGCCCGATCGAGAGGCAGGCGCTATAGACGATGGGCGCGCGCCTGTCAGCGCGTCGAATGGGCGCCATGACCGATACTCCCAGCCATCCGCCGAGCCGCCCGGAGGGCCTGCTCGCCCCGGCCCCGCTCCCGCGCGGATACCGGCGGGATACGGCTGAACTGATGGCGCATGTGGCGGGCGGGCCACTGGCGCGTGACTTCGCGTTCCTCGCTCCCACCGGCGCCATCGACCGTCGCAACAAGGTATCCATCGCCGACACGACCGAGGGCGAGATCGCGACCATCGAGGCGGAAGTCGACGCTCACATTCCGGCCTACCGGAACTCGCCCTACCGCATCCGCCTGCGCGACGAGACGGGGTTTCTCTCCGTCACCTACTTCCGGCCGCGCGCCGACATGCTCAAGCGCATGTGGCCGGTCGGACAGAAGCGCCTCGTGAGCGGCAAGGTGCAGATCCATTCCGGCGAGCGCCAGATGCTGCACCCGGATCATGTGGTCGATCCAGCGACGGGCGAGACGCCGCCCGACGTCGAAGCCGTGTATCCGCTGACGCAGGGTCTGTCCGGTCGCCAGGTGCAGCGCTTCGTCCGGGAGTCGATGAAGCTGCTGGTCGAGCCCGACGAGTGGCTCGATCCCGCGACGCTCACAGCGCGCGACTGGCCTGCATTCGCATCCGCGCTGCGTCGCTTGCACGAACCGAAAGAACCCGCAGACGTGCTGCCCGAGGCGCCGTTTCGGACTCGGCTCGCGTATGACGAACTCTTCCTGCGGCAGGTGGCGCTCCATCTGCGGCGCGCGGCGCGCAAGGACACCGCGGGTCGCAGCATTCCATCGACGGGACGGCTCGCCGAGAAGATTCTCGCGTCTTTGCCGTACCCGCCCACCGGCGCGCAGGTTCGCGCGGATCGCGATATCGCGAACGACTTCGCCGAGCCGTCGCCGATGCTGCGGCTGCTGCAGGGCGACGTCGGTTCGGGCAAGACACTGGTTGCGGCGCTGGCGATGGCGCGTGCTGCGGAGTGCGGCGTGCAGAGCGCGCTGATGGCGCCGACCGAACTGCTTGCACGCCAGCATGGCGAGAGCGTCGTGCCGCTGCTTGCAGCGGCGGGTCTTGAAGCGGTGGTGCTTACCGGTCGGGACAAAGGCAAGGATCGCGCGCGGATACTGGAGCGACTGGCGTCCGGTGAGATCGCTGCGGTGATCGGCACGCATGCGCTGTTCCAGGACGAGGTGATCTTCAAGGATCTCGGCTTCGTCGTCATCGACGAGCAGCATCGCTTCGGCGTGTCCGATCGCATGAAGCTCGTCGCCAAGGGCGGACACCCGCATGTGCTGGTGATGAGCGCCACGCCCATCCCGCGCACGCTGGCGCTGGCGGTGCATGGGGACATGGACGTCTCGGTGCTCGACGAAAAGCCGCCGGGCCGCAAGCAGATCCAGACGCGCGCACTGCCGACCAACCGCATCGATGACGTCATCGACGCGATCACGCGCGCTTCGGCGCAGGGCGACCGCGCGTACTGGGTGTGCCCTCTGATTGAGGAGTCGGAGCTTTCCGATCTCTCGGCGGTGGAGGATCGATACGAAGATCTGCGCGCGCATTTCGGCGATGCCGTGGCGGTGGTTCACGGCAAGATGTCGGCGACGGAACGCGACCGCGCCATGGAGCGCTTCAAGTCTGGCGAGGCCTTCGTGCTCGTGGCGACGACGGTGATCGAGGTCGGCGTCAACATTCCCGAAGCAACCATCATGGTGATCGAACACGCCGAGCGCTTCGGCCTCGCGCAGCTCCACCAGCTGCGCGGTCGCATCGGGCGCGGCGACAAGCCCGGCACGTGTCTGCTGCTGTGGCGCCCGCCCCTTTCTGAGACGGCGAAGGAACGTCTCGATGCGCTGCGCAAGACCGACGACGGCTTCGTCATCGCGGAACTCGACTACAAGATGCGCGGGTCCGGCGACATTCTCGGCGTGCGTCAGAGCGGGTTTCCGGATTTCCGCTTCGTCCACCCCGACACGCATGGCGACATGCTGGGGTCCGCAGATCGCGAGGCGCGGCTGGCGATCCAGCGCGACCCGAAACTGGAGACCCCGCGCGGCAAGGCGATCGCGTATGCGGCGCGCCTGTTCGGCGTCGACGACGGGCTGGGCCGCGCGCGCTCCGGCTGAGCCGGGTTGATTGACGCAGAGAGAAGACGGCAACGTGAATCCATGAGCGACTTGAGCGATATCGCGCACGGCCTTGAGGGCGTCGCCCGCGCCATTGCGGGACCGGATGCGCGGCCCACCGCGTTGCGACGTCTTTCCGGCGGCGCGAGCCAGGAGACGTGGTCCTTCGACATCGAGACCGGCGATCAGTCGCGCGGTTACATCCTGCGTCGCGCGCCGGGCGGCGTGGCGATCGGAACGTCGGCGCAATCCATCGGGCTTGAAACAGAAGCACGCGTTATCCGCGCCGCCATCGCGAGCGGCTCGCCGGCGCCGCCGGTGGCGCATGTGTGCAACGAGGCGGACGGTCTCGGCGCAGCCTATGTGATGGAGCGCATTCCGGGCGAAACGATTGCTCGCAAAATCCTGCGCGATGCGACGTTTGAAAAAGCGCGGCCGGTGCTCGCCCGTCAGTGCGGCGCAGCGCTGGCGCGGATTCATGCGACGCCGGCCGACGCCTTGCCGCCGCTCCCCTTCTCCGGGGCGCGCGAACAGCTGGATCGGTACGAAGAAGTGTATCGCTCCTTCGATACGCCGCGGCCGATCTTCGATCTGGCGTTCAAGCATCTGCGCGATCGCGCGCCGACGCCGATGATGACGACGCTGGTGCATGGCGACTTCCGGCTCGGCAACATCATGGTCGGGCCTGAAGGTCTTGTGGCGGCGCTCGACTGGGAACTCGCGCACGTGGGCGACCCGACGGAAGACCTCTCGTGGATCTGCATGCCCTCGTGGCGCTTCGGGCAGATGGACAATCCCGTCGGCGGCTTCGGCGCGGTGGAAGATCTGCTCGCCGGATACCGCGAGGCGGGCGGCGATCCGCGCATTACGGCGGACATGGTGCGCTGGTGGACGATCTTCGGCTCGCTGAAGTGGGGTGTGATGTGCCTCACCATGTTCCGCGCGTTCGAGACGGGCGCGGACCCGAGCGTGGAGCGTGCGGCGATCGGGCGGCGCGCCAGTGAAACGGAACTCGATCTCATGCTCATGCTGACGGGAAAACTCTGATGTTGGGCGAACCCACCGCAAAGCAACTCGTCGAGGCGACGGCGTCCTTTCTGGAAAAGGTCGCGGCGCCCCAGCTTGAGGGCCACGCCGCCTTCCACGCCCGCGTGGCCACCAACGTGCTCGCCATCGTCGCGCGCGAACTGGAGCTGGGGCCTGCGGCGGCGAAGGCCGAGACGGAACGATTGTCGGCGCTGCTCAAGCTCGACGCCGATCTCCCGTCCCTGCGCCGCGCGCTCTGCGCGAAACTGACGGCGGGCGAGATGGATATCGCGACGCCGGGACTGGCGGATCACCTGCTCGCGACGGTAGTGGATCGCGTCCGCATTGAACAACCCGGCTATGGCAGCATGAAGCGGGTCTAGGCGCCGCTTTCGACGAGGAGGACCGCCGGCGCCCTCGCCGGCATGCGCGTGCGCCGCCAGACTCCGCAGAATCTCGCGTTGGTTCGATACCGATTGCCGGCGAGGCGCCGGCGGTCCTGTTTCTACAGTCATGACGTGTCTGCAGCTTCAGCGGCAGGTGCGCTTGCGGTTGTGCGCAGAGCAATCATCACGGCAAGCACCGTGACGATGGCGCCGGGCGCGCCGCCCTTCTTCGGCAGACGCGCGATGGCGCAGATGACGGTCCGGTCGAAATTCCGCAACGCATCGCGCATGTCGCGAACGGAGCGCAGCGCGACGCCACGCGTATAGGCGCGGAGCAAACGGAGCCTGCGACGTCGATAGCCGCGCATGCCGTGCGGTCTCACGGTGAACTTGTGACGATCCACGCGGAACGTCATGCGCGAACACATGCTGAGGAAGATCAGCATGCGGATGTCGCGGCGCGCCTTGCGGATATCGGCCTGGAAATCGAGGCGGAGAAAGCGCGGCGCAGGCACGCGCGCCATCAGCCAGGCCATCACCTGCAGCAGCCACAGATGCAGCTCGCGCGCGGCGGCGGCGTAGGCGCTGCGGCGATGACGAAGCGGTCTCGCGATCTGCATTCTGGCTCTCCTCTTCGCGGCGACCGGACCATTCCGGCGCGACGTGGGAGGAGTGTCAGGGCGCTCGCGACCCGGTCGGATTGTTTTGCTGATTTTTCTGCAGCAGCCGCCGGGAAGCGTTGCGCGCCAACGGAAATGATTTTCAGCCGCCCGCCAAAGCGAGGGACGGAGGACTCCGTTGTCCCCCTACCTGCCTGTCATGTTCGCGTGAGAGGAGAGATGTTTTCATTCTCCCCTTGCGTGGAGCCGACGTTTCCGGGTCTGGCCCACTCCCGACATTGGGCTATTGGCGTGACTGATGCGCAAAATAGTACCCGTAGTCGCCGCGTCCCTCGAAAACTTCTGGCCCGAAACCCTCTGGCCGCAATCTTCTTGATCTGGCGTTCAGGCGCTCGATACGCGGCGCCCAGAGTTCTGGCGTGATCGTCGCCATAATGGCGGTCACGTAGAGGAATTCAGCGTCGGCGGACGCCTCTGCGCCGAAGAACTCGAATACTTTGAACCAAAGCGGAATAGCGTCATTGTCGTCATTCATGCCGGTGACAAAGAGCGGATCAGCCCAATGCATCCAGGCAAAATACAAAAGATGCAGCGCAAGTTCACGGTCTCGCTCGCCTGCGCGCCACCTCGCTTTGAGTTCGGAGTATGTTGCTTCCACGGTATGCTGCCATAGCACAGAACGTCTGTTACCCGCGCTCGGTCATTCCAGCCGCAGCGAAGCAACGCTTCGCGGAGAGCCGGGACCCAGTGGAGTCGGCGAGAGACAGTTACCCCTTCGGCCCGTCCGCGATGCGGATGCCCAGTTCGCGCAGCTGCTTTTGCGTCACCTCGCCCGGCTCGTTCATCATCAGGTCCTGCGCCTGCTGGTTCAGCGGGAAGACGATGACGTCGCGGATCGTGTCCACGCCCGCGAGCAGCATGACGATGCGGTCGATGCCCGGCGCCGACCCGCCGTGCGGCGGCGCTCCGAAGCGGAACGCGTTCAGCATGCCGCCGAACTTCTCTTCCACGACCTCCGGCCCATAGCCCGCGATCTCGAAGGCCTTGAGCATGATGTCGGGCTTGTGGTTCCGGATCGCGCCGGACGACAGCTCCACGCCGTTGCAGACGATGTCGTACTGGAAGGCGGTGATGTTCTCGATCGTCTCGCGGTCGGCGTTGTCGAGCGCGAGGAATTTCTCGTGGTCGAAATTCGGCATCGAGAACGGGTTGTGCGAGAAGTCGATCTTCTTCTCTTCCTCGCTCCACTCATACATGGGGAAGTCGACGATCCAGCAGAACGCGAACTGGTCCTTGTCGGCGAGGTTCAGTTCGTCGGCGACCTTGTTGCGCGCAAGGCCCGCGAATTTGTAGAACTTGGCCGGATCGCCCGCGACGAAGAACGCCGCATCCCCGACCTTGAGGCCAAGCTGCTCGCGCAGCGCCGTCGTGCGTTCGGGGCCGATGTTTTTCGCGATGGGGCCCGCCCCGCCCTCTTCGCCTTCACGCCAGAACACGTAGCCGAGGCCCGGCTGGCCTTCGCTCTGCGCCCACGAATTCATCTTGTCGCAGAAGGCGCGGTTGCCGCCGCCCGGCGCGGGCACCGCCCACACGGCGCTCTTCGGGCCTTCCAGGATGCGCGCGAAGAGGCCGAAGCCGCCGCCGCGGAAGTGCTCGGAAACGTCCTGCAGAACCAGCGGGTTGCGCAGGTCCGGCTTGTCGGAGCCGTATTTCGCGATGGAGTCGGCATATTTGATGCGCGGGAACGCGCCGACCGTGGCGCGCTTGCCCTTGCCGAATTCGTCGAACACGCCCGCGAGCACCGGCTCGATGGCGGTGAACACGTCTTCCTGCGTGACGAAACTCATCTCGAAATCGAGCTGGTAGAATTCGCCGGGCGAACGGTCGGCGCGCGCGTCTTCATCGCGGAAGCACGGCGCGATCTGGAAGTAGCGGTCGAAGCCCGCGACCATCAGCAGCTGCTTGAACTGCTGCGGCGCCTGCGGGAGCGCGTAGAACTTGCCGTGGTGCATGCGCGACGGGACGAGGAAGTCGCGCGCGCCTTCGGGGGAAGACGCCGTGAGGATGGGCGTCTGGAACTCGGTGAAGCCCTGGTCGATCATCCGCTTGCGCAAGGACGAGATCACCTTCGAGCGCAGGACGATGTGGTTGTGCAGCGTCTCGCGGCGCAGATCGAGGAAGCGGTACTTGAGGCGCGTCTCTTCCGGATAGTCGGGCTCGCCGAACACCGGCAGCGGCAGCTCGCTCGCTTCGCTGAGCACTTCGACGGTGTCGACGCGCACTTCCACCTCGCCCGTGGCAAGTTGTGCATTCACGGTATCGGCCCGGCGCGCGACGACCTTGCCGTCGACCTTCACCACGCTCTCGGCGCGCAGGCGCTCGAAGATCGGGAAAGCCGCCGAACCGGGGTTCGCGACGAGCTGGGTGATGCCGTAGTGGTCGCGCAGGTCCACGAACAGGACGCCGCCCAGATCGCGCTTGCGGTGCACCCAGCCCGAGAGGCGCACGGCCTTGTCGGCGTCGCCGGCCCGCAGGGCGCCGCAGTCATGGGTCCGATAGGCGTGCATGGAAGGCTCCGAAGGCTCTGGAAGCGCGGTTGGCGGGGCGTCCGGTGTTCCCTTTCGGGGCGAACCGGGCGCGTCAAGCACACGCGCGGTCGAGGAAAGTCAAGGAATCGGCTCCGGTTGCAAGCGGAACGCCGCAGCAGTTCCAGTTGAGTGCGCCGCCGACGCGGGCTAAGGCCCCCGTCCATGGACGTAATCACCGAGCGCGGTCCCCTCAAAGCCTTCTGCGCCAAGCTCCTTGAGGCGCCCTTCGTCGCCGTCGACACCGAGTTCATGCGGGAGACGACCTTCTGGCCGAAGCTCTGCCTGATCCAGGCGGCCGCGCCCGGCGCTGAAGCCGTCATCGACCCCATTGCATTGAGCCCTGGCGACCTCGCGCCGCTCTGGGAGGTGATGGCCGCGAAGAATGTGGAGAAGGTGTTCCACGCCGCACGGCAGGATCTGGAAATCTTCTTCAAGCTCTCCGGCGGCGTGATGCCGGCGCCGCTGTTCGACAGCCAGATCGGCGCCATGGCCTGCGGGCTGGGGGACTCCGTCGCCTACGACGCGCTCGTGCAACACTTCCTGAAGCGGCGCGTGGACAAATCCCATCGCTTCACCGACTGGGCGCGCCGGCCGCTGAGCGAGGACCAACTCATCTACGCGCTCGCCGACGTGACGCACCTGCGCGACCTCTACCCGATGATGCGCGAGAAGCTGGAAACGGCTGGTCGCCTGTCCTGGGTGGCGGAGGAACACGCCGCGCTCACCGATCCCGCGATCTACGACACCGAGCCGGAGAACGCCTGGGCGCGTCTCAAGGTGCGGCGCACGACGGTGGACTATCTCGCAGCCCTGCGCGCGGCTGCCGCGTGGCGGGACCGCCAGGCGCAGAGCCGAGACGTGCCGCGCGCGCGTATCCTGAAGGACGACGCGATCTACGAGATCGCCGAGCAGAAGCCACGCACCGCCGCCGCGTTCGATCGCCTGCGCGCCGTGCCGCGAGGTTTCGGCAATTCGCGCATGGGTCAGGAGCTGGCGGCGGCCCTCGACACAGCACTGACCAATGCCGCCGAGTATGCGCCGGTGCTGGAACGCGGCCCCCCGACGCCGCAGAACGGCGGGGCGACGGTGGAATTGCTCAAGGTCCTGCTGCGCCACGAAGCCGAGAGCATCGGCGTCGCTGCGCGCCTCATCGCGTCGGCGAGCGATCTCGAACTGATCGCGGTGGACGACACTGCCGACACCCGCACGCTGAAAGGCTGGCGGCGCGAAGTGTTCGGTGAACGCGCTCTTGCGCTGAAGCACGGTCGCGTGGCCCTGACACTCGAACGTGGCCGCGTGAAACTGCGCGATATCTAGAGCCGCTTCCGATCCGATAGAATTGGATCGGGGCTCTAGATTGTTGTTCGGCCGCATTTTCTTTCGACGAACCGGCATCCGCTTCGTCGGAATGCTCTAGTCCGGCTGGACGACGCCCGCCGGTACGCCGAGGACAGTCGCCAAGACATCGAGCCGCTTGACCGCCTGCTCCGTTATCACGCGTCCGTGCGTGCGATCCGTCCGTAGCGTGAGCTTCCCGTCCGCAAGCGTCAGATCGAAGGCATCGAGGATCGGTTCCGCACGCCCGCTGAGGTCGGCGCCCAGACGCAATGCAGCGCCCAGCGCCGCCGCCGCCCTACGTTGCTCCTCGGTCAGCAGGCGCAGATATGCTTCTTCTTTGTCCGGCGCGGAGCGCGTCACGCGGTGATGTACCGCTGCGGCGAGAAAAGCGCGCTCGGCGTGCGATATGCCCGCGAACGGCGCGCGCAGCACGAGATCGTAGATGATTTCGCTGCGCTGTTCGGGATGGAGCGCCGAGCCCAGATCGGCGAGCCGCGCAGCGGCGGCGCGCAGGATGCGGTCGCGCACGCGGTCGAACACCGGCGGTTGCGACTCGAAGAGCGGCGTCAGCCACTTCTCCAGCGCTTCACCAAAAACACGCGCCCGCGGCGATGCGCCGACGAAGGCCTCTGCGCCCGCCACCAGCGGATGCGTCGCGCGCATCTGGCTGGCGAGATTTTCAATTAGCAGGCCTTCGCGCAGGCCGTAGGATGACAGGATCACGCGGTCGAACGCGCCCAGCGCCATCACGCGTTCCAGGACCACCGAAGCATAAGGCAAGGAATCCGCTCGCTTGGCGGCGGAGTCCTCGAAACGCTCCAGCGATTTCCGGCTCTGCTTGCGCACGAACTCCGCGACCCGCAGCACCTCGGCGCGCGTCATCTGGTGATGGTGCAGCACAGCGATGGGATGGCGACGCATGGCGATGTCGATGCGGCCGAGCGCGCGCCATGCGCCGCCGACGGCATGGAAGGCGCTGCCCTGCGCGGCGTCTTTCAGGACCGCCGACTGCTTCAGACACTCCGTCGCGACGGCGCCAACGCGATCAGGATCGAAGGGCTCGCCGTTCATCATCGAGAACGGCCCGAGCGGCCACGTCTCGCCCCGACCCGGCCCATTGGAGCCTATCTCCACGAGTTCCAGGCTCGACCCGCCGAGATCGCCCACGACGCCCGTCGCTTCCGGCGCGCCCGCAAGCACGCCAAGCGCCGACAGACGCGCCTCTTCGGAACCCTCGATCACGCGCAGCGCAATCCCGGTTTCCTTGCGCACGCGATCGGCGAACTTCGCGCCGTCCTTGGCGTCGCGGACCGCGGCGGTCGCCACCGCATAGACGTCCTTCAGGCCCAAACCCTTGATAATGAGCGCAAAACGCGAGAGCGCCTTCAACGCCGTCTCGATCCCCTCCGGGGAGAGTTTCCCCGTGACCCCGAGATTGCGCCCGAGGCCGGCCATGACCTTCTCATTGAGGAACGGCGTCAGCGCGCGCCCGTCCAGCCGGTAGGCCACAAGGCGCACCGAGTTCGATCCCACATCGATGACAGCCGCTTCGCGCACGAGGGGGACTTAGCGGCGGGGCTGGGGCGGGGCAAGGCGCGGACCCCTGCGACTGATGCGAAGCTCCGAGATCAGGCGGGCTGCAGCAGTTCCAACGTGTAGCCGTCGGGATCCTTCACGAAGCCAATGAGCGTCGGTCCGAGACCGGGCACGGGCGCCGGCTCGCGCACCATGACGGCTCCCGCCTCGACCGCGCGTTTTGCGACGCTCACGACGTCCTCGAAATAGAACACGAGCTTGCCCGCGAACGCGTGCGGCGGACGTGCGATGTCATCGGTATATTGCATCAACACAACCGCGGCGCTGCGTCCCTCGAAACCCATGACGATCTCGTCCATGTGCGGAAGGTTGAAGCGCTGCAGCTCTCTCATGCCGAACGCATGCGCGTAGAACGTCGCAGACGCCTCCATGTCGCGCACCGCGATACCGACTGCGCCGAGATAGTTAGCCATGATGTGTCGCCTCGCCTTTCGCGCCTTCCGAAGCTTGCGACGAGCCTGCGGCCGCGTCTACTGCGGACGCACCTGCGGTGCGCGCGGTCCCACATGATCGAATGCAGGCGGAAGGTCGCCCTTCTGCGCGCGACCGCGGCCTGAGAGGCTCGGATTGCGCATGAAGTAGAGGTGGGCGGAAAACGGTTCGTCGAGTCCCGCACGGTCCACACGCGTGAACGAGCCGTCGGCGTTCATGTACCAGCTCTGCGCCTCGTCATTGAGGTTGGCGAGCATGATCTGCCCCAGCACCTGCTGGTGCACCGTCGGATTGAGGATCGGACACAGCACCTCGACGCGGCGATCGAGATTGCGCGGCATCCAGTCGGCCGAGGACATGAAGACCTTCGCTTCGGGATGCGGCAGCGCCTTGCCGTCGCCGAAGCAGACGATGCGTGCGTGTTCGAGGAAACGCCCGACGATGGATTTGACGCGGATGTTTTCCGAGAGCCCCGGAACGCCAGGCCGCAAACAACAGATTCCGCGCACGACGAGTTCGATCTTCACGCCTTCCTGGCTTGCGCGGTAGAGCGCGTCGATCACCACGGGATCGACCAGCGAATTGAGCTTCACCCAGATGCTGCCGGGACGGCCCGCCTTCACGTGCGCGATTTCGGCGTCGATGAGTTCGAGCACCGTTTCCTTCAGCGAGATCGGCGAGATCGCGATGCGTTCGAGTTCCGCGGGCTTCGCGTACCCGGTGACGAAATTGAAGAGGCGCCCCGCATCGCGACCGAACGCAGGATCGGCGGTGAAGAGCGAGAGATCGGTGTAAACGCGCGCCGTGATCGGATGATAATTCCCGGTGCCGAAGTGCGTGTAGGTGCGCAGGCCGTCGGCCTCGCGGCGCACCACGAGGCTGACCTTGGCGTGGGTCTTGTAATCGATGAAGCCATAGACGATCGACGCGCCGGCGCGTTCGAGATCCTGCGCCCACTTCAGATTGTTCTCTTCATCGAAGCGCGCCTTGATCTCCACAAGGGCGGTGACGTTCTTGCCGGCTTCAGCGGCCTCGATGAGGGCCGCGACGATCGGGGAATTCTTCGAGGTGCGGTAAAGCGTCTGCTTGATCGCCACGACGTTCGGATCGGCTGCGGCCTGTCGCAGGAACTGCACCACCACGTCGAAGCTCTCGAACGGATGGTGGACCAACATGTCCTTGGCGCGGATGGCGGCGAAAATGTCGCCGCCGAAGTCGCGCACGCGTTCGGGGAAGCGCGGCTCGTAGGGTTCGAACTTCAGGTCCGTGCGGTCATCGACGATGAGATTGGACACCTGCGCGAGGCCGAGCATGCCTTCCGCGATCACCACGTCGTGGGGATCAGCTTCGATCTCGCGGATGATGAAATCGCGCAGGTCCACGGGCATGGATGCTTCGATCTTGAGGCGCACGATTTCGCCGAGGCGGCGCTGCTTCAGCAGCGTGCGGAATTCGCGCACGAGGTCTTCAGCTTCTTCGACGTTCTCGATGTCGCTGTCGCGAACGACGCGGAAGCAGCCTTTGGCGAGCACTTCGTAGCCTGGGAACAGTTGATCAAGGAAAAGCCCGAGCGCCGTTTCCAGCGCGATGAAGCGCCGTTCCGCCGGCGCGCTCGCGACGCGGGTGGAGTCCCGCAACTCCAAGAACCGCTCCACCTGCGTGGGCATGGGCACAAGGGCATTGAGCGCGCGCCCGTCCTCGCGCCGCTTCAGTTTCAGCGCCATGGCGAAACCAAGGTTCGGGATGAACGGGAACGGGTGCGCGGGATCGATCGCGAGCGGCGTGAGCAGCGGATAGACGCGCTCCTGGAAAAGCGGCCGCAGCATTTCGAGATCGAACGCTGTGAGATCGCCGGCGTCGAGCACGCTGATGCCCGCCTTCGCCATTTCCTTGCGCAGCGCCGCCCACCGCTCCTGCTGCTTGTTCATCAGCGCGGTGGCTTCTTCCTGCAGGCGCTCCAGCTGTTCCAGCGGGGTGAGACCGTCCTGGCTGCGCGTCTGGACGTTGGCCTTCACCTGCTCATGCAGGCCGGCCACGCGGACCATGTAGAATTCGTCGAGGTTGTTGGCCGAGATCGACAGGAAGCGCAGGCGCTCCAGCAGCGGGTGCGCGGGATTTTCGGCTTCCTCCAGCACGCGGGTGTTGAACGACAGCCAGCTCTGCTCGCGGTTGATGAAGCGCTCGGGGCTCTCCATCGAGATCCCGGTCGCAGCGGCGCGACCTTGGGCGGCGCGGCGCTTGGCGGATCGGGTCTCGGCAGTCATGCGTCCTCCGGCAGGGTGTCTGAAGCGTCCTCATCGCCGCCGGGGTCCGGCGGGTCGAGGCCGAGGCTGCGCAAGGCCCGGGCCGCGATAGGCACCGAGATGGGCTTGCTGCCCCGAACATGGACCCGATCAATCGCCTCGGCCACGGCGTGAGCGGCGGCGAACGAGCGCTCCATGTGCGCCATCAGGTAAGTGGCTGCTTTATCCGACAATTTTATGAACCGAGCCTTGCAGAGCCGCGCCAAAACACGCGCCAGCAGCGCATCATCTGGTTCCTCGACCCGCTCTACCGCAAGGGCCGCAAGGCGTGAGCGCAAATCCTTGAGACCGACAGGCCACGCCTGCGGGGGCTCCTGCGCGGTCAGGAGGAGCGCACCCCCGCCGGTCCGGGCGGCATCCAGCAGGAGAGCAAGGTGCGGCTCGTCGGCGAACCGGTCGGCGTCGTCGATAACGAGTTTCCTCCCGCCGGTCTCGAAGGCGTCGAGCGCGCGGCCCTGCCCGTTCCAGACATCTGAGCCGACAATATCCGCCCACGCCCGCGCCATGTGCGTCTTCCCGGAGCCGCTGGGGCCGGCAAGCGCCAGCGCGCCGTTCGGCCAGTCGCGCCAACGGCCGAGCATGGTCCAGACGGTGCGGTTGGCGTCCCCGATCTCGAGGGTCGCGGAGGTGAAGTCCTCGGCGGCGGCGAACAGGCGCGGCTGGTCGGCCATGGCGGCCTGCCTAGCGCCCCGCCGTGCGCAGGACGGGGCCCTGGGACGATTGCGCGAGTTGCAGGTTGTACCGCTCCAGCGCGCGGGAAAGATCTTCCACCGAGCCGCTGTGCGCGAACGTGACCACCGCGCCCTCGCGCCCGATGGCCTCGATGCGGATGTCGGAAATGGTCATTTGCGCGGCCTGTTCCAGCCCCTGCTTCACGCGGGTCCATTCCGGCATGTCGCGATAGAGCGCAGACACGACGATGCGGGTCCGTTGCGAGGCCTGTAGCGTGAGGCCCGTCTTCCATAGTGTCTGGAGGCGCGCGTTGGCCGCTTCCGCAAGGCGGCGATAGGCTTCCGGAAGACCGGCGTCGCCTCCCTGAACGGCCGCGCTTGCCTGCCCGCGCGGGGTCTGGGCGCCATTGGCGTCGTACTCGACGAGATCAGCCACGAGTGCTGCACCGGTCTGGCGGGCGGTGGCGACGATGATGGTCTGTGCACCGGCGGCGGCGGCGATGGGCTGAAGCGAAGGCCAGTCTGCCCGCGCGGTGGGTGCGGCGATAGTGACAGGGAGAAGTTCTCCGCCGAATCCGCCCTGCTCCCAGGCCTGACGCCAGATGTCGGACGCGCCGTCAGCTGGGACGGGCTGGGTCACGACCAGCACCGGCGCGCCGCGGGCTTCAAGAACCTGGAAACCGGCCGCCTGCAGGGCCGTGCGGACGCCGTTCGGGTCGAACCGGACCGCAAAGCGGCCGATATAGCGGGTGCCGGAGCGGCGCTCCTCTTCCACGTCCACGCTGCGCACAAGCTGGTTCAAGGACGCGTCTTCCGGGCGCGGGATGGTCAGGCGGGCCTGATCCTCTGCGCTCGTGATCCGGCGGGCGAGACGCTCGAACCCGGCGCGCTGGGCGGCTGCCATGCCCTGCGTGCGCGCCTGCGCGCCATCGGGGGCAGTCTGGTCCACCCGGACCCCGGACACGAGGAAAATGTCCCCACGGCCAGCCTGCGCAGCCGCAGGCCCCACAATGAACGCGCAGAAGGCTGCGCAAATCGCTATCAGTCCGGCCAAGCGGTGCATCGGGTCCTCGCCTTTTCGGGGCAGACCTAGCAATACCGCGCCCAAGCCGAAAGGCCGTCCGCTGACTGGTCTCACACGTCCCCCGGTTCCGAATCCTGCGATAGCGCCCTGCATGACTTCCAAATCCTCCCTCACCTACCGCGACGCAGGCGTCGACATCGACGAAGGCGCGCGCCTCGTCGACCTCATCGGCCCCGCCGCGAAGGCCACCGCACGGCCCGGCGCGAACGCAGCCCTCGGCGGTTTTGCGGCCGCCTTCGACCTGAAAGCCGCCGGCTTCACCGATCCCATTCTGTTGGCCACCACCGACGGCGTGGGCACGAAACTCAAGGTGGCGATTGAATCGGGCCGTCATGAGACGGTCGGCGTCGATCTTGTGGCGATGTGCGTGAACGACCTCGTCGCGCAGGGCGGCGAGCCGCTCCTGTTCCTCGACTATTACGCGACCGGCAAACTCAACGCCGACGAAGCCGCCGTCGTCATCAAGGGCATCGCCGAGGGCTGCCGGATCGCGGGCTGCGCGCTCGCCGGCGGCGAGACGGCGGAAATGCCGGGCATGTACGGCGCCGGCGACTACGATCTCGCGGGCTTCGCCATGGGCGCAGCCGAACGCGGCAGCCTGCTGCCCCGCGACGTGGCCGACGGCGACGTCGTGCTGGGACTTGCTTCAAGTGGCCCGCATTCCAACGGCTATTCGCTCGTGCGCCGCATCGTCGAGCGTTCGGGCCTCGCCTGGGATGCACCGGCGCCGTTCGCGAACGGCACGCTGGCGGAAGCGTTGTTGGCGCCGACACGCATCTATGTGAAGCCGCTGCTGCCGCTGATCCGCGATGGGCTCATCAAGGGGCTCGCGCACATCACCGGCGGCGGTCTGACGGAGAACGCGCCGCGCATGTTGCCGAAGGGTTGGCGCGTCGAGTTCGACTGGGCGGCATGGAAACGTCCTGCCGTGTTCGACTGGCTCGTCGAAACCGGCGACGTGCCGGAGGAAGACGCGCGCCGCACGTTCAACCTCGGCATCGGCATGGTGGCGGCTGTCGCGCCGAAGGACGCCGACGCTGTCGCGCAGCGCCTCGAAGCGGCCGGCGAAAAAGTCTTCAAGATCGGCGTGGTGCGGGCATGACGCGCAGGCGCGTCGCCGTGCTCATTTCCGGGGGCGGCTCAAACCTGCAGGCGCTGCTCGATGCGCAAGGACCATTGTGTCCGTACGAAATCGTACTCGTGGTTTCCAACAATCCGGGCGCCGCCGGTCTCGATCGTGCGCGTGAGGCGGGCATCGAAGCGGCGGCCGTCGATCACCGCGTGTTCGGCAAGGATCGCGCGGCGTTCGAACGATCGCTCGATGCGTTTCTCCGCGATCGCGATATCGAACTCGTCGCGCTGGCAGGGTTCATGCGCGTGCTGACGCCTTTCTTCGTGAATGCGTGGGCGAACCGCCTCATCAACATCCATCCGTCGCTGCTGCCTTCGTTTCCCGGTCTGGATACGCATGCGCG
This sequence comes from Alphaproteobacteria bacterium, assembly GCA_034440275.1. Taxonomy (GTDB): domain Bacteria; phylum Pseudomonadota; class Alphaproteobacteria; order Caulobacterales; family Aquidulcibacteraceae; genus VFBF01. Next base: position 15,988 of record JAWXBS010000024.1, read on the forward strand.
CGCGATCGCCGCAGGCGCAAAGCTCGGCGGCTGCTCGGTGCACTGGGTGACGGAAGGCGTGGATGCTGGGCCGATCATCGGTCAGGCGGCGGTGCCGATCCTGCCGGGCGATACGCCGGCGACGCTCGCTGCACGCACGCTGGACGCGGAGCACATGCTCTATCCGGCGTGTCTCGCGCTCGTATGCGGCGGCGCGCCGCTCCTGCCGGGCGACGCGCAGCCGATGCTGGTAAATGCGTTTATGGAGGACCGCGCGTAAGCGAGATCAGCCGACGATCTCGTCGTCCTTGAAGAAGAACCTGATCTCGGTCGCCGCGTTTTCGAGGCTGTCGGAGCCGTGGACGCTATTGGCCTCGATGCCAGAGGAGAACCTGCGGCGGATCGTGCCGGGAGCTGCGTTGTAGGGGTTCGTGGCGCCCATGATGTCGCGGTAGCGCGCGACCGCGTTGTCGCCTTCCAGCGCCTGCACGACGACGGGACCGGAGGTCATGAATTTCACGAGATCGCCGAAGAACGGGCGTTCCTTGTGGACGCCGTAAAAGCCTTCGGCCTGCTCCTTCGACATGCGGATACGCTTCTGCGCGACGATCTTCAGGCCGGCGCCCTCGATGATCGTGTTGATCTCGCCCGTCAGGCTGCGCGCGGTCGCGTCCGGCTTGATGATGGAAAACGTCCGCTCGACGGCCATGGCCGGTTCTCCCGCTCTGTCAGGTATTTTGGGCAACAATGAAATGGACGCGCTCTATAACCGGGCGCCCCCGCCCCGCCAAGCCGCCCATTGGGGAGAAAGCGCTACGTTCAGCCGCAGCGGACCGAGCCGACCTTCTTGTCCGTGCCGAGGTGCAAATTCAGGCGATTGGGGTTGTGGTCCATCGTCACCATGCATTCCGCGCACACGATGCGGTGCGCCTTCGGCAGCCGCGTACGGTCGATGGCGCTTTCGTCCTGCCCTACGAGATAGACATACAGGCTTGCGTCACAGGTCTCCGCGCCGCCTGCGGGTCGGGAGTCGGGCGCCTCGTTCACGTTGATCGCCACGCAGGCGGCGAGCGCTCCGAAGGCAGCCGCGACGATGATCGGCTTCAGCATGATCGATTTCCTCAGGCCTGTTTTTCCCAGCTGCCGGCGTCGCTTTCCTTCCAGTAGGCGATGTCCAGACCGCTGTCCTTTGCCGCCTTCCACTGCAACCGCGCATGAACGACCGCCGCCTCGTCGCGCCCGTCGAACATGATGCTGGCGCGCTCGAAGGCGTCGATCGCGCCCGGCTCCGCGCCGTCAACCAGAAACAGCGCCCTAGCGCCATTTGGGGCGCCGCCCTCGCTGGTCAGCAGGATCGGCTGCTTTTCGGGCGCGGCGCGCCCGGCGCGTGCGTGCGGGAGGAAACTATCCTCGCGCACCGTCCAGAGCGCCTCGTCGAGTGCGTCGAGCCGTTCTTCGATCGTGCCCCGCACCACCACACGCCAGCCGCGCTGCAGGCACTTCTCCAGCAAAGGCGCGAGCGCGGCTTCGAGCGAGGATCGCTCGAGATGGTAGAACCAGAGCGAACTCATTCCTCGTAGCGGTTGGCCACCAGGCGATTGAGGATGCGCACGCCATAACCCGTCGCCCATGCCGGGGACGTGGGATCTTCATAGGGCGCGGGCTTCCAGGCGGTGCCGGCGATGTCGAGATGCGCCCACGCGACGCCGTCCTTCACGAAACGCTGCAGGAACTGCGCGGCGGTGATCGAACCGGCGGCGGGTTTGCCAGAGATGTTCTTGATGTCGGCGTTGGGCGTGTCGATCATCTTGTCGTAGGCGGCGCCCAGCGGCAGCCGCCAGACGGCTTCACCCTCCGCGACACCTGCCGCCGTGAGATCGGCAGCGAGCGCATCGTTGTTGCAGAAGAGGCCCGCATGCTCGTGACCGAGCGAGATGATGATCGCGCCCGTCAGCGTGGCGAGATCGACGATGGCGGTCGGATTGAACTTTTCCTGCGCGTAGGTGATCGCATCGCACAGGACGAGACGGCCTTCCGCGTCCGTGTTGAGCACTTCGATGGTCTGGCCGGACATTGAAGTGACGATGTCGCCCGGGCGCTGCGCGTTGCCGTCGGGCATGTTTTCCACGAGGCCGACAATGCCGATGACGTTGGCCTTCGCCTTGCGCTTCGCCAGCGCCAGCATCACGCCGGACACGGCCGCCGCGCCGCCCATGTCGCCCTTCATCTCATCCATGCCGGCGCCGGGTTTCAGCGAGATGCCGCCGGTGTCGAAGGTCACGCCCTTGCCGACGAAGCAGATGGGTTGAGCGGCCTTGTTCTTCGCGCCCTTCCAGCTCATCACGACGAGGCGGCTTTCCCGCACGCTGCCCTGCCCCACGCCGAGCAGCGCGCCCATGCCGAGCTTTGTCATATCCGCCACATCGAGAACGGTCACTTCGAGGCCGAGGCTTTCGAGCGCCTTCAGGCGATCGGCGAATTCCGGCGGATGCAAGATGTTCGGCGGCTCGCACACGAGGTCGCGCGCAAAATAGACGCCATCAGCCACGGCGGAGAGCGCGTCGTGCTTGCCCTTGGCGCCGGCGGCGCCTTCGGTGACCACCGTGACGTCCTTTAAGGACGTCTTCTGGTCGGGCTTCACCTTGGTCTTGTAGCGATCAAACTTGTAGGCAGCGAGGCGCGCGCCGACGGCCGCACGCGCCGCTGAATCCGCGCCGGCGACGCTGCCAATCGCCTCGGCGTGCAGCGCCAGCGACTCAGCGCCCGTGGTCAGCGTGCGCCGCACCGCCTGCCCTGCCCATTTCTCCACCGTAAGCGCGTCCGCCTTGTCCGGGGCGCCGACGCCGATCACGAGCAGGCGGCCGAAGTCGAGATTGGCGGGCGCCAGGATTTCCAGCACCTGCGACGGCGACGCTGCGAATCGCGACGCCTGGATGGCGCGGGTGATCGCGCCGCCGGATTTCTCGTCGAGCGCCTTGGCGGCCGCGAGCAGCACGCCGCCCTCGCTTGCCATGACCGCCACGGCGTCCGCGCGGGCTTCGTTCTTGAAAGTGATGTCCATGGGTGTGTCCGGGAGCCTCTCGTCGACGGCCCGGCGCATCCGTGCGCGCGAACCGCTTCAACCTTGTTCGGGTCAGTGGTAGCTGTGCGCCGCCGGGTTGGAAAGATTGCGCCCGCATCAGGTGCAGGCCGAACACGGGCGCCACAGTCGCGCCTTGGGGGCCAGCCAGAGAGGCGGGCAGAGGGACCGAATGAAAGCGTTGCAGGCCTACCTCTTCCGGCAGGGCATGATTCCCCTGCTGGCCATCCTCGGGGGCCTGGCGGGCGTCGCGATCCTCACCCAGGGGCTCAACCAACTCGACCTGATCGTCGACCAGCGCCAGTCCACACTGGCGTTCGTGTGGGTGACGCTGCTGTCCATGCCGCAGCTCATCTCGCTGATCATGCCGCTCGCGGTGTTCTTCGCGGTGACCTACGCGGTCAACCGCATGCACACCGAGTCAGAGATCGCGGTGGCGTTCGCGGCGGGCGTATCGCCGTGGCAGATCGTGTCGCCGATCATGAAACTCGCGGCGCTTGCCGCGCTCGCGCACCTCGCCGTCAATGTCCTCATCCAACCCGCCAGCTACCGCGAAATGCGCGAGACCGTGCACGCGATGCGCACGGACTTCGCCGCCTCGCTCGTGCGCGCCGGCGAATTCACGACGCCAGCCGACGGCCTGACTTTCTACGCGCGTGAAGTCGGTGCGGGCGGCGTGCTGCGCGACCTCTTCATTGACGACCGCCGCAACACCAATCGCCCTACCACCTACACCGCCAGGACCGGCATCATCGTCACAGCCGCAGGCGTGCCGGCGGTGGTGATGCGCGCCGGGCAGATCCAGCAGCCCAAACCCGACGGCGCCGTCGACCTGCTGGACTTCGACCAGTACACGCTGGAACTCGGTGCGTTTGTCGCTGCAGATGACGAGTACATTCTGAAACCATCGGACCGTTTTCTTGCGGAACTCTTCTTCCCCGATCGCACCTACTATTATGACCAGCGCAACGCCGATCGCTTTCTCGCGGAGGGCCACCACCGCCTGTCGAGCCCGCTGCTGGATCCGGCGCTGGCGCTGATCGCCCTGGCGGGATTGCTGGCGGGCGATTTCAGCAGGCGCGGTTACGGACGGCGCATCGCCATCGCGGCGGGAACGGCGCTCATCGTGCGCATCTTTGCGCTCGGGATTCAGGCGGCGTGCGTGGATGAACCGGCGCTCAATCCGCTGCAGTATATCTTCCCTCTCGTTGTTTCCGGCATCGCCTTCTGGATGCTGCAGGCGCCGCAAAAGCCCGTGCGACGCACCGCGCCTGTCGCCGGCCTCTCGATGGCGAGATAGGCGATGGATTTTCTCTTCACGGGCCTTGGCCGCTATCTCTTCCTGCGCACATTGACCGGCTTCGGCATCGCGCTGTCGGCGGTGGCTGCGTCGATCCTGCTTGTCGATGTCGTGGAGCAACTGCGCACGGTCGGTGCGCGCGTTGACCTTTCGCTCTGGCAAGCGCTTGGACTGACCGCCCTGAAGACGCCCATGCTCATCGAGCAGACACTGCCCTTCGTCGTGCTCGCGGGCGCCATGATCGGTCTCGTGCAGCTCAACCGGCGCAGCGAGCTCATCGCGCTGCGCGCTTCCGGCGTGTCTGCATGGCGGTTCCTCGGGCCGACCGCCGCCGCCGCCATCGTGATCGGCATCTTCGCCACCACCATTCTCAATCCGATCGGAGCGCGCCTCTACGAGCGCTTCGAGGCGATCCAGGCGCGCCTGGAGGGCGAGAACCAATCCGATGTCGTCACCCGCAACGGCGTGTGGCTTCGCCAGGGCGACGCGACGACCCAAACCGTCATCCACGCGGACTCGATCGATCCGAACTCCACGAGACTGAAGAAGGTCACCTTCTTCATGTTTGAGGTGCTCGAGGACGGCACGCTCTCCTTCGCCAACCGCATCAACGCCGAGGAGGCGGTGCTCAAGCCGTCAAGCATGTGGGAGCTGCGCAATCTGGTGACAGCCCGCCCCGGCGAGACACCCGTGCCGGAGCCGGTGGTGTCCATCCCGACGACGCTGGAAGCCAACGCGCTGTTCGATACCTTCGTGACCCCGGGGGCGCTCTCTTTCTGGCGTTTGCCGGGGTTCATCAACTCGGCAAAGGCGGCGGGCCTGGCGCCCACGCGTTACGAGCTGAAGTACCAGAGTCTCCTCGCGCTCCCCCTCCTGCTCGCGGCCATGGCGAGCCTGGGCGCTGTCTTCTCGTTGCGATTGCAGCGACTGGGCGGGCTCGCCGGATACGTGGTGATGGGGATCATCGGAGGGTTTGTCCTCTATTTCGCCGGCCAGCTGGCGGCCGCCTTCGCCATCACCGACGTGGTGCCGCCGATCGTCGCCGCCTGGGCGCCGCCCCTGACGGGGTTCTTTGCGGCCCTGGCCATCCTCAGCTTCGTCGAGGACGGCTGAGGAAATGCGGGGGTGACTGCTTTACGGGCAGGCGTTGGCAAGGCTAGGTAGCCGCCGGGGAATCGACGTTGAGAGGGCCTTTGATGTCCCGTTCGGGGGAAGTGGCCGATCGGTGGTTTGATCGCGCGCCGGGGCCATGGGCCGCAGCGTTCGCAGCGATTCTGCTTGCCGCCGCCGGCTCCACAGCCTCCGCCCAGGAACCCGTGCCCGTGCCGGTGCCGGTCACGAGCGACCAGCCGGTGGTCGTTCTCGAGGCCGACACGCTGGTCAAAGACGACGCCAGCCAGACCATCACCGCCGAAGGCAATGTCGAGGCGCGCTATCAGGGCCGCACGCTGCGCACCAAGCGCCTCGTGTACAATCTTCGCGACAACACCATCCGCGCCCAGGGCGGAGTCGAAATCATCGATCCCGACGGCACCGTCCGTTATGCCGACGAAGTCGAGGTCGACGAGCAGCTGGATACAGGCGTCGCCACCGGGTTCGGCGCGCGCCTCGCGGGTGGTGGAACAGCGGCGGCGGCGTCTGCTGTGCGCCCGTCAGCCGGGATCAACCAGCTTCAGCGCGTGATCTATACAGCCTGCCCGATCTGCAAGGTCGAAGGCGGCAAAACCAAGGGCCCGACCTGGACGCTCCGCGCCCGCAGCGCGACGCAGAACCAGAACACCAAGATGATCTCGTATCGGGATGTCGTGGTGCAGTTCGGCGGCGTCCCGATCATCTACCTGCCGTATTTCTCGCACCCAGATCCTTCGAGCGGCCCTCGTTCGGGCCTGCTGCCGCCGGACATCGGTTCGAACCGCCGCCTCGGCGCCTTCTATCAGCAGCCGATCCACTGGGCGATTTCACCCTTCCAGGATCTGACCATCGCGCCGCGCATCCACGCGAACGTCAATCCAATCCTTGGCTTGCAATACCGCAAGCGCTTCTATTCCGGCGATCTCCGGCTCGAGGGATCGGCATCGTTCGATCAGGACTTTGACGGCGAGGGCAACAAGTTTGGCGATGAGTCGCTGCGCGGCCACATCTTCGGCAACGGCCTTTTCAAGATCGACGATTTCTGGTCGTGGGGCTTCGGTGTCGAACGCGCTGCCGATGACCTTTACCTGCGCCGCTACGATCTCAACGGCGATAGCCGTGCGCGCGGGCCGATCATCGGCGACAACCTGCGGCTCGTGTCGCAGCTCTACACGACGGGTCAGAGCGAAAACACGTTCGGCTCGCTCTCGATGGTGTCGATTCAGGGTCTCCGCGCGGTGGATGACAGCGCGGTGCTCCCGCTCGTCCTCCCGCTCGGCGAACTCGAACACGTCATGCGCGATCCGTTCTTCGACGGGCAGTTGAAACTGCAGGCGTCTACCGCCTCGCTCTATCGTCAGGACAACGGCGTCGACAGCGCGCGCGTCTCCGTCGGCGGTGAATGGCGGCTCGACCGCATCGTCGGCCCCGGCATCGTCGTCGCGCCCTTTGCGCAGACCCGTGCAGACGTCTATCGCACCGGCAACGCCCCTGCCGCCAAGGACGAAACCTTCACGCGCAGCGTCGGTCTCGCCGGCGTCGAGGTTCGCTATCCCTTCGTTCGCCCCGGCGCCAACGTGGACGTCATCATCGAGCCGATCGGCATGGTCGCCATCGGTTACGGCGACAACGACACCCGCATCGTCAACGAGGACAGCCTCGCCTTCGAACTCGACGATACGAACCTGTTCCGGCCGAACGCGGCGCCCAACTTCGATCTCTGGGAATCGGGCGCCCGCGGCAGCCTCGGCGTCCGCGCCACCGCCCGTAGTCACGACGACAAGTCCGCCAGCGTCATGCTGGGCCGGCGCTGGCGCGAGGACTCCGAACCGCGCTTCAACCGCCTGACCAACCTCGACGACGAGACTTCCGACTGGGTCGGCGCGGTGGATGCCGATCTCGGGCAGAACCTGCAGGCGAACGTCCGCTTCCGGGTGGCGGACAAGGACTTGTCGCTCGTCCGCATGGACGCCTCGGTCCGCGCCTCGCTTTGGCGTCTGTCCACCGAGGCCCGGTACTTCCAGGTCGACGAAGCGCTCCGTCCGGGCGACCCGAACCGGGAAATCCGGGGCGGCGTGGGCTTCCGGATCACCGATCGCTGGAGCTTTTCGTACAGCCTGCAGCGTGATCTCGATTCTGACATTAATCTCTCCCAGAACATCCACCTGATGTATCGGGACGATTGCACCTTCCTCGATTTCGGCTACGTCCGGTCCGAAACTACCGACCGCGTGCTGGGGCCCAACGAAGGGTTCCAGATCCGGGTCGGGCTCACGTCGTTGGGCGTCTTCGGCGGCGGCGACTGAGAACCGAGAGAAATGGCGCAGCGTCCTGTCGACGAAACGCGCGTACGGAGTTCCTTCGCATGACCTGGAAGACCACCCTGGCGTCGGCCGCCATCGTCGCCGCCTTGGGCGCAAGCCTTCTCACCGCCCCTGCCGTGTCGCAGCAGCCTGCCGTGCGCCCGACGCCGACTGCGGCGACGACACCCGCCCCGGCGCGGCGCGTCAATCCGGCTGCCGGCGTCGCGGCGATCGTCAACGACGATGTGATCTCGACCTATGATGTGAACCAGCGCGCCGCCCTCTTGCTCGCCGGCGCCGGAATGGAGTCCTCCCAGGAAAACCTGGAACGGGCACGCTCACAGGCCATGCGCGATCTCGTTGATGAGCGCCTGCAGATGCAGGAAGCCAAGGAAAAGAAGATCAACGTCGAAAGCGCGCAGGTCGATCGCCAGATCGCGGAAATCGCACGCCAGAACGGCACGACGCTCGATACGCTTCGCTCACAGCTCGCTTCCAGCGGAATCGGTATCCAGACCCTGCGCGCGCAGATCGAGTCCGACATCGCGTGGCGTCGGCTCGTCAACGGACGCTTCGGTCAACGCATTCGTATTTCCGACGAGAAGGTGACCGATGCGCTTGGGCGTGTCACCGCCAACGCCTCGAAGCCACAGGCGCTCGTGTCAGAGATCATGATCTCCGCGGAAAGCGACGAAGAGATTGCGCAGGCGCAGAGCATCGCCGCGCGCCTGTTGGAGGAAATCCGCGCCGGCGCCCCCTTCAGCGGCGTTGCGCGTCAGTTCTCCGGCGCCTCCTCCGCCGCTTCCGGCGGAGACTTGGGCTGGCTCTCGCAGGGCGAACTTCGCCCGGAGCTTCAGTCGGTCGTCGATCAGCTGTCACCGGGACAGGTCTCGGTTCCAGTGCGGGCGCCCGGCGGCATCTACATTGTAGCAGTGCGGGAAAAGCGCGCCGGCGTCGATCCGGCGTCGGCGACCAACATCTCCCTCCGCCAGGTGACGGCTCCGGCGACCTCGCGCAATCTCTTCGAGCGCCAGATGCGCCGCGTCGATGGATGCGACACTCTGCAGCGGACTGTCGCCAACGTGAACGGCGCCCAGATTGTCGAACTCGGCGATACGCTTGAATCGGAACTGTCGGCAGAGGTGCGCGGGCGCATCGCGGATGTCGATGACTCGAAGGCATCCGGCGTCTATGAGACGCCTACGGGTCTCGCCGCGCTCGTCGTGTGCGCGCGGACGACCGGTGGCGGCGGTCTCCCCTCTCGCCAGGAAATCGAGAACCGCCTGTTCGAGCAGGAAATGGCCATGCTGTCACAGCGCTATCTCCGCAACCTGCGTCGCGACTCCACCATCATCACGCGCTGACGCAGCGCCATGTCGGCGCTCCCGCTCGCGGTCTCAATGGGCGATCCTGCCGGGATCGGTCTTGAGATTGCCGTGCGGGCTTGGTGCAACCGCCGCAGCCGTCTGCCTCCGTTCTATCTCGTCGCCGACAGCGGCGCAGCGATGCGCGCGGTGGCGCGTCTCGGGGTAAAATGCCCGGTCGGTATCATCGGGCATCCATCTCAGGTGCGCGGATTCTTTGAGCGCGCGCTGCCCGTGCTGCCCTCGCCGCTCGCAACGCCGGAAACGCCGGGCATTCCGGACTCTCGCAACGCGCCCGCAATCATCAAAGCCATCGAGCGCGCCGTGGCGCAGGCAGCCGAAGGTGACGCTGCCGGAGTCGTCACGCTGCCGATCGCGAAGGCAGTGCTCTACGAAGCGGGCTTTCGCCATGCGGGCCACACGGAGTTCATCGCTGACCTGGCTCGCGACCTGCCCTGCGGGGGGCCACGCGGTCCCGTCATGATGCTCGCCACAGAGGGCCTGCGCGTGGCCCTTGCGACCATCCATGCGCCGTTCAAGGACGTCGCCGCACACCTCACCACAGAGGCGCTGGCGCACACGGCGCGCGTCGTACTGCATGCGCTGAAGCAGGATTTCGGCATCGCCGCTCCGCGGCTTGTGCTCGCGGGGCTCAACCCGCATGCGGGCGAAGGCGGCGCGATCGGTCGCGAAGAAGTGGAAATCATCAATCCCGCCGCCGCCCTGCTGCGCGCAGAAGGTCACGATGTGAGCGATGCACGACCGGCCGACACGCTCTTTCACGCGGAGGCGCGCACCCGCTACGACGCCGTTGTCGCGATGTATCACGACCAGGGCCTGATCCCGTTGAAGATGCTCGACTTCTGGGGCGGCGTGAACATCACTCTTGGTCTGCCTGTGGTCCGCACGTCGCCTGATCACGGCACCGGCTTCGACATTGCCGGCAAAGGCGTCGCGCGCGCCGACAGTTTCATCGCGGCCCTTCACGCGGCATCTGCGATCGCAATCAGACGCGCCGCCGCGCAATGAATGCCGACGACCTGCCAGCAATGAAGAGCCTGCTCGAACGTGAGGGGCTGTGGGCGCGCAAGAGTCTCGGCCAGCATTTCCTGCTCGATATCGACCTCACACGACGCATCGTGCGCGCGGCCGGCGAGTTGAAGGGCAAGCCCGTCCTCGAGATAGGACCCGGCCCCGGCGGGCTGACGCGCGCGCTGCTGGAATCCGAAGCTGCGGAAGTGGTCGCCATCGAGAAGGACGCACGCTTCCTCCCCATCCTTTCGGAGCTGGCGCCCTGGTCTGAAAATCGATTGCGCGTCGTCGAGGCCGACGCGATGGAGGTCGACGAGCGAGAACTTTTCGACGGCGTCGAGGGCGTGCCGATCGTTGCCAACCTGCCATACAACGTCGGTACGCCGTTGCTGGTCAAATGGCTGAAAGCTGGTCCGTGGCGCGGGCCCATGACCTTGATGTTTCAGCTTGAGGTCGCCGAACGCATCGTCGCCGCTCCTGGATCGGATGCTTACGGACGACTGGCGGTGCTCGCGCAGGCGGTGTCGCGAGCGCGGATCGTATTGCGTGTGCCTCCGCGCGCCTTCACCCCACCACCCAAGGTTGCCTCGGCAGTGGTGCATCTGGTGGATCGCGCTGACAAGTTTGCCGATCTCGATGCGCTTGAACGTGTAACCGCAGCCGCTTTCGGGCAGCGTCGCAAGATGTTGCGGTCGAGCTTTGCCTCATTGGCGGGCGCCCGGGCGGAGTCCCTGCTTGAAGCCGCAGAGATTCTACCGACCGAGCGCGCCGAGCGGATCGAAGTCACCGCGTTCTGCCGGCTGGCGTCGCTGTGGCGCGCCGCTCAGGTATCTTCCTGAAGCAGGTTCTGCACGAAGTTCGGCAGCCACGGTTGACGTTGGCGGCGTAAGCGCTCCGCCGCAACGATGGATCGGAGCTGCATGTAGCTGCTGTCCAGATCTTCGTTGACAAGGACGTAGTCGTATCCATCCCAGCGGCTGATCTCGCTGTAGGCGTTGGACATTCGCTTCTTGATCACGGCCCTGTCGTCGGCCGCGCGCTCGTCGAGGCGCCGACGCAACTCGATCATCGATGGCGGCAGCAGAAACACCTTCACCACATCGGCCTGCGCGCTGTTGGTCAGTTGCTGACCACCTTGCCAATCGATGTCGAAGAGAACGTCGCGTCCCTTGTCGAGTGCATCGAGAATGGCCTCTCGTGGAGACCCGTAAAAATTGTCGTGAACAATCGCCCACTCGAGAAATCCGTCGGCCGCGCGGTGTTCGCGGAACTGGTCCTTGGTCTTGAAGATGTAGTGCATCCCGTCGATCTCACCGGGGCGGGGTGGCCGCGTTGTCCAGGACACCGATAGTTCAATCTCCGCATCATCGCGGGTCAGCATGCGCGTCAGCGTCGTCTTGCCGGCGCCCGACGGGCTTGAGAGCACGAGCATCAGCCCGCGGCGGCGTCTCACAACATTACCCGGCATGGCTTTACTCGACGTTGGCGCATTGCTCGCGGAACTGGTCGATCGCCGTCTTGAGGTCGAGGCCGATCCGCGTCAAGGCGAGATCGGAGGACTTGGAGCAGAGCGTGTTGGCCTCGCGGTTCAGTTCCTGGGACAGGAAATCGAGCCTCCGGCCCGCCGCTTCCGGCCCGCGGATGAGACTGCGCGCCTCTTCAGCGTGCGCCTGCAGGCGTTCCAGCTCTTCGCGCACATCAGCCTTCGACGCCAGCAGCGCCGATTCTTGTGCAAGTCGCGCCGGATCCAGAGCGACGTCCGGCGCGAGCGCGGCTAGGCGCTCCTGCAGCCGCGTTGCGAGCGCCGCAGGCGCCGTTGCCGCGTTCTCTCGCGCCACATGTGTCAGCGCCTCGACCCGCTCCACGAGCGCTTCCAGCACGCTAGAGAGTACACGTCCCTCTTGGGTGCGCGCCGCCGCCAGTCCGTCGAACGCCGCAGCGATTCCGTCGCGCGCCGCCGCTTCCACAAGCGCGCGCGTTTCAGCGGCATCCTCGACCGCCTCATCGACAGAGATGACGCCACGCACCTGGAGCAGGCCGTCCCAGCGCGCCGGACTTGCACGGCCGTCTGCGACATAGCGCTGGCTGGCGTCGAGCAGTCGCGCGACGAGGGCATGATCTACGGAAACGCCGCTACTCGCTTCCGTGTCGCGCGTGACAGTGAGGGTCGTCTGGATCGAGCCGCGCTTGAAACGCTGCGTGGCGGCTTCCCTTACCGCCGCCTCAAGAACTTCCAGTCCGCTCGGCAGCCGAGTCTTGATGTCCAGTCCGCGTCCGTTGACGCTGCGCGTTTCCCAGATCCGGCGACGGCCGGCGACCGCGCCGTCCGATCGCCCGAAACCTGTCATGCCTGAAATGGCCATCTCAGGGCCGCGCTGGCGCGGTCGCCGCAGCGGCTGCGCGTTGCTTTTCCACTTCGCGCCAATTGGCGACGTTGCGGTTGTGCTCTTCCACGGTCGCCGCGAACACGTGACCGCCCGTCCCGTCCGCGACAAAAAAGAGATCGTTCGTGGTCGGTGGATTGAGAACGGCTTCGATGGCGTCGCGGCCCGGATTGGCGATGGGCGTCGGCGGCAGCGCCGGAATGAAATAAGTATTGTAGGCCGTGCGCCGTTCAAGCTCGCTCTTGCGGATGCCGCGCCCGAGGGGACGCCCCTTCGTGATGCCGTAGATGATCGTTGGATCCGATTGCAACGGTATGCCTTGGCGCAGCCGGTTCACGAACACAGCAGCCACACGCGGGCGTTCCGAGGCGATCCCCGTTTCCTTTTCGACGACGGACGCCAGCGTGATCGCTTCCTCCGGCGTCTTGATCGGCAGGTTTGCCGCGCGCTTGGGCCAGAGTTCGTCGATCACCTTCTGCTGGTCGGCGCGCATGCGTTCGAGCAGTTCGGTGCGATCCATGCCGCGCATGACCATGTAGGTCTCCGGCAGCAGCGAGCCTTCAGGCAATGTGGAGAGTGTCACCTCGCCGGTGAGCACGTCCGACTTCTTGACGATGTCGAGGATCATGTCGCTGGTCAGGCCCTCGGCGACGGTGATCGGGAAGAGCCGCATTCTGCCGGACTCGATCTTCTCGAGAACGCTGCGCAGCGGTTCGCCCGGCGCAGCAATGTACTCGCCCGCCTTCAGACCACCGGGCTTCGTGTAAAGCTCAGCCGCCGCGCGGAACACCCAGGCGTTGCGGATGACGCCTTCCTTTTCCAGCGTGCGCCCGATTTCCATGACGCCGTCGCCGCGCTCGACGACAAACACCACATCGCGCGCAAGCGGGCCGTCGCGGTGGATTTCCCAGAGAGCGAAGACGCCGACCGCGAGGCCCGCGAAAGCCAACGTCCAGAGCAGAGAAAAGAATGCGCCGAAGGGCGAGCGCCGCCTGTCGACGGCCATCAGTCGACCGCCGTCAGGATCAGCGCCGCGTTGGTGCCCCCGAAGCCGAACGAGTTCGACATGGCGGCGCGTATCGGCCGACGTCGGGCCGTACGTGGCACCAGATCGATCGCCGTCTCCACGGACGGGTTGTCCAGGTTGAGCGTCGGCGGGGCGACGCCATCGCGGATCGCGAGGGTGCAAAATACGGCCTCTACCGCCCCCGCGGCCCCGAGAAGGTGTCCGATCGCCGATTTCGTCGAGGACATCGAGAGGTTTGCCGCCGAGGCACCGAAGACGCGCTCAATGGCTTTCAGTTCGATCTCGTCGCCCACCGGTGTCGAGGTGCCGTGGGTGTTGAGGTAGTCGATGTCGGAGGGCTTCATGCCGCTGTCTGCGAGCGCAGCCATCATGGCGCGATAACCGCCGTCGCCGTCTTCGGAGGGCGAGGTGATGTGAAAGGCGTCGCCTGAGAGGCCGTAGCCCTTCACTTCCGCATACATCGTCGCGCCGCGCTTCTTGGCGTGCTCGTACTCCTCGAGGATCACGACGCCGGCGCCTTCGCCCATGACGAAACCGTCGCGGTCCTTGTCATAGGGACGCGACGCCTTCTCGGGCGTTTCGTTGAAGTCGGTGGACATGGCGCGCAGCGCGCAGAATCCCGCAAAGCCGATACGGCAGACCGCCGCTTCGGTGCCGCCTGCGACCATGACGTCGGCATCGCCGTTCTTGATCAGACGCGCAGCATCGCCAATGGCGTGCGCGCCGGTGGCGCAGGCCGTGACCACAGAGTGGTTCGGGCCTTTGAAGCCGTGCTTGATCGAGACCTGCCCGGAAGCGAGGTTGATCAGCGCGCCGGGAATGAAGAATGGGCTGATCTTGCGCGGGCCGTCGCGTTCCAGCTGGAGCGCGGTGTCGGCGATGGAGGAAAGACCTCCGATACCCGAGCCAATCAGCACGCCCGTGCGCTTCTTGTCCTCTTCGGACTCGGGCTTCCAGCCGGAATCCGCCACCGCCTCATCAGCAGCGGCGACCGCATAGAGGATGAAGTCATCGACGCGGCGCTGTTCTTTGGCCGACATGGTCTTGTCGGGATCGAACGAACCTTCGATGTCGGGACCGCCGCCGCCGCGACCATCGACGCGCGGCACGACGCCCGCGACGCGGCACGGCAGATCATCGACCTTCATGTGGTCGATGCGCTTGATCCCGCTTTCGCCCGCGATAATGCGCTTCCACACATGTTCGCGGCCGACGCCCACAGGCGTCACGAGCCCAATGCCGGTGATTACGACGCGACGCGTCAAAGCGGCGTCTCCGCGTTCAGGCGAGCTTGCTTTCGATGAACTTCACGGCGTCGCCCACCGTCTGGATGTGCTCAGCGGCGTCATCCGGGATCTCGACGCTGAATTCTTCCTCAAACGCCATGACGAGTTCGACGTTGTCGAGCGAGTCGGCGCCGAGATCGTCGATGAAGCTCGCCTTGTCCGTCACCTTGTCGGGCGAGGTTTCGAGGTGCTTCACAACGATGGATTTTACGCGTTCAAAAACGTCGGACATGGACGCCTCACGATGTCGAAAAAAAGGGAACGAACGGCTCTTCGCCCTTCAGGTTCAAAGGGCCGGATCGATTGACGGGGGCTCCGCTACCATACCTCTTTCAGCTTGGCTACCGGCCCGCCCCAGACCCTTGCGGGAGGCGGAAACGGGGTCAGATCATCGCCATCCCGCCGTTGACGTGCAAGGTCTGCCCGGTGACGTAAGCAGCTTCGTCGCTCGCGAGATAGACCGCTGCGGCGGCGATGTCGCGTCCCTCCCCCAGCCTCCCGAGTGGGATGCGTCCCAGCAGCGCTTCCTTCTGCTGGTCGGCGAGGACATCGGTCATCGGCGAGGCGATGAAGCCCGGCGCGATGCAGTTGGCGGTGATGTTGCGGCTCGCGACTTCCTGCGCCAGCGCCTTGGTGAAGCCGATGACGCCGGCCTTGGAGGCCGCGTAGTTGGTCTGGCCCGGATTGCCCGTCACGCCGACCACGGAGGTGATCGCAATGATCCGGCCATGCCTGCGCTTCATCATTCCGCGCAGAGCCGCTCGCGTGAGGCGAAAATACGCCTCCAGATTCACCTTCTGAACGAAGGTCCAGTCTTCGTCCTTCATCCGCAGCAGCAGCCCATCCTTGGTGACTCCGGCGTTCGAGACGAGGATATCGAGACCGCCCAATGCTTCTTCGGCGCGACCGATGAGGCCGTCGACAGCGGCTTCGTCCGAGAGATTGCAAGGCAGTACGGGGTGCTGATCGCCGATCTCGGCGCGCACGGCTTCGAGCGCCTCAGCCCGCGTGCCCGAGAGCGCCACGGTTGCGCCCTGGGCCGCGAGCGCGCGCGCAATGGCGCCGCCGAGGCCTCCGCTCGCGCCCGTTACTAGCGCCTTCCTTCCCGTCAGATCGAACATCGGCATCGCTCTTCTTCAGACTGTCTTCGCGAAGGCTTCAAGTTGCGCGGGCTCGTTCAGGGCGAGCCCTTCGCACTCTGGTGCGCCGCGCTTGATGCCGTTGGTCAAGACTTTTCCGGCGCCCACCTCGACGAAGCGCGTAACGCCGAGCGCGGCCATGGCGGCGACACTTTCGCGCCAGCGCACGCGGCCAGTCACCTGCTCAAGGAGCAGCTTGCGTATTTCCGCCGGCGCCAAGGTCGGCGCGGCGGTGACATTGGCGATGACCTGCAACGCAGGCGGCGCGATCTCGACGCCATCAAGCGCCTCAGCCATCACGGCGACGGCAGGCTGCATCAGTGGACTGTGAAATGGTGCGGACACATTCAGGAGGATGGCGCGGACACCGCGTTCCTTCGCGGCCTCGATCGCGGCATCGACCCCCGCCTTTTCGCCCGAAATAACGACGTTTCCGTAGTTGTTGTCGTTGGCCACCACGCACGCGGCAACCTTGGCGCCTTCGGCGGCGATCTCCTCTGCGAGCGCCACATCGACCTTGCCTATCAGCGACGCCATTGCGCCCGCGCCGAATGGAACAGCGGCCTGCATCGCGTCGCCACGCCGGCGCAAAAGACGCGCCGCGTCTGCGACGGTAAACGCGCCAGCCGCCGCGAGCGCCGAATATTCACCGAGTGAGTGCCCGGCGACGCACGTCGCCGTCGTGACCTTCACACCGAACTCCGCATCCAGCGCACGCATCGCCGCGAGGCTGACCGCCATCAGCGCCGGCTGTGTGTTCGAGGTGCGCGTCAGCGCTTCCTCATCGTCACCCCACATCACGCGCGACAGCTTCTCACCGAGCGCGTCGTCGACTTCCTCAAAAACCAGGCGGGCCGCCCCGAAGACTTCGGCAAGCGACTTGCCCATGCCGAGGCTCTGGCTGCCTTGCCCCGGAAAAATGAAAGCGATGCTCATGGTTCGACCCGGCTGATCCGAAGGGGGCCCGCGTAGCGGAAGAGGCCACGGGCGACAAGGCGCAGAAACCCGAACCTCGTTTACGCCGAATTCACCCCGATTGGCGATTTGTGCACCTCGTCAAGGAGAGTTTTGCGGAATGGGTCATCGGCGCGACGACGGGCAAGTGGAACAGGCGGGGTTGGCGATCGCCGCCGGCCTCTTCACGCTCGTGTCGCCGTGGGGCGCCGCCTTCGTGCTTGCCGCGGTCGGCGTCGCCTTTGCGGCGCAGGCCCGCTTGAGCGCTCACAGGACCTCCGATGTTTCGGCGCTGCTGGCGCTAGCCGGCGTGGCCCTCTGCGGCGCGGCGTTCGGCTGGGAGGGCGCAGTCGGCGCGGCACTGGTATGGCGCGGCTGGTCGGAGATTGCCTGCGCTCCCGAAACCTGCGGACTCGCCGAGCCGCCTTGGCTGGCCGTCGTCTACCGGTGGTCGCCGGTCGCCTCCGCACTCCTTTTCCGTCTCGAAGCGCCGCTTGTCGTCACGGTCGTGGTGGCGAGCGTCGCGGGCCTTACACTCGCGGACTGGGCCTTGCGACGTCTGGCCGAGTGGCGACTGGGCGAGCCACAGCCGTTCGACACCCGTGGCTACATGGTTACGCAGGGCCGCGTCCTCGGAATCATCCTGCTGCTGCCGGAGCCCACCGCCGCGCTTGCTGCGCTTACAGCGCTCGCGGCGGCGCGCCGGGTAGAGCAGAGGCCACAGGCCAGCTACGCCACAGCGCTGTAGTAGGCGACGCCGCCATCATCATATCGGACACGCGCTTTGCCGCGCGCGATCAGGCAATTTAGATGCGCCATGGTTTCGCCGGTCGCCATGCCCAGAATGTCGCCGCCAATGGAGCGCGCGAACAGCGCGCCAAACAGGTCAATGGCGCGCTTTTCGCCCTTCTGCAGGCGATTTTCCATGCGGGTGAGTGCGCGTTCATGGCCGACGACAAGGTGCCGCGCGCGCGCCTGAAGGCCGTAGAAGGGCTCGTTGTGTGACGGCAGAACCAGAGGATTGCCCGTCACGGTCGCATGGAGTTTCTCACAGCTGCCGATCCAGTCAGTCAGCGGATCACCATCCGGCTCCGTGGGAAACACCGAGACGTTGGAGGAAATGCGCGGCAGTATCTGGTCGCCTGAAATGAAGACATTCAAGTCTGGCTGCCAGAGACAGGCATGTTCGGGGCTGTGCCCGTTGCCGGTCACGATGGTCCACGGACGACCCCCAACGTCGATCGTCTCGCCGTCCACAAGCCGGCGAAAACCGTCAGGCAAACGCGAAACCGCCTTGCCGAAGCCGCCGAACCGCACGCGGTAGGAATCGAGAGCGTCTTCCTCCCAACCCGCCGCGCGGTAAAAGCGGACCCCCTCCTCCGGCGCTTCCCGCCCCGTGTCGGCGACGAGCATCCGGCAGGTGATGTACTCCAGCCGACTTATCCACAACCGGCAATTGAACTTCCGGGTGATCCAGCCAGCGAGGCCGATGTGGTCGGGATGCATATGGGTGCAGATGACCCGGGTGATGGGGCGGCCCTTCAACACCCGCTCGAAGACGGACCGCCAGTGCTCCCGCACTGGCTCGGTGGCGACGCCGGTATCCACCAGCGCATAGCCCTCGCCGTCCTCGATCAGCCACAAGTTGATCCACTGCAGTACGAACGGCAGTGGCATGCGCACCCAGATCACGCCGGGCGCGACCTCCAGTGTCTCCCCCGCCCCGGGAATGTCGGGGAAAGGGTAGTCGAGCTTGGGGCGGACCAGCGTATCGGCCGCAGCGTCCTCAAGGCCGTCCATGGCGGTCATGGAAATCTCCGGTTTGCGGCACGATGGCGTGAACCCCTGCGCTGGTAAAGGCGGGCTTCGCATCCCGTTCATTTTGCCGCTAAGCTCACCACCGGGATAAATCGAAGGGGAGCATGCGCATGAAGCGCATCGCCATCTGCATGGACGGGACCTGGCAGAAGTTGCGCCAGGATCGCCCCACCAACATCAACATCATCTCCCGGAGCGTGTCCCTCCACGTCGGCGACATCCAGCAGATCGTGATCTACATGCCCGGCGTGGGCTCGACACTGGACGCCCTCAAGGGTGTGCAGTCCGGGATCAGCGGCTTTGCGGCGTCGCTCGGCTCCTTCATTGGCGGCGTGTTCGGCGACGGCCTCGAGGATGCGATCCTCGACACCTACCTGCGGCTCGCCTTCAACTACGAACCCGGCGACGAAATCTATATCTTCGGCTTCAGCCGTGGCGCTTTTTCTGCGCGCAGTCTTGCGGCGCTGATCGGCAAATGCGGCATTCTCAGCCGCCGCTACGCCGACAAGGCAGGCGAGGCGTTCGAACTCTATCGCGATCCCGACTGCACCGCCGACAGCGGTCGCGCCGTGGAATTTCGCACGTCGTTCGGCAAGCAGCTCGGCGACGCCGTTGGCGCGGACCGCCGCGATTTTCGTCCGCAAATCAACTATCTTGGCATCTTCGATACCGTTGGCCAACGTGGCCTGCCATCCGCGCTCGGGCCGCTTTCGGACTGGGGCAACGAGAAGTACGCCTTCCACGATCTCGATCTCGGCGGTCACGTCAGGTCGGCGCGGCACGCGTTGGCCATCGACGAAAGGCGCTCCGCTTTTCGGCCCACGTTCTGGACCAATCTGGAGGCCTTGAACGCCAAGTCGGCCGCCAGCGGCGGCGCGCGCGATGCTTACGAACAGCGCTGATTCGTCGGCGCTCACGGCGACATCGGCGGCGGAAATCCCTCCACACTCTCCAGTTTCCCGCTCGCGTGGATCGTAGACGGCGCCGAGCGCGCGGGGCTTTCCTTCGATCGCGCGTCGCATTCGCCGCTTACGCAGACCCAGCTTCCGGTGTGCCTCGATCCGGCGCAACAGATCACGCGTTCGCGCTTTCCCAAAAGCCTCAATCCGATCAATTGGCCCGGACGGTGGCGCAGCATCGCCGATATGCGTGAGCCGGTGGCGCGCGATGTCGCCGAGGCGACGCTCCACAATTCTGTGGCGCTACGCACTGCAAGCCCGGCGCTGCGCAAGAAGCCCTACAGGCCGCCGCCCCTGAAATTCTACATGCCCGCGCTGCAGGAGATTGCAGGACCTGTGGCGCTGATGGCGACTCTGGTCGATCTAGTGAACCGCGAACCGAAGAAGAAGCGCGGTCTTTTTGGCTGATCAGACGACCGCATCACCGAGGTCTGTGTCGAAGAGGACGTCTGCGCCAAGTGTCAGCGCCGCCAGACGCGATGGGGCGAGCGCCAGTATCGTCTCCGCGAAGAAGAGCGCGGCCGTTTCCTGCGCTTCGGCAGTCGCTACATCAGACTGCAGCAGACCACGCGCCGTCAGCATCGCGGCCGTAAGGTCGCCGGCAAGCCGCAGGTAGGTATCGGCGCCCGCCAGTGCATCACGCCGCGCAGAATCAGAAACGGCAAGCAGCCACGTCGTCGCTTCATCCATCGTGTCGGCCGCCGCCGAAAGGCGCACGCCGATGCGCGCAAGTCGCGGACGCCCGCTGTCGCGCGCACGATGGGCCACATCGCGCGCCTCCAAGATCAACGCACGCATGGCCGCGCCGCCGTCGCCCGCCACCTTGCGACCGATGAGATCGATCGCCTGAATGCCGTTGGTGCCCTCGTAGATCGGCGCAATGCGCGCATCGCGATAGAATTGCGCTGCGCCGCCGTCCTCGACAAAGCCCATGCCGCCATGTACCTGCACTCCGAGGCTCGCGACCTCGACACCACGATCAGTGCACCACGCCTTGGCAATCGGCACGAGCAGGTCCGCACGCGCGCGCGCAGCGCGTCGGGTCTCATCGTCCTGCGCGTGCGTCGCGATGTCCGCCTCCACACCTGCCGCATAGCAGATTGCGCGTCCTGCCTGGATAAGCGCCCGCATCGTCAGCAGCATGCGGCGTACATCGGCGTGCATCGCGATGGGCGAGGCGCCCTTCGCGGGCGCACCTTCTCCGCGTCCCTGAAGGCGTTCATGAGCATAGGCGATGGTCTTCTGGTACGCCGCCTCCGCCACCGCGACACCCTGAAGCGCGACGTTGATGCGTGCGGAGTTCATCATCGTGAACATCATGGCGAGGCCTTCGTTCTCGCCGCCGATCAGCCAGCCGGTGGCTTCCTCGTATCCCATGGTGCAGGTGGGCGATCCGTGGATGCCCATCTTCCGTTCGACGCCGAGGCAACGCACGGCGTTGGCCTGTCCAACACCACCAGCATCCGTAGGCAGGAACTTCGGCACAAGAAAAAGCGATACGCCCCTCGATCCCGCCGGCGCGTCTGGCAGGCGCGCCAGGACGAGGTGCACGATGTTTTCCGCCAGGTCGTGATCGCCCCAGGTGATGAAGATCTTCTGGCCTGTGATGCGGTAAGAACCGTCGCCGGCAGAAACAGCGCGCGTCTGCAGCGCCCCCACGTCGGAGCCCGCCTGCGGCTCTGTCAGGTTCATGGTGCCCGACCACACGCCGCTGACGAGCTTCGGCAGATAGATCGCTTTCTGCTCCATGGAACCATGCGCTTCGAGCGCCTCGATGGCCCCGAGCGTGAGCATTGGCGCGAGCCCGAACGCCATATTGGCGGAATGAATCGTCTCATGGGCGGCGAGCGCCACCCCACGCGGCATGCCCTGCCCGCCGTGCGCTACGTCAGCGGTCATGCCTTGCCAGCCGGCCTCCACGAATTGTGAATAGGCGGCGGCAAAGCCGGTCGGCGCGAAGACGCGACCGTTGCTGAAGCGGACGCCTTCTCGATCTCCGGAAGCGTTCAACGGTGCGAGCACATCGCCCGACAGCGCACCGACGCCTTCAAGAATGGCCTCCAGCAAGCTCTCATCCAGGTCCGGAAAAGCGCCTGTCTCGCGCACCCGCCAAAGCCCGGCGCAGGCATCTAGCGCGAAGCGGATATCGGCAATCGGGGCGGTGTAGCTCATTGGTGTGCTCCGGAGGCGATCCTACCCCATCTGGCCGGGACATGGGCCAGCAAAGCTGAACAGTGTCTTTCCCAAATCGACCTCGCGGGGAAGCGGGGCCGTGGTAGAGGTTGAGTCAACGTCGGCCATCACAGCCAAGACCACTTTCACGGAGTTCCCATGCGCCCCCATCTTCTCGTCCTTGTCGCTGCGGTTGCGCTTGCGTCCTGCGCCACCACGTCGGCGACGGTCACGCCCCCGCCACAGGGCGCCTATGTTCCATCGTTGGTGCCGTATCCAGCGGACACCTCGCGGGCGGCGGCGGAGCAGCCCGCGGGCGCCTACGCCCTCGATCCACGCCATGCGAGCGTCATTTGGCGCATCCGCCACGGCGGCATCGGCGTTTTCGTCGCGCGCTTCGACACGCTCTCCGGCACATTGACGTTCGATCCTCAGAACCCCGCTGCTTCCTCCATCACGGCGACGATCGACGCCGCCTCGGTCAGTACAGGCGTGCTGAACAACAGCGGCGAGCGCGCCTTCGACCGCGAGATCGCCACGCAAGCCTTTGGATCTGCGGCCAATCCCCAGATCACTTTCGTTTCGCGCAGCATCAACGTCACTGGCCCGACCACGGGTACGATCACTGGCGATCTCACACTGCGCGGCGTAACCAAGCCGGTGACGCTGCAAGCTTCGTTTGAAGGCGGCAAGTTCGTGACGTTCCGCGGCAAGCAGGTGCTTGGGTTCTCGGCGCGCGGCACATTCAACCGCAAGGACTTCGGCGCATCGCTGAGCAACCCTCTGGGCGATGCGTTCGTGAGCGACATTGTGGACGTCGAAATCAACGCCGAATTCATCAAGCAGTAGGCGCATGACGCTCGAACTCACTTCCAGCACGCGGTACACCACGGTCGCAATCGTCCTGCACTGGACGCTCGCGATCCTCATCCTCGGCATGATCCCCGTCGGCTGGTGGATGTCGGACGCCGTGCTCGATCCCGCCTTCCGCTCGAAGGCGGGTCAGGCGTTCCAGCTGCACAAGTCCGTCGGTTTCACGATCCTCGGGCTTACGATCCTGCGCCTTGTCTGGCGGCTCACGCACAAGGCGCCGCCACTCCCGCAGGCGATGCCGGATTGGGAAAGGTCGGTCGCCAGGCTGACGCACTGGCTGTTCTATTTTCTCATGATCGCCCTGCCGGTCACGGGCTGGGTGTATGTCTCCGCCGGCTATTCCGTGACCTTCGAGCGCTTCTTCCCTGTGGCGACGACCTGGTTTGGACTTGTGGAAGTGCCGCACCTCGCGCCAGTCGCCGGGCAGTCTGAAGAAGCACGAAAGGCGATTGGCGAGACGGCCATGAACGTCCATTCCAAGCTCGCCTGGGGCGTGATCGTCCTCGGCGGCCTTCATGTCGCCGCAGCTCTGAAGCATCACTTCTTCAACCGGGACGACGTGCTGACCCGCATGGTTCCCTTTCTTAAGTCCCTCCGAAAGTCCTCATGAATCGCTGGTTTCTCCTTGCTCTCGCCCTGATCGCGACCCCTGTCCTGGCCCAGCCTTCGGCCAGCGCGCCGACAGCCAAGGCCACAGCGGTCGTCAACGCACCGCTGTGGACCGTGGATCGTGCTGCATCATCTATCGGCTTTTCCGGCTCCGTCGATGGCGCAGCGTTTCGGGGCTCGTTCACGCGCTGGACGGCCGGCGTCCGCTTTGATCCTGCCAATCTCGCGGGCTCCAGCGCGCGCGTGATCGTAGAGCCTGCATCCGTCAGCAGCGGCGACGGCACGCGGGACAGCACGCTGCGCGAAGCCGACTGGTTCGACACGGCGCGCAGCCCTCAGGTGATCTTCCACACCAACAATATCAGCAGCACCGGGGCCAACACGTACGCAGCCATCGGCACGCTTTCCGTAAAAGGCCGCGCCATTCCGTTCACCCTTCCCTTCACGCTCACCATAAACGGCGCGCAGGCGGAGATGCGCGCCAGCGTCAACGTCGATCGCACGCGTCTGGGCCTCGGCATGCAGTTCGATCCCTCTGGCGGCCAGGTCGCGAAGACCGTTGCCATCAATGTCGTCGTACGCGCCACGCGAAATCCGTGACAATCGTCCTCGCCGACGATGACACCATTGCGCGCGCAGCGCGCGCCCTGCGTGATGGACTACTGGTGGTGATGCCCACTGAGACGGTTTACGGCCTCGCGGGCGACGCGACGAGCGCACTGGCGGTGGCGCGCATTTATGCCGCCAAAGGACGCCCGACGTTCAATCCGCTCATATCGCATGTACTGGATACCGAGGACGCCGACCGCCATGGTCGCCTGCACCCCGTTGCACGAAACCTCGCGGAGAAGTTCTGGCCCGGCGCGTTGACGCTCGTGACGCCCAGACGAGCGGACAGCCCCATCTCCGAACTGGCATGCGCCGGGCTCGCAAGCGTCGCGCTGCGTGCGCCGGCACACCCCGTGGCGAGAGCGCTGATTGCAGCCGCTGGGGCGCCCCTTGCGGCGCCCAGCGCCAATCGTTCGGGACGTCTTTCGCCGACCCACGCCGCCCATGCCGCTGAGGACATCGGTGAGGCCGCCGCGTTCATCCTTGATTCCGGCCCTTGCGGGCTCGGACTCGAATCGACCGTGGTTGCCGTCGGCGACGACGGACGCGCCACGCTCTTGCGTCCAGGCGCGATTGCGCGAGAGGACATCGAGAGCATAGTCGGCGAACTCGCGTCACCTCACGTCTCGGCGGCGCCTACGTCACCCGGAATGCTGGAAAAGCACTACGCGCCGCGAGCAAAGCTTCGTCTCAACGTCGCCACTCCCGCTCCCGCTCCCGGGGAGATGCACCTTGCATTCGGAAAGGATGCCCACACACCCGCGCTCAATCTCTCTCCAGGCGGCGACCTCACGGAGGCGGCCGCAAATCTCTTTGCCTACCTCCGCAGGCTCGACGCCACAGGCGCGGAGATCATCTCCGTTTCTCCGATTCCGCAACACGGCCTCGGCGAAGCAATCAACGACCGGCTCGCGCGCGCGGCGGCGGGGCGTTAGGATCACCGCATGTCAGCTCTTGCCGACCTTCTCGCACGCCTGCGCACGCAGATCGATCCCGCCGCCATCGTCACTGATGCCGATATCATCGCGCCACACCTTGAAGAATGGCGGGGACGCGGCGTGGGGCGGACACCCTTCATGCTGGCGCCATCCTCCTCGGAAGAGGTGTCCACTATCGTGCGACTGTGCGGCGATGCGGGCGTTTCAATTACGCCGCAGGGGGGCAACACAGGCCTGGTGGGCGGGCAGATACCTCAAGGCGAAGTTTTGCTTTCGCTGAAGCGCATGTCTTCAATACGCACGATCGATGCAACCGCGGACACCATTACAGTCGAGGCCGGGGCGATCCTCGCCAACGTCCACGACGCAGCGAGGGCGGCCGGTAGACGTTTTCCACTCAGTCTCGCCAGCCAGGGATCCGCCACCATCGGCGGTCTGATCTCGACAAATGCAGGCGGCGTGCATGTCCTGCGCTTCGGCATGATGCGCGACCTTGTGCTGGGTATCGAGGCGGTGTTGCCTGATGGCCAAATTCTCAACGGGCTCAAATCGCTGCGCAAGGACAACACAGGGTACGATCTCAAGCAGCTGTTTATCGGCGCGGAGGGTTCGCTGGGTATCGTGACGGCGGCGACACTTCGCCTCTTCGCCATCCCGGCTGCGCACACCGTCGCGATCGCTGCGGTTACGTCCCCCGACCATGCGTTGGCGCTCTTGCAGCGGGCGCGTGACGAGACAGGCGCCCTTGCAGCGTTCGAGATCATGAACCGTCTCGGCGTAGAACTGACGACAAAACTACCGAATGTTCGCGCGCCGTTCGAGGCGCCATGGCTGGCGCTGATGGAATTCGAGAGCGCGCACGCGGAGGGGTTCGCCGCCGGCATAGAAGGAATGCTGGCCAGCGCCCTTGAAGCCGGCGTCATCATCGATGCGACCATCGCGCCGTCCGAGAAGGCCGCAGCGGATTTCTGGGCGCTGCGAGAACTGATGTCGGCGGGCCATCGCGCGGTGAATGTCCCGCAGGTTTCGCACGACACGTCGACGCCAGTGTCGGCGATCCCGCAGTTCTTACGCACGGCGGACGCGGCGGTGGAACGCCTGTCGCCGGGCGCCCGCACCGTGGCGTTCGGCCATGCGGGTGACGGCAACATTCATTACACGGCCATCGCCGCCTCGCCGGATGCGGCGTTTCCGGCGGAAGCGATCAGCCTCGCCGTCCACGACGCCGCCAGTCTCCTGGGTGGTTCGATTTCGGCGGAGCACGGCATAGGCGTGTTCCGACGCGCGGAGCTCGCGCGGTTCAAGGAACCGGTCGCGCTCAGGACTATGCGCGCGGTGAAGCGGGCGCTTGATCCCGACAACCTCATGAACCCGCGCGTCCTGTTTGAATGACTGATCACGATACCGGCGTATCGCGACCGGGACACGTCTGCGCGGCCCGCGTGCGCGTGGTCACAAACACGCCCTCATCACCGTCGACGCTCTCGAACCGATAGTTGGTCGCGTTGGCGCGCTTCACTTTCCAACACGCGTTGTCGCGATAGCCCGAGGAAACGTAGCTGAAGCAGAGCGCGCCATCTTGTCGGATGGTCAGGCGACCTTCGTCGTATGCCCCGCCGTGCCAATAGGACGTCTTGCCATCAGGGTCGACGCACTCGCGCCAGGCCGCGCCGGATGGCTGATGCGTTCCCTGCATGTCGATACCATAGAAGACGCGCCGCACCTCTGGAGCGCTCAGATAGCCTGACGTCTGCGCCCAGGCAGCCGCCGTCATCACAGAGAGTGCGGCAAGGGCGATGAACGGGGCGCGCATGGACTGGCTCCGGGACTTGGCGCAGTCTATCGCGGCGCTCAAGGCGAATTCGAGACAATTCCGATGACGCAACCCCGCCGCACGCCAACGCCCGCTGTCGGCATCGTGTGCTTTCGACGTGACGAGGTGCTGCTCATTCGGCGCGGCTCCCCGCCGAGGAAGGGCGAATGGTCGTTGCCCGGAGGTCGCGTCGAGTGGGGCGAAAGCGTCCAGACCGCCGCGCTGCGCGAGCTTGTGGAGGAGACCGGCGTGGAGGCGCAACTGGCCGGTCTCATTGATGTCGTGGACGCGATTTTCCAGGCACGCGAGACTGACGATATCTGGGCGCACTATGTGCTGGTCGATTTTGCCGCCCACTGGATCAGAGGTGAACCGTCAGCTGGAGATGATGCGGCCGAGGCCCTCTTTGCGCCTCTCGGAGAACTTGAACGCTACAACCTCTGGCCGGAGACGGCCCGCATCATCCGGGAGGCGGCGCAACGCTTTCCGCGACCGACCTGATCGCCCGGCGATGAGATCACGCCTCTCTCCCAGCGCCGCAAGCTTCCCAACCGTCAAGCGCGACTTGGTTGCCGGGACCGCGTTCGGCGCTAATGTCCACACATCACTCAACGCGGAACATTGATCATGGCTTATGCGCCGTTTGACCTCTCCGGCAAGGTCGCCCTCGTCACCGGCGGCAATCGTGGCATCGGCTTCGGCATGGCGGAAGCGCTCGCGCAGGCGGGCGCGGACATCGCAATCTGGGGCCGCGACGCCAAGCGCAACGACGAAGCGGTCGCGACGCTCTCGAGGTACGGTAAAGCCCGCAGCTACACCGTAGACGTGGCCTCGGAAGCGAGTGTCGATGACGCCTTCGCCGCCACTCTCGCCGATTTCGGTCGCGTGGACACCGTCATAGCGAACGCGGGCATAGGCGCGGCCGCGCCCTCGTTTGCGGAGATGCCCACCGAAACCTATCGCAAGGTGCTCTCGGTCAATCTCGACGGCGTCTTCTTCACCCTGCGCGCGGCGTGCCGACACATCGTCGAACGCGCGAAGAACGGCGATCCGGGCGGCTCGCTCGTCGGCATTGCATCGCTCGCGGCCATCGAAGGACAGGCGCGCGGTCAGCACTACGCCGCCACCAAGGGCGCCGTAGTCTCGATGATGAAGGCGATCGCGGTGGAACACGCGCGCTACGGCGTGCGGGCAAACGCGGTGCTGCCCGGCTGGATCGCCACGGACATGACCGAATTCGCGCAGCAGTCGCCGGTATTCGCCGAAAAGGTGATCGCCCGCGTGCCGTCTCGCCGGTGGGGCAAGCCCGAGGACTTCGGTGGCGTCGCGGTCTACTTGGCGTCCGACGCATCGAGCTACCATTCCGGCGATCTTTTCGTGATCGACGGCGGCTACGCCATCTTCTGAGCGCCGCGCCGCAAAACCGCCATTTCCTCGGCTCAATGGCCTCTGGTAGTCTTCCGACGTCGTGCTTCGCGACCGCTGGGGAGCGCCATGAACTGGGAAACGATCAAGGATCTGGCCGAGTCGCGCCCACGGATGGCGGCGGTGGTCGGCCTTGTCAGCCTCCTTGGCGCGGGAGCGGGCGCCCTCGCCAACGGCGCTGATTTCGTCGACATGCTTGGCGCCAAGACCAGTCAGAGCGATGCGACGCGCGTTGCGGCGCAGGCGCGCGACGCAGCAACTTTGGAGTCCGTCGCAACGGAAGCGAAGGTGAACGCCGCTGCGCAGGCCGAAGCGCAGGCGTGGACCACGGCCGTGCAGACCAACACCGTCGCCGCCTACACCTTCTACCTCGACGCGTTTCCCGGCGGCTTCTTCGAGAAGCAGGCAAAGGAAGCGCGCACGAAACTCGTAAGCGCCGCCAGCGAAACCAGTCGCCCGCCGTTCGACCTTGGGCGCCTTCATCCCACGGTCGCCGCCGTCGCCAGCGCCGCGCGTGATGCGGCGAAGGAAGCAGCCGCAAAGCAAACCCAGGCGGAGCGCGCAGCGAACATGGCTGTCGCGGCGGCGACGCAGGCGCGCGCCAACGCGCGCGGTTACAATGTCATTCGCTACCGCGATCGCGACACCTACGAAGGCGAAGTCTCCAACGGCAAGGCCAATGGCCTCGGCGTCTACGTGCAGGGCGATGCGCGTTTCGCAGGTGACCGGTTTCAGGGGCAACTGCTTGGCGGCATGTGGAACGGCGTCGGCATCTTCGAAAGCACAAGCGGCCAGGCGGGCCGACCCGTGCGTTATGGCGGCGAGTTCACTGGCGGGCAGCTCGTGGGCATGGGCGTCATCATTCGCGCCGACGGATCGCGACAAGCGGGCGCTGTGGTCAGCGGCGCCCTGACGGGGCACGGCGTGGAGACGCGCGCCGACGGACGGCGGTTCGAGGGTGAATTCAGGAACGGACAAGCCAATGGATTTGGCGTGCTCTGGTCGTCGCAAGGGCGTGTCGTCGAGGCGGGTCGCTATGAATCTGGCCGTCTGGTTCAGTCTCTTTCTCTCTAGCTTCGCGTGGATTGTTGCGCCCGCCACCGCGCATGCGCAGCAACTGCGCTTTCCCATCGATTGCAGTCTCGGAGAGACGTGCTTCATCCAGAACTGGATTGATCTCGATCCGGGACCGGGACGGGCAGACCCGGCATGCGGCCCCCTCTCATACGATGGCCATGACGGCCTCGACATTCGCGTGCCCATGCGCGCACTCCGCTCCGGAGTCGTTGTGAGGGCGCCTGCAGCAGGTGTCGTACGCGCCGTTCGGGAAGGCGAGAGCGACGGCGTGTACCGCGCCACCGGGCGGGTCGCGGCGGCGGGCCGGGAGTGCGGCAACGGCGTTGTGATTGACCACGGCGCCGGGCTGGAAACGCAACTGTGCCACTTGCAGCGCGGCAGTATCGCGGTTCGCACGGGCCAACGGGTCCAATCTGGACATCCGGTCGGTCGCGTCGGCCTCTCAGGTTCCAGCGAATTTCCCCACCTACACTTCTCATTGCGCCGCGACGGTCAGAAGATCGATCCCTTCAGGAATGCGATGATCTCGAGCGGAACATGCGCGACCGGCCGCACTGGAATGCCGCGCGGACTGTGGGAGCGGGCGCCCGGCTACGTCGCCACCGCCATTGTCGATGCGGGGTTTTCGGACGCTCCGCCAACGCAAGCCGCCCGCGCCGACGACGCGCCCCCCGCCTCCGGGTCGCGTATCGCACCGGCGCTGGTCGCTTGGACGATCATCATGGGTCCACGCCGTGGCGACGAGACGACGCTGCAACTGCTGAGCCCGGAGGGAGCCATACTGTCGGAAAGTCGTGTACCGCATCCGCGTGATCAGACCCAGTACGCGCTCTTCGTTGGCAAGCGCCGCCCCGGCGCCGCGTGGCCGGCCGGTGACTATCGTGCAGAAATCGTGGTCCGGCGCGCTGGCGCGGTGGTCGCGCGCCGAACTGAAGTCCAAACGGTGCGCTAGGCTTTACAGGGCGCCCGGCGACGGTGAAGGTCCGGGGAAAATATAGGGGAGACCGGAACATGCTGCGCATTCTTGCGGCGGGCGCATGCGGTGCGCTGCTTCTGTCCACACCGGCGGAAGCCAAGACCTGGCGTGTCCGCCCGGGTCCGGACGCGCAGACTGTGCTCCAGACGGCGTTGATCGAGGCCAAGCCCGGCGACAGCGTGCGACTCGCGCGGGGCCGGTTCGAGCTGACCGCAGGTCTCTCACTCGATGTGGACCGCGTGTCGATCCAGGGCGAAGGCGCCGACAAGTCGATCCTTTCGTTCAGCGGACAGACCGGCGGCGCCGAGGGCCTGCTAGTAACCGCAGACGACGTCGTACTGCGTAACTTCGCCGTCGAGAACGCGCGTGGCGACGGCATCAAGTCCAAGGATGCCGACCGCATCACCTTCCGCGACCTCCGCATAGAATGGACGCGTGGGCCGCATCGCGACAACGGCGCCTACGGTGTCTACCCGGTCGGGTCCCGCGACGTGCTGATCGACCGCGTCACCGTGCGCGGCGCCTCTGATGCGGGCATCTACGTCGGTCAGTCGCAGAACATCATCGTTCGACGCTCGCTCGCAGAATTCAATGTCGCGGGCATCGAGATCGAAAACAGTATCAACGCCGATGTTTTCGACAACATCACCCGCCGGAACACCGGCGGCATTCTCGTCTTCGACCTACCTGGCGTGCCCCAGACAGGCGGTCACTCCACACGCGTCTTCCGCAACCAGATTGTCCAAAACGACACGCCGAACTTCGCGCCGGCCGGCAACATTGTTGCGGGCGTGCCTACCGGCACAGGCGTCATCGTCATGGCGAACCGGAACGTGCACATCTTCGAGAACACGATCGCGGAGAACGGCACCGCCAACGTGATCATCACCGCCTACCGGCAGGAGATCACGGACGCGACGTACAATCCGCTGCCGCGCGACATCGTCATTCGGAACAATATTTTTGGCCGCGGCGGCTTCGCGCCAGCGGGCGATTTTGCGGCGCTGCGGCAGGCCGGCGTTCCCTTCGGCGACGTGCTCTGGGACGGAACCACCATTTTCGTCGGGGCCGGACGGCCTCGCGAAGAGCCCGTGCGCATCAGCATCAGGGACAACCGCTCCACCA
Organism: Alphaproteobacteria bacterium; assembly: GCA_034440275.1. Taxonomy (GTDB): domain Bacteria; phylum Pseudomonadota; class Alphaproteobacteria; order Caulobacterales; family Aquidulcibacteraceae; genus VFBF01. The sequence goes on from JAWXBS010000024.1 coordinate 47,360, forward strand.
CGAACCGGCCGCTGAGCTTCCTGTCGCTGGGCCTGTCCATCGCCTCCTCCCCCATGACCGACGCGCAGCCTGACGCAACCATGCCCGGTCCGCTCGCGATCGCCGAGCCCGCGCCCGTGCGCGTCCCGCAGGACTGATGCGGGCGTCCGATTTTCTGCTCGGCGCGCTCGCGCTTCTGGCTCTGGGACTCGCGACCTCGCGCGCAGCGCCCAGCCCGGCAGGACCTGATCTGTCGGTCATCCTCGCGGAGCGGCCAGCGGAGACTCTCGCTGCATACGGCCTTTTCACGGATGCGGGCGCTCTCTCGCCGGCGCCGGGCGTCACCACCTATGACCTCGCATCGCCGCTCTATTCCGACGGCGCGATCAAGCAACGGTACGTGTTTCTGCCGAGAGGCGTGCGCGCGCATTTCAGGAGCGCGGGCGCGTTCGAATTTCCCGTCGGCGCCGTGCTCGTCAAGACATTCGCCTTCCCTGCCTACACGCCGGGGCGCGCATTCCGCGCCATCGAGACCCGCCTTCTCATCCGAAAGCGCGATGGCTGGACCGCGGAAACTTACGTCTGGAACGCCGAGGGCACAGCGGCGCACCGGCAAGTTGCGGGATCGCAGGTTTCTGTTCGGGTCGGTGCGCGCGACATCGCGTACGCCATTCCGAATCGCAACCAATGCAAGGGCTGCCACGCCGTGAACGGCGATCTCATGCCGATCGGTCCGAGCGCCGCACACTTTCAGCTGACGCTTGCAGACGTGCCATCCACACTCGAACGCTGGCGGGACAGCGGTCTCATTGAAGGCGCGCCTGCCACGGCGCGAGAGGTCATCAGCGGAACCGACGCCCGCGCGCGGGCGTACCTCGACATCAACTGCGCCCACTGCCATAGCCCTGCCGGGCCGGCGAATACATCAGGCCTCGACCTGCGCGCCGCGCAAGCGGATCCCGCCCAATGGGGCGTGCGCAAGCGACCGATCGCGGCGGGCCGCGCTTCCGGCGACCTCGCATTCGCCATCGATCCGGGTCGACCGGAACGCTCAATCCTGCTGCACCGCATGGAAAGTACCGACCCCGGCGTCATGATGCCGGAACTCGGTCGCAGCACCATCGACGCCGAAGGCGTGGAACTCGTTCGCAAATGGATCAGCGAGATGGACGCCGACGGACGTCCGCGCCAGAACTGAACCTTAGGAGCCCGCCCATGTCCCTGCATACCCCCATCTGCGATTTGCTCCAGATCGAGCATCCCATTCTGCTCGCCGGCATGGGCGGCGTTTCCTACGCCGAACTTGCGGCGGCGGTTTCCAATGCGGGTGGCTACGGCGTGCTCGGGATGGCCGGGACGTCTCCTGCCTTCATCAAGGAGCAGATGCGCCAGGTGCGCACGCTCACGTCGCGCCCGTTCGGCGTCGACCTGCTCGCGGCATCCCCCGAGTCACTGACCGAGTCCGTTGATGTGATCATCGGCGAAGGCGCATCGAGTTTCATCGCCGGTCTCGGCGTTCCCATGCCGATTATGGAAACGCTGAAGAAGGCCGGTCTCAAGGTCATGGTCGTCTGCGGTGCAGTGAAGCACGCGGTGAAGGCCGAACAGGCCGGATGCGATGCGGTCATCTGCCAGGGCGGCGAAGGAGGCGGTCACACGGGTCTCGTCGGCACGGCGCCGCTGGTGGCGCAGGCTGTCGAGGCCGTGAAAATTCCCGTGATCGCCGCAGGCGGGCTCTATGACGGCAGAGGTCTCGCCGCAGCGCTTTCTCTTGGTGCGCAGGGCGTATGGATGGGCACGCGCTTCATCGCCTCCGTCGAAGCACATGCCGCGCAGATGTACCGCGACGCCATCGTCGCAGCGAGTGACGAAGATACCATCCGCACTCGCTGCTACTCCGGCAAACCGATGCGCGTGAAGAAGAACGGCTACGTCGCTGATTGGGAAACGCGACCGCAGGACATCCAGTCTTTTCCGATGCAGGCGATGCTCAGCGTGCGCAACGGCGTGCTCGGCGGGATCGGCGGGCAGATGGAGGGACTTGAGGAAGATCGATCCTGCTTCGCCATGGGTCAATCCGCCGGTGGCGTACGCGACGTGAAGCCCGCAGGCGCCATCGTTGAAGACATCATGCGCGAGGCGCACGCAGCGATCGCCCGCGTGACCGCATTGCAGGCGAAGTCGCCCGCGACCGCCGCTGCGGAGTAAGCTCATGCGCACAATCGTGAAGGCTCTGGCGGCAGCGGCGATGCTCCTGCTCGCCGCATGCGAAACCACCAGCGGAGTTGGGCCGGGACCGGGCCGTCCTTCGGGGCCGCCGGCAGCGGCATGGGACGTGCGGCCGGAAGGGCGCGCGTGGACGCAGGTGGCGCATCAGGCGGTCGCGGTGCTTGCGCCACAGCTCGTCACGCTGACGCCTGGCGACATCGACGCGTTTTGCCCCGGCTATCGCGCCGCCAACGCCGAGGGGCGACGCGCCTTCTATGTCTCACTGCTCGCCGAACTCGCGCGCTATGAAAGCAATTTCGATCCGTCGGTGACCTTCACGGAATCGTTCTCGGATGCATCGGGGCGTCGGGTCGTCAGCCGTGGATTGCTGCAGCTCTCGCAGGAGAGCGCGAACGGATACGGCTGCGGCATCACCGATGCGCAGCAACTGCAGGATCCCGAGACAAACATCCGCTGCGCCGTGCGGATCCTTGGCCGCTGGGTCGAACGTGACGGCGTGATTGCGGGCTACAATGCCGGCGCGTGGCGCGGGGCATCTCGCTACTGGAGCCCCTTTCGCGACCGCAACAAACTCGTCGATCTGCAGGCGAGCTTGAACGCGCAGCCGTTCTGCGTGCGACGCACAAGCTGAGAGCGGCCATGAAAGTCCTTGTCGCTGCCATTTTCATCGCCCTCACGTTCAGTGGTGTAGCTGACGCGCAGACCCCCACGGTTGAGCCGGTATTTGGCGGCGGCGATCGTGTATCAGGCACGCCGTGGTCCTCGCGCTCACCTGTGATCGCGCCGCACGGCGCTGCGGCGACGGCTCACCCGCTCGCCACGCGCATCGCCGTTGATGTATTGAAGGAAGGCGGCAGCGCTGTGGACGCCGCTATCGCCGCCAACGCGATGCTCGGTCTGCTGGAGCCCACCGGAAACGGCATGGGCGGCGACCTGTTCGCCATCGTCTGGGACCCACGCACGAAGAAACTGCACGGCTACAACGGTTCGGGACGTTCGCCGCACGGCCTTGATCTCGAAACCCTTCGTCGCGTCTCGCGCGAAAAGGGCGGCGGAACGATCCCGTCGTTCGGCGCCGCCTCGGTGACCGTGCCCGGCACGGTGGATGGCTGGTATGCGCTGCATGAGCGGTTCGGACGACTGCCGATGCGCCGCCTGCTGCAGCCCGCGATCGACTACGCCGAAAACGGCGCGCCGATCCCGCAGACCATCGCGTTCTACTGGGCCAACAACCAGCGTCGCCTGGAACGCGCCTTCGCAGAGGGCCAGCTCGAAGAGATTGCCAACGCGCGCAAGACCTACTGGGTGAACGGCGCCGGGCCCGAAGCCGGCTCGCTTTTCCGCAACCCCGACCTCGCGCGCACTTTGCGCGCGCTGCAATCCGGCGGGCGTCGCGCCTTTTACCAAGGTGTCGTAGCACGCACGACGGATGCCTACATGCGCCGTATCGGCGGTTGGCTGCGCTACGAGGACTTCGCCACGCACAAGGGCGAGTGGGTCGATCCGCTGTGCGTGGACTATCGAGCGGGCGTATCGCTGTGCGAGCTTCCGCCGAACACGCAAGGCGTTTCGGCGCTTCAAATGCTCCAGATCCTGCGCGGCTACGACATGCGCGCACTCGGGTTCTTGTCCGCCGACAGCCTGCATGTGCACATCGAGGCCAAACGCCTCGCTTTCGCGGATCGGGCCAAGTACTTCGCCGATCCCGCCTTCGCGTCTGCCGAGCTGTCGCGCCTGATTGACCAGCGGTACGCCGACTCCCGCCGCGCACTGATCCGCATGGACCGCGCGATGGACACGCCCGACCCGGGACCCGATGTCCTGCGGCGCGGCGACACCACCTATTTCACCACCGCCGATCGCAACGGCATGATGGTGTCCATCATCCAGTCGAACTATCGCGGCATGGGTTCTGGGCTCGTGCCCGATGGCCTGGGTTTCATGCTGCAGGATCGCGGTGAGCTCTTCGCCCTCACCGATGGGCACGCCAACATCTATGCACCTGGTAAGCGTCCCTTCCACACGATCATTCCGGCCTTCGCCATGCGCAACAACCAGCCTTGGATCGCCTTCGGGTTGATGGGCGGCGACGTGCAACCTCAGGGGCACGTGCAGATCATCCTGAACATCGTGGACTACGGCATGGATGTGCAAGCGGCAGGCGACGCCGCGCGCTGGCGACACGGCGACGATCAGGAACCGACGGACGAACCCGCGCAAGGCAAGGGCAAGGTGTTCCTCGAAACCGGCGTGACGCCCGCAGTGCGTGAAGCCTTGCGCGCACGCGGTCATGACGTTCGCCCCGGCGACGGCAGCTTCGGCGGCTACCAGGCGATCATGCTTGACGCTGAACGCGGCGTGTACGTCGCCGCCACGGAAATGCGCAAGGATGGCGCCGCCGATGGCTATTGAAGCGCGCAGTATCGCCATGGTTGGGCGCAAAGCCTGACGCCATGAGACGCGCTCGCTTTCTCACCACGCTCATCACCGCCATCGCACTGTCTGGCGCGGCAATGGCGCAACAACCGCCTGCGCCTCCTGAAACGCCGGAGGGGCGGCGCCAGCTGTACCTGATCGAGACACGCCAGCTCGCCAACGTACTGGGACAGGCGCATTACCTGCGCCTGCTCTGCGCAGGACGCAGCGACCAGTCCTGGCGCGAGTACATGCGTCAGCTTCTCGACCGCGAGGGCGGCCCGCGTCGCACCGACCTCGTCGACGCCTTCAACGCCGGCTATCGAGCTGGAGAAGAGCGTTTTCCCGCCTGCACGCCGGGAGCACAGACGCAGGAAGGCGAGCTCAAGTCACAAGGCTTGCGTCTCGCGGACACGCTCTCTGCTCGACACAGCGATTGAAACGATGCCTAGCGATTTTCACGACGTAGCTGCGCAGAAGTCTATCGCGCTTGATCTGTTGCTCAACGCCTGGGACGCGGCGCTCGCCAAAGGCGTCGCACCGGAACTTCTAGCGTCGACGGCCATTTTCGCGGCGCTGACCGATATGGTCGACATGCATGGACCGGACGCCGTGGCGGATTTCTGCGCGGCGCTACCCGCCCGCATCCGCGCAGGTGAATTTACGATGCGAGACGAGTAGATGACCGCCCCTACAGCCCTCTCCGGCGTCCGCGTCCTCGATCTCTCCCGCATTCTCGCCGGTCCTTGGGCGACACAAATCCTTGCGGACATGGGCGCAGAGGTCATCAAGGTCGAAAAGCCCGACGTCGGCGACGACACGCGCGGCTGGGGACCACCCTTCTTGCCCGCAAACGAGGGCCGCGGTGACGCGGCTTATTTTCTGGCGGCCAATCGCAACAAGCGCTCGGTGACGATTGATTTTACCAAGCCGGAGGGGGCGGCGCTCATCGCGGGCCTGATCCCGGACTGTCAGATCATGGTGGAGAATTTCAAGACCGGCGGTCTCGCCAAGTACGGCCTCGATTATGCGAGCGTGGCGCGGATCAACCCCTCTATCGTCTATTGCTCCATCACCGGTTTTGGACAGGACGGACCCTATTCGTCCCGTGCGGGCTACGATTATCTGGTTCAAGCGATGGGTGGGCTTATGAGCATCACGGGGCAACCGGACGGCGCACCTGGCGCGGAGCCTCTGAAGGTCGGTGTCGCGGTGGCGGATCTCTTCTCCGGCATGTACGCCGTCACCGGCATGCTCGCGGCGCTGCGCCACGCCGAACGCACGGGCGAGGGACAGCACGTCGATATCGCCCTGCTCGATTGCCAGACGGCGATGCTGGCCAATCAGGCAATGAACTACTTTGTCTCCGGCGCCGCGCCGACGCGGCTCGGCAATGCGCACCCCAACATCGCGCCGTATCAGGTCTTCAAGACCGCAGATGGTCATATCGTTCTCGCGGTCGGAAACGACGGGCAGTTCAGATCGTTCTGCGTTGAAGCCGGCATCGCCGCGTGCGCAACGGACGCCCGGTTCGCGACTAACCCGGCGCGCATCGCCAATCGCGCCGCTCTCATCGAGATCATCGAAGCATCCATGCGCAAACGCACCACCGCCCAGTGGATCGCCACACTTGAGCAGACCGGCGTGCCCTGCGGTCCCATCAACACCATCGATCAGGTCTTCGACGATCCGCAGGTCCGCGCGCGCGCCATGACGCACCAGATGACGCGCACCGACGGAACGGATGTCACATTGGTGGCAAGCCCGCTGAAACTGTCGCGTACGCCCGCCGTCGCCGACCGCGCGCCCCCCGCGCTGGGCGCCGACACGGACGCCGTTCTGCGTGATCTCGCAAAGCTCAGCACCGCCGATATCGCCGAACTGCGCCGCAGGCAGATCGTGTAGGAGACGACGATGATCGAACTCACGTCCGCGCACACCGTCTATGGCCAGAAGGTCCATATCGTCCTCGAGGAGACGGGCCTGCCCTACACCGTTCGCGAGGACGTGGCGCGCGCGGCGGAAGGCGCCAATCCGCTTGGGCGCACGCCGTCCATGCACGACCCGCATGGCCCCGACGGCCTGCCTATCACGCTCGGTGAGAGTGCGGCCATCGCGTTTTATCTCGCGCGCAAAGCGCACAAGCTGGGACCAGAGAGTGCCCGCGAAACGGCGGAGTTCGACTACTGGGCTTTCATGATCGCGGCCAGCCTCAGCCCGCACTTCGCTGCAGCGTCCTATCTGGACAAATCGGCGCCGGAACGCATCGCATGGGCGGTCGAAACATTCGAAGACAATGCACGGCGCACGCTGCGTGTGTTCGAGGAACGCATGGCGACACGCCATTTCATGGCGGGTGAGCGCTTTACGGTACTCGACGCACTGCTCTATCCGCATCTCGCAGTCTCGGCGGCGCAGCTACCGGGCGGGCTTTCGAAGTTTCCCAACCTCGAGCGCTACCGCGATCGCCTCGCCCAACGCGAGGGCGTCAGACGCGGAATGGCCGTGCTTGCGGCCTAACTACCGGCGCGAAGGCCCGCGATCGTTCGGCCCGGCGAGATGTCCTCGATGTCGGTCTTCACGTGCAGCAACGCCGGACGTCCTGCCTTCCGGGCCTCAGCAAACGCTTGCGCGAAGCCCTCCGTGCTCTCAACTGTTGCGGCCCATGCACCGAAGGCACGTGCATAGGCGGCGAAATCCGGGTTGCGGAGATCCGTTGCGCTGACGCGGCCGGGAAAATGCCGCTCCTGGTGCAGGCGGATCGTGCCGTAGCTGCCGTTGTCCACAACGACGATCACCACGTTCACGTTGTACTGTACGGCCGTAGCAAGCTCCTGCCCCGTCATCAGAAAGCAGCCGTCACCGGCGAACGCGACAACCTCACGATCCGGATGCGCCAGTTTCGCCGCGATCGCGGCGGGCACTCCGTATCCCATGGCGCCACTGGTGGGCGCCAACTGCGTGCGAAACGACCGATGCCGTATGAAACGGTGCAACCATGCTGCGTAGTTGCCGGCGCCGTTGGTGATGATCGCGTCGTGTGGCAGCACACTGCACATGTGCACGACGACTTCGGACATGTTGACTGCGCCGGTCACCGCGATCGGCGCCGTCCATGCCTCGTAGTCGCTGCGCGCGGCGGCGCGCCATACGCCCCATTCGCCGCGCACACGCACACCTGATAGCGCGGCGGCGGCGGCCCTCACGTCTGCAACTGCGCCCACCCGCGCCGGCCAGACGCGCCCAATCTCTTCGGCGCCTGCGTGGATATGCACCAGCTTCTTGGCCGTCTCGGCGCGCGTGAAGAGTGTGTAGCCCTGCGTCGGATTTTCACCCAGGCGCGCGCCAACCGCGAGGATCAAGTCACACTCGCGAATGCGCGCGAGAAGTTTCGGGTTAGGGCCGAGACCGAGATCGCCCACAAATTGGGGGGAATCGTTGTCGAGAAGATCCTTGCGCCGGAACGACAGCACGACCGGCAGATCATTTTGTTCTGAAAACGTGCGGATCGCCGCCAACGACGCCGCGTCCCAACCGCTGCCGCCAAGCACCAGCAGCGGCCGTTTCGCGGCGCTGAGGAGCGCGCCAATATCGGCGAGCGTCCCGGGATCAAGACCTTGTGACGAGACAGCGCGCGGCGCCGCGAAATCGGACTCTGCTTCGGCGGCGAGCATGTCTTCCGGCAGGGCCAGCGCGACGGGCCCCATACGTCCCTGTAGTGCAGTGGCGAACGCCCGATCGACAATCTCGCGCACACGCGACGCGTCCTCCAGTTCGACGGCCCACTTCGCCAACGGCCCGAAGAAGGCCTCGTAATCGACTTCCTGGAACGCTTCGCGACCTTTGTCGGCGGTGGACACCTGCCCAATGAACAGGAGCATGGGTGTCGAATCCTGCTGCGCCGTGTGGACACCGACACTCGCGTGCGTGGCGCCCGGACCGCGCGTAACCATGCAGACACCGGGGCGTCCCGTCAGTTTGCCGTGCGCTTCCGCCATGTTTGCCGCGCCCGCCTCCATGCGGCACGCGATGAGCTGGATCTTGTCGGAAACATCGTGGAGCGCATCGAGTACGGGCAGATAGCTTTCGCCTGGCACGCAGAACACACGGTCGACGCCGTGCGCAACCAGCGCATCGACAATATGGCGGGCGCCCGTGCGACGCATGAATTCCTCCCAGGCTGGCGCACACCTTGTCCACGCCCAGAAAGACCGTCAAGCGCAGCGGGCGTCAGATGGCGTCGAGGTTTTCCCCGACGGTGACCACCGGCGTCACGCTCACGGAAACGATCAGTTGCGCGGTGGCATGTCCCATGATCGAGCCCGTCATTGGCGAGGCTTCATCCGGCGTGCGTGACACCGCCACACGAATGAGATCGACAGATTCCGCCAGACCGTTCGTCGGATCGAACTCGATCCAGCCGAGGCTGGGCAGGAAGACTTCGCACCATGCATGGGTCGCGCCCGCGCCACGGGTGTTGAGGCCAGGCGCATAGAGATAGCCCGTCACGAACCGCGTCGCGAAACCGAGGCGGCGCAGGCTCTCGACCATGAGCCAAGCAAAGTCCCGACAAGTTCCGGCGCCGCGTCCGACTGTTTCAGAAGGGGATTGCGTCCCCTCTTCCTGACGTTCGCCGTACGTGAAGTCCCTATGGATCGCCGTGTTGAGGTCCTGAAGAAACGGAACAGAGAGCGTGTAGTTGGCAGTCGACCATCGCGAGAGCCAGTCACGGTAGGCCGGCGAGTCGCCATCAGTTGCCGGCCGCATGAATGGATCAAGGATCAGACGCTCGTCGAGCGAATAGACGATCGGAAACGCCAGATTGGGATCGAAACGTCCAGCGGCCTCGAGCGGCGTGGGAAACCGCTCGATAAGCAAATTGCTGACAACCCTCAAAATGTCGCTCTCGCCCTGCGGCTGGAACGCGCACACGCTGTTGCCGAGCGCGTCTTGGCTCCAGCGCGTGACGCCCGACGGCGTGAACTCGAGCGACGCATCAAGAATGCGCAAGGCATGGGAATCGACCGGACGCATGAGCAATCGCCACCCCCCGAACGCGACCGGACGCTCGTACTGATAGACCGTCTCGTGGCGAATGGTGAGGCGCATGCGGGGACTCTGGAGGGGAGACCGGGTGGAGGCAACGAATTGATTGACCGGGAGTTCCGCCGTTCTACTGCCTAAGCGGGGTTCGCGGCGCCCCGAAGACAGGCGCGCAACGCCTTCGGTTTGAGCAGGCCGCACGGGTTGGCCGACTCGTTTCCACCGCCATGGGCTTCCCGCACGGGCGCCGATAAGGTCAACACAAGAGTCAGGATACCTCCATGACCATCCGCGTCGCCCTCAATCATCGCACGAGCTATACCTACGATCGCCGCATTGCGCTCGGGCCGCAGACCATCCGGCTGCGTCCGGCGGCGCACGCGCGGGTGCCGGTCCTGAACTATGCACTGAAGGTTTCGCCCGCCGAGCACTTTGTGAACTGGCAGCAGGATCCCTTCGGCAACTGGCTCGCGCGCTTCGTCTTCCCCGAGAAGACAGATCACTTCAGCATCGAGGTCGACCTCTCGATAGAACATGTGGTGTTCAATCCGTTCGACTTCTTCATCGAGCCTTATGCCGAGAAGTTCCCGTTCGCCTACTCGCCGGACCTGGAGAAGGAACTCGCGCCCTACCTTGAAAAGGAAAAGGCAGGTGCGAAGCTGACGGCCTACATGCGCACGATCTCCACCGAACCGACGCCGCTCGTGGATTTTCTCGTGGCGCTCAATCAACGCCTGCAGCAAGAAGTAAAATATCTCATCCGCATGGAGCCAGGCGTCCAGGCGCCAGACGATACACTGTTGCTGCAGTCGGGCTCTTGCCGCGACAGTTCATGGCTTCTGGTGCAGGTGCTGCGTCGCCTCGGCCTCGCAGCGCGCTTCGTGTCGGGCTACCTGATCCAGCTGAAACCGGACCTGAAGGCTCTCGATGGCGCATCGGGCGCCGAGGAGGACTTCACCGATCTGCACGCCTGGGCAGAGGTGTTCGTGCCCGGCGCCGGCTGGATCGGCCTCGATCCCACATCAGGTTTGTTCACCGGCGAAGGTCACATACCGCTCGCGGCCACTCCGCACTATCGCTCCGCCGCGCCCATCAGCGGGGATATCGAAGCTGCCGGCGTCTCGTTCGATTTCGCCATGAGTGTCACGCGCCTCGCCGAAGCGCCGCGCATCACCAAGCCCTTTTCCGATGAGGCGTGGGATCGTTTGCTAAAGCTGGGAGACGATGTCGATGCCGACATCAAGGCGCAGGACATGCGCCTGACCATGGGCGGCGAACCAACGTTTGTCTCCATCGATGACTACGAGGCGCCGGAATGGAACGCTGACGCGGTAGGACCAGCCAAACCGCCGCTTGCGGAGAAGTTGCTGCAGCGCCTGCGCGATCGGTTTGCCGTCGGCGGCTTGCTGCACTACGGTCAGGGCAAATGGTATCCGGGCGAAACGCTGCCGCGCTGGACCTACTCGGTCTACTGGCGCAAGGACGGCAAACCGCTCTGGCGCGATCCCGCGCTGATCGCCGACGCCAGCAGGGAAAGAGAATCGGAAAAGCCGGCGCCAGCAGCCGCAGGCGTCTTTCTCGCGTCGGTGGCCGAGGAACTGGGCGTAGACCCACAGCACATCATTCCAGCGTACGAGGATCCCGCGCACTGGCTGTTGAAAGAGGCGGACCTGCCGGTCAACGTCAGCGCCGATGATCCAAAGCTGGCCGATCCGGAAGCGCGTGCGCGTATGGCGCGCGTCTTTGAACGCGGCCTCGGAGCACCCAACGGCTTCGTCCTGCCGGTTCAGCGATGGAACGCAAAGGCATCGAGCGCTTGGCGTTCGGAAAGCTGGAAACTGCGGCGCGGCAAGCTCTATCTGGCGCCCGGCGACAGCGCGATCGGCTACCGTTTGCCACTGTCGTCGCTTCCCCACATTCCGGCGGCGAAGTATCCTCACATCATTCCCGCCGATCCGGCTGAGGAGCGCGCGCCGCTCCCTCAACCGCGTCCGCAACGTTCGCAGGCGGTGACTGCATCGAGCGTCGAACGTCAGGAGCAGATCGCACAGGAGATCGGCATTGACGACGTTCGGACCGCCGTCGCCACGGAAGTGCGCGATGGCGTGTTGTGCGTGTTCATGCCACCGGTGGAGCGGTTCGAGGACTATCTTGATCTCGTGGAGGCGATCGAAGCCGCCGCGCGCAAACAATCCCTGCCGGTGCGTATCGAGGGATACCCGCCGCCGTGGGACCCGCGCATCGATGTGATCCGCGTCGGGCCCGACCCCGGCGTCATCGAGGTCAACATTCATCCGGCTTCGTCATGGCGTGACTGCGTGACGACCACCACAACGGTCTACGAGGAAGCCCGTCAGACGCGTCTCGGCGCCGAAAAATTCATGCTCGACGGTCGTCACACGGGCACGGGCGGGGGCAATCACGTCGTCGTCGGCGCGGCGACGCCCAACGACTCGCCCTTCCTGCGTCGCCCAGATCTGCTCAAGAGCCTCTTGATCTACTGGCAACGCCACCCTTCGCTTTCGTATCTTTTTTCCGGCCTGTTCATCGGCCCCACAAGCCAGGCGCCGCGCGTCGACGAGGCGCGGCACGACACGCTGTACGAACTCGAAGTCGCGTTCGCGAAGTTTCCCTTGCCCGATGAGGGCGCTGCTCCTGCGCCATGGATCGTCGATCGTCTGCTCCGCAATTTGCTCACGGATGTAACGGGCAACACCCATCGCACCGAGATCAGCATCGACAAACTTTTCTCGCCGGACGGTCCGACCGGCCGGCTCGGTCTTGTGGAATTCCGGTGCTTTGAGATGCCACCGGATGCACGCATGAGTCTGGCGCAACAGCTGCTGTTGCGCGCACTTCTGGCCTGGTTCTGGCGCACGCCGCAGACGGGCGATCTGGTGCGCTGGGGCACAGCGCTCGCCGATCGGTTCATGCTTCCGCATGTCGTATGGCGTGACTTCAACGACGTGCTCACCGACCTTCAAGGCGCCGGGTATGCTCTCGACGCCGCGTGGTTCGCTGCGCAATGGGAATTTCGCTTTCCGTTCTGCGGCGCGGTCGTGCGAGATGACGTGAAGATCACGCTGCGCCAGGCGCTGGAGCCATGGCACGTGCTCGGTGAGGAAGGCGCGATCGGCGGCACCGTCCGCTATGTAGACTCATCGGTTGAAAGACTGGAGGTCAGCGCGGAAGGCCTCAACCCGGCGCGTCACATACTCTCCTGCAACGGACGTCGCGTGCCGCTGACGCTGGTGGAAGGCAGGTACGTCGCTGGCGTGCGTTACAAGGCGTGGAAACCACCGGAGGGGCTGCATCCGACGCTGCCGGTGAACGCGCCGCTCGTTTTCGATTTGATCGACACTTGGTCGGATCGTTCGCGCGGCGGCTGCGTCTACCACGTCGCCCATCCGGGCGGGCGCAGCTACGAGACTTTTCCAGTCAACAACTACGAAGCTGAAGCCCGTCGACTCGCGCGGTTTCAGGACCACGGCCACACACCCGGAAAGGTCACCGCGCCGCCGCAGGAGCACAATCTCGAGTTTCCGTTGACACTCGACCTGAGAAGGCCGGTGCGTGTGTAAAATGGTCGGGGCGGGGGGACTCGAACTCCCGACCCCCTGCTCCCAAAGCAGGTGCTCTACCAGGCTGAGCTACGCCCCGATCGCCTGTGATGTAGACGCTCACGCGCGCCGACGCTAGCGGCGCGGCGCCAGTGCGGCAGGCGAAAGTCGCAATACGGCGCCGGGAAACGGCGGCGTGGTGTTGTCGTATGATCCGGTGAGATATGCCGCGCCATCTGGCCCGAAGGCGATATTCGTGAGGTACGGCGTCGGCACAGCGATGGACGCCACCAAGGTCCCGCGCGAGGAAAGACGCAGCACCCGCCCCTCCCCATACAGGCACACATAGAAGTCGCCATCTGGCCCACGCTCTATCCCATCAGGGCCAGCCTCGGCGTAAGTTCCCATTTTTTGTGTCAGCGCATTGATATCCGCGAACACTTCCTGCGCGCCGAGCGAGCCGTCGGCGGCGATCGGATAGCGCAGCACGCGGCGACGCATGTGCTCATCCACGTAAAGTGTGTTCTCGCGCCGGTCGACGAACACACCGTTCGGGTAGTGCAGGTCTTCGGCGACGCGACGCAGGACGCCATTGGCGCCCAAATGCATCACCGCACCGTGCGGGCGCGTATTGATCGAGAAAATGCCCGGATCGCTGAAGTAGACACCGCCTCGGCCATCGGCGAAAGAGTCGTTGGGATCGCGCAAACGCACGCCGTTCGCGGCCGCGCGCCAACGACGTTGCTCAACCCCGGCGGCGTTCACCGCCACCACGGCGCGGCCAAGATGGCACAGCACGAGCAAGCCGTCGCCATATGGCGCGACAGACGTCGGCCCACATCCATCGTCCTTCCAGAACACATTTTTGCGCCCTTGTTGGTGCGCGAAAACCGTGTCGACGCCCATTTCAGCGACGTAGAGCGTGTCGCCCTGCCAGAGCGGACCTTCAGGGTATTTCGCCGTCGCGTCGATCACCTCGGCGTGGGCAGAGCCAAGAAGCGCCGCGAAGGCGACCAAACTAGCGCGGATCATCGGTGGCCTTCGCGCGGAGCAGCACGAGTCCAACTCCGCAAACAGCGAGCCAGCCGGCGAAAAGATAAGTGATCTCGCGCGTCCCGAAAAAGGTCATCAGCCAGAGCGATGTGCCGAGCACGCCGATGATGTTGCCGAACGTAGTGATCGAATAGACCGAGCCCGCAATGCGTCCGCCGTGTTCGGCATCCGCGAGCAACAGGCGAATACAGAACGGCGAGAAGAAGCTCAGGAGCGTAAACGGCACGAAGACGAGCAGCATGGACGCGAGTATCGCGCCGAGTGGCAAGCTTGGGACGCTTGCCGAAATCCAGGCGAGAACCGACCTCTTCAGTCCCGGAAAGAACGGGTCAGGGTCGGCGATGAACTCCTGCTGCAGCAGCGCAGGGACAATCGCCAGGTACGCCGCCGCCGCCAGAACGCAAAAACCCAACACTTCCGAGCGCGGCGCCGCGTCTGCGACGCGCCCGCCCACATAGTAGCCCACCATCATCGCCAGCATGGTCACCGAGATGAGCGACGACCACACGAAGATGTCGCTGCCGAAGTGCGGCGTCAGTGGACGGCTGGTCGCCATCTGCAGTCCCATCACCGCGATGCCAATAAGGAAGCCGTAGACGAGAATAAGGATCGACTTGTTGCGGGTCACTTGCGTCTCGCATTGTGCGCCTGGATGCCGCGCAGGTGTTCGACCGGCGCGAAGTCATCCGTCAGCGGGCGGCGGGCGGATTTCGGCGGCGTGCGGCGACTGCGGGCGAGCGCAGGCAGTGCGTGCGTGAAGCGGTACCGGGTCTGCAGCGCGGTCGCGCGCGCCAAGAGAGCGGCCTGCGTCTTCGCTGGACCGTCGTAGGCGATGGCGATGACGCTGCCTGCGATCTCGTAGGTATCAACATTGGTGAATACCGCCTGCAGTGTCGCGATCATGGACTCCGTCAGCACCACGTTTGGCGCAATGTTCTGCACGATGGCCCCGCCGGGATTGAGTTTGCGTTTGGCCAGTATGAAGAACTGCTGCGTGGTCAGATGGAACGGCACAAAGGTGCCGCGATAGGCGTCGACGATGATGATGTCGTAGCGATCGCGCGATTGGGTCAGGAATATCCGGCCATCGCTCGTCTCCACGCGCAAGCGCGCCGACGGACGGACACCGAAATGCTTGTTCGCCATCGCCACGACTTCGGGATCAAGCTCCACCGCCGTCACCGAAAGCGTGGGCACATGATCGGTCAGGTAGACGGCGGTGCGTCCGCCCCCGAGCCCAATTTCCAGCACCTTCGCCGGATTGGCCGCGTAGGCGAGCGAGAGCGTCATCATCCGCGTATATTCCATGGGCAGGAATTTCGGACGCGACGGATCGTAGAGGTTCTCGGTGAAGAGCTGGTTGTTCACGCCGAACTGCATGGCCACGTAAGGGCCCTCTCGGGTGATGTAGATCGTATTGTACTGCGACTCCCGCCGCTCGATCAGGCCATCGGCGAACGCTGGCGTTGCACCCAAAGCGACCAGCGGAAGAGCGCCGAACACCGCGCGACGTGTAAAAATCATGCTCATCGGTAAGGCCTGCGTCACGAACCCGCGCCGGGGTGGGCCACCGTCGCGGGCGCGGACTAGAGCGGAAGGCGCCGTCCGTGTCCACGGCCGCTCACGCCGCCAAAGGCCGCACATAAGCTTCCGGGGAGCGCTCTTTGAAGGCGCGAGCGCGGCGAAGAAGTGGCAGGCCCTAGCGGAGTCGAACCGCTCTTTTCAGGATGAAAACCTGACGTCCTAACCGATAGACGAAGGGCCCCCGGGACACCGCCCAAAGGCATGCCCGATCGCGAGCCGGGGGATATAATAGGCTCCGCCGCCGGTGGCAAGCACGCCGGGAACACTGCTCAGCCCAAAGGGGCGGCGTCGAGCAGCTCCGCTTCGACCTTGTCTCCACCCCCGTAGGTGTCGCGCTTCAGTTTCACCGCGACGTGGAGCGCGCCCTCTCGCGCGAGCAGAGCTTCGCCCAGAGGCGTGGTAGCCGACCGGAAGGAAATGCCGCGAATGCGATCCCCGCGCGCATCCTGCAGCACGAACCGGACGTGCTCGCCCTTCACTGCGCTGGCGAATTGCACACGCACTTCGGGGATGGCGAAGACCGGCTCCGGGTGACCGGCCCCGAACGGCCCGATCCGGTCGAGGGCCGACATGAGTTCCGAGGTCGCGCCGCCGATGGAGGCCGTAGCGTCGATCCAGAGCGCCCGCGCCTCCCCGTCGGCGCCGGCAATTTCGAGCCCAAGATTTTCCGAGAGGAAGTCTCGAAGGTCGTCCACGCGATCCCAGTCCACGGTGAGGCCAGCCGCCATGGCGTGCCCGCCGCCAGCGCGCGCAATCCCGGCCTTCGCGGCAGCGGCCACTGCGCGGCCGAGATTGACGCCCGGTACAGAGCGTCCCGAACCCTTTGCCGGTTCGCCTTCCCCGCCGCCGCCCAGCACGATGACGGGCTTCATGATGCGATCCTTGAGGCGCCCTGCCGCGATGCCGATGACGCCCGGGTGCCAGGAGGGATCGCCGACGACTGCGACGGCGCGGGTGAGAGCTTCAGTCTCCGCCTGATCCTGCGCCGCAATCAGCATCTGCGCTTCCTTGGCGCGCCGATCAGTATTGAGCTGCTCCAGTTGCGCCGCGAGATCGGCGGCTTCTGCGGGGTCTTCCGTTGAAAGCAGGCGCGTTGCGAGCGAGGCGTCGCCGACGCGTCCACCTGCGTTCAGACGCGGGCCGAGGATGAAACCGATATCATAAACCGTACCGACTTCGCTTTTGCCGGCGCTTGCCGCGAGCGCCCTCAGGCCAATGTTCTCACCGCGCGCTAGAACACGCAGCCCCTGCGCCACCATCGCGCGATTGAAGCGCGTGAGCGGCGCCACGTCGCACACCGTGCCGAGCGCTGCGAGATCAAGATTCGACAGCAAATCCGGCAAATTGTTCGAACCAATCGAACCGCGTCGACGTGCTTCGCGATTGACGGCGGTGAGCGTCACCATGACCACGCCGGCGGCGGTGAGATCGCCCTGGCCTGATTTGCAATCGGGGCGATTGGGATTGACGACCGCCAGCGCCGGCGGCGGCGGGCCGGACATCAGGTGGTGGTCGAGCACGACGAGATCGAGACCCATCGCGGCCGCTGCTTCCAGCGGTTCGTGCGCCGCCGCGCCACAATCGACGGTTATGACCAACTCGATGCCCTGAGCCTTCAGGCGCTCGAACGCGCCCGCCGTCGGGCCGTAACCCTCGGTCATGCGGTCGGGAACGTAGATGGTGAGGGTGCGTCCGCGTGCGCGAAAATAGCGCACGAGTTGCGCGGCCGACGTGCCGCCGTCGACGTCGTAGTCAGCAAACACAGCTGTCGGACGTCCCGATACGATCGCGTCCTCGATCACCCGGGCGGCGATGTCCATGTCCATGAAGGACGAGGGGTCGGGAAAAAATTCCCGCAGCGTCGGTTCGAGGAAAGACTTGGCTTCGGCGGATCCGACGCCACGCCCCGCGAGCAGCCGCGCCGCGACCTCGGGTAGGCCGAACTGGCGTCGGTGGTCCGCCACAAGCTTTTCGTCCGCCTCGCGCGTCCGCCAGAGCTTGCCCGTCAACGACCGGGAGACGTCCAGAAAGGCCCTCGGGGGTTCGAGCGTCGGGGCGGGTCGCGCAGCAGCCATCCTCTTGTTCAATCGAGATTCTCCGGCCTCCGCGAACCCTTTTCGCTGCGGCGCCGAAGACGCACTTGCCGGCGAACGCCGACCGAAGGGAGCCATGAACAAACCGAAGGTTTGCGCGCGCGCCCGTTTTTGTTAACCAAGCCCATGGCTGATGTATTCCTGACCTTCGCGCCTTCGGACGCTGAACTCGCCCTGCGGATTTCCAAGGCGCTGGAACGGACCGGTTTATCGGTCTCCCGCGGCCCTCTTCAGTACGCCCCGAACTGGCCCACGCGTCTCTACGACGAGATCGACGCCTGCACGGCCGTCGTGGCGCTCTGGTCACGAGACGCGCTGCGCTGCGACTGGGTGGCGACAGAAGCCGCCATCGGCGCGCATTTCGGCCAGACCGTCTCTATCCGTACCGATCCGGCGCTTGAGCGCGACCTGATCCCTGCAGTGTTCCGCGACGGTCCCGGTATTGAGGTCACGGATGTCTTCGAGGGCGACATTGCGCCCAACGGCTGGGGCTCCAACGCCGCCGAAATGCTGGACCGCAAGCTGGCCCCCGTCGCCGGACGTGTCCGGGCGCTCAAGGCGCGCGGTCCGGTGGCTGCCCCGGCCTCAGGCGCCGGCGCCGTCCTGCCGTCCGAAGAAGCCCAACGTCGCCTTGGCTCGCAGTTTTCCTACGTCCGCGCCGATCAGGGCCAACGGGGCGGCAAATCCCTGCCTGCGCTTGCCGCGACCCGCCGTGAAGCCGCGTTCAGGTCCGCTTACGCCGCCCTCGCGGCCATGGACTATCCGAGCGACATCCGCGCCGCGCTCGTCGACTTTTCGGAGGCTGCAACGGCCCGCAAGGGTCTTGCCCGCATCTACGCAGAAGCCCTCTCCCGCAACGACCGCGAATTCTGGGGCCAAGTAGGACGACTGGCGCTGCCGTTTTCGCCGCTGCTCGCCGCGGCAGGCCTCCAGCGCTCAGGCGAAGGCGCGCCCGTCGTCGCCGACCTGATCGATCCGCGCGATTTGCGCGAGTTGCACGGCGAGCGCTTCGGTCGGGTCCGTGCCAAGTCCTCTGGCGGCGGTCTCGTCCTTTGGCCGATCGCAGCGGTGGCCGTCGGTCTCGGCCTGCTCGTCGCCGGTCCGCAGATCCAGCGGCTGATGCCGGACGGACCATCGTTCCAGACGGCGTCCAACGAGACGGCGCCCGCCAAGATGGTCACCCCTCCGCCCGCACCACTCGTACCGCCGCCGGTGGTCGCAGCGCGCCCGCCGACTC